>CAYNNX010000115.1:0-2801 GCA_964398515.1 uncultured Streptantibioticus sp. | reverse complement strand
CCATCACCATCTTGATGACGCCGCCGACGCCCGCGGCCGCCTGCGAGTGGCCGATATTGGACTTCAGCGAACCGAGCCACAGCGGTCGGTCCGCGGAGCGCTCCCTGCCGTAGGTGGCCAGCAGCGCCTGCGCCTCGATCGGGTCGCCGAGCCGGGTGCCGGTGCCGTGCGCCTCCACGGCGTCGACCCCGTCGGGGTCGAGCCGGGCGTTGGCGAGTGCCTGCCGGATGACCTGCTGCTGAGCCTTGCCGCTGGGCGCGGTCAGCCCGTTGGAGGCGCCGTCCTGGTTGACGGCGCTGCCGCGCACCACGGCCAGGACCTCGTGGCCGTGGCGGCGAGCGTCGGAGAGCCGCTCGACGAGGACCAGGCCCACGCCCTCGGCGAAGCCGGTGCCGTCGGCGCAGGCGGCGAACGCCTTGCAGCGGCCGTCGGGGGACAGCGCCCGCTGTCTGCTCGACATCGTGAACGCGGACGGGCTGGACATCACCATCACTCCGCCGGCCACCGCCATCGAGCACTCGCCGTTGCGCAGTGCCTGAACGGCGAGGTGCAGGGCGGTCAGTGAGGACGAGCACGCGGTGTCGACGGTGACCGAGGGGCCTTGCAGTCCGAAGGTGTAGGAGAGGCGGCCGGCGATGACGCTGGCGGAGTTGCCGCTGGAGAGGTAGCCCTCGACGCCGTCGGGGACCTTGAGCGGGCGGGCGGCGTAGTCCTGGTAGCCGGAGCCGATGAACACGCCGGTGCCGGTGGAGCGGACCGTGTCGGGGGCGATCCCGGCCCGTTCGAAGACCTCCCAGGTGGTCTCCAGCAGAAGGCGCTGCTGCGGGTCCATCGCGACGGCCTCGCGCGGGCTGATCCCGAAGACGGCGGGGTCGAACTCCGCGGCGTCGTAGAGGAATCCGCCCTTGGTGGTGTAGGTGGTGCCGGGGTGGTCGGGGTCCGGGTGGTAGAGCTGCTCGACGTCCCAGCCCCGGTCGCCGGGGAACTGCGAGACGGCGTCGCGTCCGGAGACGACCAGCTCCCACAGGTCCTCGGGGGAACGCACGCCGCCGGGGTAGCGACAGGCCATGCCGACGATGGCGATGGGCTCGTCCAGTACCGCGGCGGCCGCTGCCGGGGCAATGTCCTCGGGGCTCTGGCTGCCGGTGAGTTCGGCCCGCAGGTGGGCGGCGAGGTCGGTGGCCGTGGGGTGGTCGAAGACGAGGGACGTGGGCAGGGCCAGACCGGTCTCCTCGATGAGCCGGTTGCGCAGTTCCACCGCGGTCAGGGAGTCGAAGCCGACCTCCCTGAAGGGCCGGTCGGCCTCGATCGAGGCGGCCCCGCAGTGTCCGAGCACCCCGGCCGCGTGGTTGCGGACGAGCTCCATCAGGAGGCGTTCCTGCTCGTCCTGCGTGAGCCCGGCCAGGCTCTCGGCGAGCGCCCCGGAGCCGTGGGCCTCCTCGGGGGTGTTCTCTGCGAGTGCTTCCCGCACTTCGGGGAGGTCACCGAGCAGCGGGCTGGGGCGGCCGAGGGTGAACGGCACGATGAAACGGGCCCAGTCGACGTCGGCGACTGTCAGCAGGGCTTCGTCGCGGCCGAGTGCGCGCTGCAGCGCGGTGATCGCCGACCGAGGCGCCATCGCGCACAGTCCGCGGCGGCGCAGCCGCACCTCGTCGTTACCGTCCTCGACCATGCCGCCGTCGGCCCAGGGCCCCCAGGAGACGGAGGTCGCGGCGAGTCCGCGGGCGCGGCGCTGCCGGGCGAGCCCGTCGAGGAAAGCGTTGCCGGCCGCGTAGGCGGCCTGGCCGCCGCTGCCCCAGACGCCGGAGATGGAGGAGAAGAGGACGAAGGCGTCCAGCTCCTGCTCGCCGAGCAGTTCGTCGAGGTGTGCCGCTCCGTCGGCCTTCGCGGCGAGCGCTGCGGCGAACCCGGCGGGGGTGGTGTCGGTGACCAGGCCGGAGTCGGCGACTCCGGCAGTGTGCACGACAGCGGTGAGGGTGTGCTCGGCGAGCAGGGCCGACACGGCCTCGCGGTCGGCCACGTCGCACGCGGTGACGGTGACCTGTGCGCCCAGGTCCTCCAGTTCGGCGCGCAGTGCGGCGGCGCCTGGGGCGTCCGCGCCCCGGCGGCTGGTGAGGACGAGATGGTCGGCGCCCTCGCGTGCGAGCCAGCGGGCGACGTGGCCGCCGAGGGCGCCGGTGCCGCCGGTGACGAGGACGGTGCCCCGGGGCTGCCAGCGGCGGGTGGCCGGGCGGGCCGGTGCGTGCGCGAGCCGCCGGGCGAAGACGCCGGAGGCGCGGATGGCGAGCTGGTCCTCCGCCCACCGGCCCGCCCGTACCTGGGCCAGGATGCCGACGAGGCGGGCCGAGGCCTGGTCGTCGAGAGCCGCGGGGAGGTCGATCAATCCGCCCCACAGCCGAGGCAGTTCCAGGGCGACGGTCCGGCCCAGGCCCCAGACCTGAGTGTGCCGTGCGTCGCGTACGGTGTCGGAGCCGTCGACGGCCACCGCGCCCGAGGTGAGGCACCACAGGGGGGCCTCGATGCCCGCGTCGGCCAGGGCCTGGACGAGCAGCAGTGTGGGCAGTACGGGGTTGCCGGTGACGAGCAGTGACAGCACGCCGTCGACGGGGCCGAGCCTGCTCACCTCCCGGGCCAGTTCGGTGCGGTCACTGGCCGGGCCGACGACCAGTGTCCTCAGTTCGGCGCCGCGTGCGGTGAGCGCGGCGCGGACCGGGGCGATCTGTTCATTCTCCTCCGGCACGGCCAGCAGCCATGTGCCGGTGTGGTGCGTGCCGTTGGGGTCGGCGATGCGCTTCCACGTC
>CAYNNX010000114.1:16986-19143 GCA_964398515.1 uncultured Streptantibioticus sp. | reverse complement strand
GCGTTCGCCTTCCCCGGCTTCGTCCCGGCCTACATCCGCCCGCTGTTCTGCGAGGGCAAGGGGCCGTTCCGCTGGGCGGCGCTGTCCGGGGACCCGAAGGACATCGCGGCGACCGACCGGGCGATCCTGGAACTGTTCCCGGAGAACGAGTCGCTGGCCCGCTGGATCAAGATGGCGGGGGAGCGCGTCCACTTCCAGGGGCTGCCCGCGCGCATCTGCTGGCTCGGCTACGGCGAGCGCGACAAGGCGGGCGAGCGGTTCAACGACATGGTGGCCAGCGGCGAGCTGAGCGCCCCCGTCGTCATCGGCCGCGACCACCTCGACTGCGGTTCGGTGGCCTCCCCGTACCGGGAGACCGAGGCGATGCTCGACGGCTCCGACGCGATCGCGGACTGGCCGCTGCTCAACGCCATGGTCAACGTGGCCTCCGGTGCATCCTGGGTCTCCATCCACCACGGCGGCGGGGTGGGCATGGGCCGCTCCATCCACGCCGGCCAGGTCACCGTCGCCGACGGCACCCCGCTGGCGGGCGAGAAGATCCGCCGCGTCCTCACCAACGACCCCGGCATGGGCGTCATCCGCCACGTGGACGCCGGCTACGAGCACGCCGAGCACGTCGCCGCCGAGCGCTCGGTCCGCATCCCCATGCGGGAGGGCGAGTGACCCCCTCGACGCCCCAGCCCGGCCCGGCGGGCGGCTCCGCCGGTGCCGGCGCGCCCGAGCGGAGCGGACCGGCGGCGGCCGGCGGCCCCGGCGGGCCCGCCGCAGGCGACTCCTTTCTGCGGATGTGGCGCGAGCTGCTCCCCGTCGGGCGGCATGCCGACTCCGGCGGGTACCGCCGCTACGCCTGGACCGGGGCCGATGCCGACTGCCGGGAGTGGTTCCGGGAGCAGGCGCTCGCGCGCGGGCTGGTGTACGAGGTGGACCGCAACGGCAACCAGTGGGCGTGGCTCGGCGATCCCGCCGCGGGGGACGCCGTGGTCACCGGGTCGCACCTGGACTCCGTACCGGACGGCGGCGCGTTCGACGGGCCCCTGGGCGTCGTCTCCTCCTTCGCCGCCCTCGACGAGCTTCGGGCCCGGGGGGCCGCCCCGGTCAGGCCGCTGGCGATCGTCAACTTCGGCGACGAGGAAGGCGCCCGCTTCGGCCTGGCCTGCGTCGGCTCCCGGCTCACCGCCGGACAGCTCACCGCCGACCAGGCCGCCGCGCTGCGCGACGCCGACGGCGTGACCCTGCCGCAGGCCATGGAACGTGCCGGTTACGACCCCGAGGCCATCGGGCCGGACCCCGAACGCCTCGCGCGTATCGGCGCGTTCGTCGAGCTCCACGTCGAACAGGGCCGGGCGCTGGACCTGTGCGGCGAACCGGTGGGCGTGGCCTCCGCGATCTGGCCGCACGGCCGTTGGCGGTTCGACTTCCGCGGCGAGGCCAACCACGCCGGCACCACCCGCCTCGACGACCGCCGCGATCCGATGCTCACCTACGCCAACACCGTGCTCGCCGCCCGCAAGAAGGCACGCCTCGCCGGCGCCCTCGCCACCTTCGGCAAGATTGCGGTGGAGCCCAACGGCGTCAACGCCATCCCCTCCCTCGTGCGCGGCTGGCTCGACTCGCGTGCCGCCGACGAGGAGACCCTGGCCGCGGTCGTCGCCGAGATCGAGCGCGCTGCGATCGAACGCGGCGGCCGCGACGGCGTCGGCGTGACGGTCACCCGGGAGTCCTTCACCCCCGTCGTGGAGTTCGAGCACGCGCTGCGGGACCGCGTCCGCGCGCTGCTCTCGCCCGAAGGGCGCAAGGTTCCCGTACTGCCGACCGGCGCCGGCCACGACGCGGGTATTTTGTCGGCCTCCATCCCGACCGCCATGCTGTTCGTACGGAACCCCACCGGCGTCTCGCACTCCCCGGCCGAACACGCCGCCGAGGACGACTGCCGCGCCGGGGTGACCGCACTCGCCGACGTACTGGAGGGCCTCGCGTGCCGATGACGACGTATTGGGCCGAGCACGCCTGGATCGACGGCGCCGTGAAGTCCGGGGTCGCCCTCGACGCCGACGGCGGGCGGATCACGGCCGTGCGCACCGGGACGCCCGCGCCGCCGTCCGGCGCCGAGGTGCTGCGCGGCCTGACGCTCCCGGGGCTCGCCAACGCCCACTCGCA
>CAYNNX010000114.1:0-16976 GCA_964398515.1 uncultured Streptantibioticus sp. | reverse complement strand
TGCCCTGCGCGGCAGCGTCCAGATCGGCAGCGGCACCTTCTGGACCTGGCGCGAGATCATGTACTCGACCGCCCAAAGCCTCACCCCCGATCGCTACTTCGCCCTCGCCCGGGCCGTCTACGCCGAGATGGCGCTGGCCGGGATCACCTGTGTCGGCGAGTTCCACTACGTCCACCACCAGGCCGACGGCACGCCCTACGCCGACCCCAACGCCATGGGCGAGGCGCTGATCGCCGCCGCGGCCGAGGCCGGGATCCGCATCACCCTCCTCGACACGGCCTATCTGCACGGCGGCCTGACCCGCGACGGCTACCAGCCGCTCCAGGGCGTGCAGCGCCGCTTCGGGGACGGCAGCGCCGAGCGCTGGTACGACCGCTGGTCGCAGCTGAAGCCCCGCGACCACGCGAGGATCGGCGCCGCCCTGCACTCCGTGCGCGCCTTCTCCGACGCCGACGGCTACGCGGCCTTCGCGCAGTGGACGGACGGTGTGCCCACCCACATCCACCTGTCGGAACAGCCCGCGGAGAACGAGGCGTGCCTGGCCGTACACGGCCGCACCCCGGCCCGCCTCCTGGCGGACGCCGGCTTCTGGCGGCCGACCACCTCCGCCGTGCACGCCACCCACCTCACCGACGAGGACATCCGGCTGCTGGGGGAGGCGTCCACGACCGTGTGCATGTGCCCCACCACCGAGCGGGACCTGGCCGACGGCATCGGCCCGGCCGCTCGGCTCCAGGGCGCGGGAAGCCCGTTGAGCCTGGGCAGCGACAGCCACGCGGTGATCGACATCCTCGAAGAGGCCCGCGCGATGGAACTCGACGAGCGGCTGCGCACCCGCACCCGGGGCCACTGGACCGCCGCGCAACTGCTTCGCGCCGCCACCAAGGACGGCCACGCCAGCCTGGGCTGGGCCGACGCGGGGCGGCTGGAGGAGGGCGCGCTCGCCGACTTCACCACCATCGCGCTGGACTCGGTGCGTACCGCCGGAACCCCGGCCCGGCTGGGTGCGGAGACCGCCGTATTCGCGGCGAGCAACGCCGATGTGCGGCACACCGTGGTCGGCGGCCGCCACATCGTCCGGGACGGTGAACACCGGCTCGTCCCGGATGTGCCGACCGCGCTCGCGGAGGCCATCGGCGCCCTGCGCGACTGAGCCCCGGCAACGCCCCCAAGGAGAGCAGCAGCACGATGGCCACGCTCATCAGCAACATCGCCACCCTCGTCACCAACCTTCCCTCCCTCGGCCAGGGCCCCCTCGGCCTCATCCAGGACGCGGCCGTCGTCATCGACGGCGACCGCATCGCCTGGGTCGGCACAACCAGCAAAGCACCCGCCACTGACAGTCACGTCGACGCCGGGGGACGGGCGATGCTCCCCGGGTTCGTGGACTCCCACTCGCACCTGGTCTTCGCCGGCGACCGCACCGCGGAGTTCAACGCCCGTATGGAGGGCCGGGCCTACTCGGCCGGCGGCATCCGCACCACGGTCGCCGCGACGAGGGCCGCCTCCGACGAGGAACTCGACGCCAACGTGGCCCGGTACGTCGCCGAGGCGCTGCGCCAGGGCACGACCACCATCGAGACCAAGTCGGGCTACGGCCTGACCACCGAGGACGAGTCCCGGGCGCTGCGCATCGCCGCCCGCCACACCGACGAGGTCACCTACCTCGGGGCGCACATCGTCGCCCCCGAGTACGCCGACGACCCGGCCGCCTACGTCGACCTGGTCACCGGAGAGATGCTCGACGCCTGCGCCCCGCACGCCCGTTGGATCGACGTCTTCTGCGAGAAGGGCGCCTTCGACGGCGACCAGGCCCGCGCGATCCTCACCGCCGGGGCGCGGCGCGGTCTGACCCCTCGTGTGCACGCCAACCAGCTCACCTTCGGGCCGGGTGTGCGGCTCGCCGTCGAGCTGGGCGCCGCCTCGGCCGATCACTGCACGCACCTGACGGCGGAGGACGTCGACGCGCTGGCGAGCGGCACGACGGTGGCGACGCTGCTGCCGGGCGCGGAGTTCTCCACCCGCTCCCCGTACCCGGACGCCCGCCGCCTGCTGGACGCCGGGGTGACCGTGGCGCTGTCCACGGACTGCAACCCGGGGTCGTCCTTCACCAGTTCGATGCCGTTCTGCGTCGCCCTCGCGGTGCGGGAGATGGGCATGACGCCCGACGAAGCCGTCCACGCGGCGACCGCGGGCGGCGCCCGGGCGCTGCGGCGCGAGGACGTCGGGCGCATCGCCGAGGGCGCCCGCGCCGACCTGCTCCTGCTGGACGCGCCCTCACACGTCCACCTCGCCTACCGCCCGGGCGTCCCGCTGGCCCACGCGGTGTGGCGGGCGGGCGTGCGCGAGGTCTGAGACACCGGGTGACCGGTTGAACGGGGTGTGAGCCGGGGGTGAGCGAACGGCGGCGGGGCCCGGTCCGGGAATCGGGGGGAATTCCGGACCGGGCCCCGCCGCCGCAGGCAGGGGAGCGCCGCGTCACTCCTCGGCGAGCAGACCTCGCCGCAGCCGGGTCAGGGTGCGGGTCAGCAGCCGGGAGACGTGCATCTGCGAGATGCCCAGCTCCTCGCCGATCTCGGACTGCGTCAGGTTGCCGACGAACCGCAGGGAGAGGATCTTGCGGTCCCGGGCCGAGAGCTCGGCGATCAGCGGCTTGAGGGACTCGACGTACTCGATGCCCTCCAGCCCGTGGTCCTCGTAGCCGATCCGGTCGGCCAGCGCGCCCTCGGAGTCGTCCTCCTCCGGCTGGGCGTCCAGCGAGCTGGCGGTGTAGGCGTTGCTGGCCGCCATGCCCTCTATGACCTCTTCGTCGCTGAGCCCCAGCCGCTTGGCGAGCTCCCGCACCGTCGGGGCGCGGTCCAGCTGCTGGGCCAGCTCGTCACCGGCCTTGGCCAGATCCAGCCGCAGTTCCTGCAGGCGCCGCGGCACTCGGACAGACCAGCTGGTGTCGCGGAAGAAACGCTTGATCTCGCCCACGATCGTCGGCATGGCGAAGGTCGGGAACTCCACGCCGCGGCTCAGCTCGAACCGGTCGATCGCCTTGATCAGGCCGATCGTGCCGACCTGGACGATGTCCTCCATGGGCTCGCTGCGGGAGCGGAACCGGGAGGCGGCGAACTTCACCAGCGCCAGGTTGAGCTCCACCAGCGTGTTGCGGACGTACGCGTGCTCGTGCGTCCCCTCCTCCAGCGTCTCCAGCCGCTGGAAAAGGGTCTTGGACAGGGCCCGCGCATCCAGCGGTTCCACTTCGTCGAACGGCGGGATCTCCGGAAGATCGGCGAGTCCGTCCGCCAAGGCGGCGGGCGGGGTCGTCGACGCTTTCGACACGTCCCCGGAGCCGGAGTCGGGGCCCGTCTCCTTGAGCTCCTGAAGCGTTCGGGCGTCGAGCTGGGGTGCCATGATCTCCTCCCTCAGGCCCGGGTCGGCAAGGCGCCGCGTGCTCTGCGCGCACCGCCGCGGCGCCTGGCGAACCGGCCGTGTGCGGACATCTCTTCATCCAGCCCTACCCCGATCGGGCGCCGCCGTGCAAGTCCGCTGTGAAGGAGCTGTGCGGTTCCGGCGACCGTGCGAACACCGCCTGTCACCCGGCGCGACTACCCCGGGTGGCCGGAACGGCGTAAGGTTCCAGTGCGCAATCACCCAGGCAACCAGGAGGAACGCGCATGGACCGCGGGGTGGTCGGTACGACCGGCCGGGACCGTTTCAGCGTCGACGTGCAGCGGCGCGGGCACTGCGCGATCTTCACACCCGCCGGTGAGCTCGATCACCACACCGCCGAGCTCCTGCGGGAGCCGATGGAGCGCAGCGTCGACGAGGGGTGCACCAAGCTCGTCGTGGACTGCTCGCGGCTGGAGTTCTGCGACTCCACGGGGCTGAACGTGCTGCTCGGCGCCCGGCTCAAGGCCGAGGCCGCCGGAGGCGCGGTCCACCTGGCCGGGCTCCTCCCGGTGGTGGCGCGGGTGTTCGAGATCACGGGCGCGGAGGCCGTCTTCACCGTCCATGAAACATTGGCGGATGCACTGGCCGAATGAGCGGCCGCAGCGGCCGCCATCGCAGGTGAGACAGGCCGCACCGGCTCGTGGGAATCATTGGGTGTTGCCTGGCCGGGGTCGGGCAGAAGACCCCTCGGACTGTCGGACATCGGTGAGGTGAAGCGCTGATGAGCACCACCCGGCCCTTCGCGCCGGACGACCGTGGGCGGAATCACGGCGACCCGGACGGCTCGGGCGTGCGTGCACCGGGCTACCAGGTGCGCAGGCTCACCCTTGCCGACGCCAGCGGGGTCGTACCGCTCGCTCGCGACTTCACCCGCCAGGCCCTGTACGACTGGGGCTGGCTCCCGGCCACCACGGCCGACCGCAGGGCCAGCGCGGAGGACATCCTGCTGGTCGTCTCGGAGCTGGTGACCAACGCCTGCCTGCACGGCGGCGGCCCCCAGGAGCTGCGGCTGCACGGCGCGCCGAGGATGCTGCGCCTGGAGGTCACCGACGGCGGCACCGGAGAGCCGGCTCCGCGCACCCCTCACCGCGCGGGGCGGCCGGGCGGCCACGGCATGTTCATCGTGGAGAGGCTCTGCCTGAGCTGGGGTGTCGTACGGGAGCCGCGTTCGCCGGGCAAGACGGTCTGGGCGGAGCTGGCCTGGCCGGGCTGATCCGTCCCACCGCAGTCACGAGGTCGCCGAGGGTGTGCACAAGGTCAGCCCGGCGGCCGTGATCATGTCTGGGGCGGCGGAATCGCCCGTTCCGGATGGCCGAACCCGCCCGCGCCGCGCGCGACCGCGCACCTCGGGCCCGGCTGCCGCGTCGCGCGCACATTACCTCACGCCGCTTGCCGTCCGCCGTCTTCCGCGTTCTGCGTGCGACTCCGCCTTCCTCTGGCTTCCTTTGTCTTCCCTCGGCACGGTCCCCGGCGTACCGTCGGGCAGCCGAACCTGATACACCGTCAGTAGGTGGTACGGCGAAGGGAGACAGCCGTGTCGCACTCCACGCGCAGCAAGAGGGCCCGGGCGGCGGCGCTGACCCTGGCCGCGACGGTCGTCATGGGAGCGGCGGTCTCGGTCGCCCCGGCCGCGCACGCGGACACGGTCGACGTCGACTACCGGTGCAAAACGCCGATCGGCGACAAGGAAGGCGTCTCGCCCATCGACATCAAGGGCGTCAAGGACGGCTCCGGCTACAGGCTCACCATGTCCTTCCAGAAGGGCGTCTCCTCCAGCCCCATCGAACTGGGCAAGGGCGCGATGAACCCCAGCGCGGTCATCAGGGTCGGGGGAGCCGACTCCGGGACGGTCGACGTCTCCGGCCCGCCCAACGACGCACCGATCCCCGCCAACACCCCCATAAAGATCAACGACTTGACGGGCACCTACACCCCCAAGGCCACCGGCAAGGTCACCTTCACCGCCGGCACGCTCACCATCAAGGCGCTGGGCACGACCACCACGTGCACCGCCGCCAACAACCCGGGTCCCTCGCTGACGCTGGACGTCACGGCGGCGGGTTCGGCCGCGGCCTCCGGAGGCACCCCGGGCGGCAGCGGCGCGGGCGGTTCCTCCGGCGGGCGGCTCCCGCAGACCGGCCCGGCCGACGACGCGATCGCGCTGGGCACCTTCGGCGCGACGGTGCTGCTGCTCGGCGCGGGCGGGGTGCTGTGGCTGACCCGGCGGCAGCAGACCCGCTGAAGCCCGGCACCGGTTGGAGCGGCTGATGAGGTCGAGGACGCGCAGGCTCCGAGCCGTCGCGCTGGCATGCCTGGCATGTGCCGCCGCCGGCGGATGGTCGGCGTTCCCGGCCGGCGGCCGCCCGTACGTCTACCTGGAAGGCGCGCCCGGCGCCGTGCTGAGCGACACGGTCTCGATCGCCAACACCGCGCGGCGGCCGGAGCGCTTCACGCTGCTCGGGGCCGACGCCCGTGCCACGGCGGGCGGTTCCGTGGCCGCGCGCGAACCGGCCGACAGCACGGACGCGGGCACGTGGATACGGTTCGCCGACGCGCTCCCCGTGGTCCCGGCCGGGACGCGCGCCGACGTCCCCTTCACCCTCACCGTCCCCGGTACCGCGCCGCCCGGCGACCACCCGGCGGCGGTCCTGGTCAAGGACGCCACCGGCAGGCGGGCCGTCGTCCCCCTCCACCTGCGCGTCACCGGCCGCCCCCTGCCCGCGCTCGGCGTCGGGGACGTCGCGGTGGAACGGGCCCCCGACGGCGGCGTGATCCGGTACACCCTGGCCAACCGCGGCAACGTCCCGCTCACCCCGAGCGCCGCCGTCCGCGCCGACGGGCTGCTCGGCACGCGGTGGCGGCCCCCGGTACGGCGCCTGCCGGTCCTGCCGCCCGGGGCGCGCCGGGCGTTCACCCAGGCGTGGCCGCACCCCCCGGCGCTCGACCGGGTCAGCGTTCGCGTGACGGTCACGGCCGCCGCCGCGGCGACCGCGTCGGCCACGGCGCCGTACACCGCCGTCCCCTGGCGCGGCCTCCTCGCGATCGCGGTGGGCGCCGCCGTCGCCGCGGCCGTCGTCGGACGTAACCGCCGCAGGGGCGGGCCCCGGGGCAAGGAGCTTCAACGGGACGACGGGGAACGGGAGTCGGCGGGGGTGGCGGCGTGAACGCGATCGCGATCAGGCGGACGACCCGGTGGGCGGCGGTCGTACTCGCCCTGCTCCTGCCGCTGCTGCCCTCGTCCGGCGCGGCCGCCGACGGCCCGGCCGTCCACCTGTCGGCCCAGCAGGCCGGCGCGGGCGGCACCGTGACCGTCACCGGCACCGGCTGGCGGCCGCGCACCCTGCTCACGCTGCTGGTCTGCGGTCAGAACGCGATCGGCGGCACGGACTCGTGTGCCAACGCCACCGGCCGGGCCGTGACCACCGATGCCTCGGGGGCCTTCAGCGGGCAGCTGCCGGTCGCCGAGCCCCCCAAGCCGTGTCCGTGCGTCGTGCACGTCGCCACCGTGCTGGGCGACCCGGTCAGCGCGGACGCCGCCTTCAGCGTGGCCGGGCACCCGGTGGCACCGCTGCCGCAGGACACCCAGGGCGGGCGGCTCGCGGCGCTGGCGGCCCGGCTGGACGGCGGCAGCGGGCTGCTCACCTGGTTCGGCGCCCCCGCGCAGCGCCGGCTCGTCGTCACCGTCGGCAACCTCGGCTCGGACGCGGCCCGCGACCCGGTCTTCAAGGTCGGCGTCTCGCACGGCGTGTACGCGCCGCAGTGGCAGGACGAGCAGTGGCACGGCACGGTGCGGCCCGGCGCCAGGGCCGAGGTCCGGCTCCCGGTCGAGCTGGCCGCGGGCGCGCACGGCGCCTACCAGATCACCCTCTCCTACGCGGGCACGGTGCTCGTCGTACAGCCCTGGTCCGTCGCGCGCCCGTGGGGCGTGACGCTCTTCTGGATCCTGCTGTGCGCGGTGGTCCCGGCGGCCGTCTTCCGCATCGGCATGGCCGTCGTGGACCGGGTCCGCCCGCGCCGGCCCGCCCCACGACCGGCCGCCGCGGCCCCGCGGGAGGCGGCCGGGCTGCCGTGGTTCGCCTCGGACACCGTTCCCGGCGTTCGGTCCGCCTCCTCTGCGCCCTCCGCACACTCCGCACCGCCTCGCGATGACCACCCCACTGCGAAGGGAACCCCGTGACAACCGTACGTACGCGACCGCCCTCGAGCCGGACCGCCACCGCGGTCGGCGTCGCGCTGGCGCTCGGCGGCGCCTGCCTGATGTGGGCCGCCGGGCCCGCTCACGCCGCCGAGTCCGACTTCGCCACGCAGTGCGTCCCGCCGGCGATCTCCGGCCTGCCGCCGGTGAACGGCACCACCAAGGCGGACATCACCGCCCCCGCGACCGCCAGGGTCGGCGACGAGGTCACAGTGGTGTGGAAGACCCTGCAGGCGGCCTCGAACAACCCCGGGATCATCGACCTGGGCAAGGACACCGTGCAGCCCCGCGGCGACCTCGCCGTGGGCGGCGCCCAGACCGGCACGCTCGCCGTGCAGGGCCCCCGCGCCAACCCGCCGATCCCGAAGAACAGCCCGATGGTGCTCTCGGACATGACGGGCAGGCTCAAGCTCACCAAGGCCGGCGACGTCACGCTCACCCCGGCGGACTACGACATCAACGTCAGCCAGCCGATCTCGACGGACACGAAGTGCACGGCCACGGCCGCGGTCCCGCCCGCCGTCACGATCAAGGTCACGGACCCGGGCTCGGGCTCCTCGGGCGGAACGAGCACGTCGGGCGGCACGGGCGGCTCCGGCGGAACGAGCACCTCCGGCGGTTCGACGGGCGGCGGTTCCGCGAGCGGCGGTTCGTCGGGCGGCACCGGCGGCGGAACGCACTTCACCGGCAAGGCCGTCGACGTCGACTACCGGTGCAAGACCCCGATCGGCGACAAGAGCGCGGTCTCGCCGGTGCAGGTCGACGCCGACCGCAGCGGCGGGAGTTACGCGCTGACCGTGCACTTCTCCAAGAGCGTCATGAACAGCCCGGCCGACATCCCGGCCGGCTCCGTCAAGCCCTCCATGGACGTGGCCGTCGGCGGTGCGGACAAGGGCCGGGTGCACGTCGCAGGGCCCGCCAACCCGCAGCCGATCAAGTCCGGCGACCCCATAGTGATCCCGGACCTGAAGGGCACGTACAAGCCGGGTGCCACGGGGAAGTCGACGCTCACCCCCGGCGTGCTCACCGTCCAGGCCCTCGGCACGACCACCACCTGCACCCCGGCCAAGGACCCGGGCGTGTCGCTGACCCTGGACACCTCGGCCCAACCGGGCGGCACGAGCGGCGGCACCAGCGGCTCGGGCGGGACAGCGGGCGGCGCCTCGGGCGGCACTTCCGCCGGCACCGGCGGCGGCACCAGCAGTGGCACCAGCGGCAGCCTCGCGCAGACCGGTGCGGGCGACACCGGCGCCCTGCGCGCTCTCGGTCTCCTCGCCGGCACGGCGATCCTGCTGGGCGCCGCGGTCCTCATCCTCACCCCGTGGCGCAGGCTGCGGCGGTGACCGCACCGCGACCCGCGCCACGATACGGCGAAGGGCCCCGGAGCACGCCCCGGGGCCCTTCGCCGTCTCGCTCAGCGGTGGCGTGTCAGTGCACGTCGCCCATGAGCCTGACGACCTTCTTGCGCCAGATCACGAAGGCCACACCGGCCAGCGCCGCGATGGCGCCCTGGACCGCGAAGGAGGCCTCGGACAGGAACGCGTTGCCGAGCACCAGCTGGGTGATGGCGGCCACGCAGTCGCCCGCCGTGACGGCGAGGAACCACAGACCCATGATCTGGCCGGCGTACTTGGCCGGCGCCAGCTTGGTGGAGACCGACAGGCCCACCGGGGAGAGCGACAGCTCGGCGACCGTCTGGACCAGGTAGACCATCGTCAGCCACAGCGGGCTGACCTTGACGCCGCCCGCGGCCGCGGCCTGCGCCAGCATCATCACGCCGAAGGACAGGCCGATGCCGAACAGGCCGATGCCGAACTTGACCGTGGTGGTCGGGTTCTTCTCCTTCAGCTTCACCCACAGGGCGGCGACGACCGGGGCCAGCGCCATGATGAACAGCGGGTTCAGCGACTGGAACCAGCTGCTGGGGAAGTTGAAGCCCCACAGCTTGCCCGCGGTGTTGTCGCTGGCGAAGACCGTCAGGGTGGAGCCGGACTGGTCGTAGATCATCCAGAAGGCGGCCGCGGCGATGAAGAACCAGATGTAGCCGGTCATCTTGGACTTCTCGTCCGAGGTCAGGTCCTGGTCGCGGCGGATCCGGACGAAGTACCAGACGGGCAGCGCGATGCCGGCGAGCGACAGCGGCCACAGGACCCAGTTGATCGTGAACGAGCCGGTCGCCAGGACGATGCCGTAGAAGACGAGCGCGGCCAGCGCCCACAGCCCCGACTTGCCCAGCAGCTTGGTGCGCTCCTCGTCGCGCAGCGGCGCGGGGACCATGTTGCTCTGCTCGGCCAGGTGGCGGGTGCCCATCAGGTACTGGGCGAGGCCGAGGGCCATGCCGACACCCGCGAGGGCGAAGCCCAGGTGCCAGTTGACGCTCTGGCCGATCGTGCCGATCACCAGCGGCGCGGCGAAGGCACCGAGGTTGATGCCCATGTAGAAGATCGTGAAGCCGCCGTCGCGACGCGGGTCGTTGCGGTCCGGGTAGAGGTGGCCGACCATCGTGGAGATGTTGGCCTTCAGCAGGCCCGAACCGACCGCGATGAAGACCAGGCCGAGGAAGAACGAGGCCTCCACCGGCACGGCCAGCAGGAAGTGGCCGATCATGATGATCGTGCCGGCGACCGCCACCGTCTTGCGCGGGCCCCAGAGCCGGTCGGCGATCCAGCCGCCGGGCATCGCCAGCAGGTAGACCGTGGCGTTGTAGACGGAGTAGATCGCGGCACCGGTCGCCGCGGCGAAGCCGAGGCCGCCCTTGGCCGCCGGGGCGACCAGGTACAGCACGAGAAGGGCGCGCATGCCGTAGAAGCTGAAGCGCTCCCACATCTCGGTCATGAAGAGAGTGGCCAGGCCGCGGGGGTGGCCGAAGAAGGTCTTGCCGCCGTCCGCGGGGGTGGCCCGCTCGGCGGCGTCCTTCGTCAGGCTGGACGCCATTGGTCGTTCCTTGTGTGCCTGGGACGCGCTGTCAGCGAAGACGCGCCCGGGTGGGGGGGTTTGGCCGGTTCCCCCTCCCGCGCGTCTCACGACGCCGGGTCCGGCCGAAGGTCGGTCCCTGTCGAGGCCGGTTCTTTTGCCTGCCTCTGCACAGATAGAGACCCTTGGCGTTCTGTTCCGCCAAAGGTCTCGTGGTTGTGCTACGGACGTGACCACACGGTAGGTCAAGAACCGGGGCGTTTGCACCGACTTGAGACATACGTCACAGGGGCGCCCGCAACCCGGAGTTGTGACCGGGATCACCACGGGCTCCGTCGCCGAGCCCCCGGCCCGCCTGCCCGCGCATCCGCCTGCCATGCCTCGCGGACTACCATCAGCGCATGACCCGCGTACTGCTCGCCGAGGACGACGCCTCAATCTCGGAACCGCTCGCGCGCGCCCTGCGACGCGAAGGATACGAGGTCGAGGTGCGCGAAGACGGACCGACGGCGCTGGAGGCAGGGCTGCAAGGCAGTGTGGACCTGCTCGTGCTCGACCTCGGCCTGCCCGGTATGGACGGCCTGGAGGTGTGCCGCCGGCTGCGCACCGAGGGCCACGGCTTCCCCGTGCTCGTGCTCACCGCCCGCGCCGACGAGGTCGACACGGTGGTGGGCCTGGATGCCGGCGCCGACGACTACGTGACCAAGCCGTTCCGCCTCGCCGAACTGCTGGCCCGGGTGCGGGCCCTGCTGCGCCGCGGCAGCGCCGAGGCCCAGCCGGCCACCCAGGGCGTGCGGATCGACGTCGAGTCGCACCGGGCGTGGATCGGGGACGACGAACTCTCCCTGACCGCCAAGGAGTTCGACCTGCTGCGGGTGCTGGTGCGCGACGCCGGCCGGGTCGTCACCCGCGACCAGCTGATGCGCGAGGTGTGGGACACCACCTGGTGGTCCTCGACCAAGACGCTGGACATGCACATCTCGTGGCTGCGCAAGAAGCTCGGCGACGACGCGGCCAACCCCCGCTACATCTCCACCGTCCGCGGGGTCGGCTTCCGCTTCGAGAAGAACTGACCGGATGGACACGAGTGGCTGAGTCCCGATGCGCCGCCGCCTGATCAACTCCACGCTCGCGGTCGTGCTGGTGGTGATCGCCGTCTTCGGCGTCTCGCTGGTGATCGTGGAGAGCCGCACGATCGACAGCAGCGCCAGGGAGAGCGTCCAGGCCGACGCCGTCCAGCTCGTCGGTGTGGTGGAGAACCGCATCGCGGCCGGTGAGAAGGTGGCCCCGTCCGCGCTCAGCCGCCAGATCGACGTCCACCGGTACGCGGTGGTCGAGGTGCCCGGGCAGGCCCCCATCCGGCTCGGCACCCCGCCGCGCGGCCAGGTGATCCAGGCCCGGCGCGGCGGGGTGCACGGCGAGACCGTGGTGGTCCAGGAGCCCCGCTCCGTTGTCAGCCAGGAGGTCGGCCGCACGCTGCTGGTCATCCTGGCGGTGGCCCTGCTGGCGATCGCCGCCGCCGTCGTGCTCGCCATCGGCCAGGCCAGGCGGCTCACCTCCCCCCTGACCGACCTCGCCGAGACCGCCGAACGCCTCGGCTCGGGCGACCCGCGCCCCCGCCACCGGCGGTACGGGGTGCCGGAGCTGGACCGGGTGGCGGACGTGCTGGACGCCAGCGCCGAGCGGATCGCCCGGATGCTCACCGCCGAGCGGCGGCTGGCCGCGGACGCCTCGCACCAGCTGCGCACCCCGCTGACGGCCCTGTCCATGCGGCTGGAGGAGATCATCGCCACCGACGACCACGACACGGTCAAGGAGGAGGCGACGATAGCGCTGGGCCAGGTGGAGCGGCTGACCGACGTCGTCCAGCGGCTGCTGACCAACTCCAGGGACCCCCGCACGGGCTCCGCCATCGCCTTCGACCTGGACGAGGTGATCAAGCAGCAGCTGGAGGAGTGGCGCCCGGCCTACCGCGGCGAGGGCCGCGGCATCACCCGCTCCGGCACCCGGGGGCTGCGCACGGTCGGCACGCCGGGAGCGGTCGCCCAGGTGCTGGCCACGCTGATCGAGAACTCCCTGATGCACGGCTCGGGGGCGGTGGTCATCCGCACCCGGGTCACCGGCAACCAGGTGGTCGTCGAGGTCACGGACGAGGGCGCGGGCGTCCCGGAGGACCTCGGCTCCCGGGTCTTCGAGCGCACCGTCAGCGGCCGGAACTCCACCGGGCTGGGCCTCGCGGTCGCCCGGGACCTCGCCGAGGCCGACGGCGGCCGTCTGGAGCTCCTCCAGCTGCGCCCGCCGGTCTTCGCCCTCTTCCTCGCCCGCGAGGGCGCCGAAGGGCGCCCGGAAACGCCGGAGGGCCCCGAACAGGGCCCTCCGGTGCGGTGAGGATGTGACGACGACGCCCGAGGCGCGCTGAGGCCCGTCGGATCCGGGCGCGGCATCGCCCGAACGGGTTACTTGGCGCCGCGCGCCGCGTTGACCCGCTCGTGCCGCTCGGCGTCGCTGAGGATCGCCTCGGCCTGCTCGACGGCCTGTGCGGGCAGCGAGCTGAACACCCAGGTCCGGTAGGACCAGAAGCGGAAGAGGGTGGCCACGCCGATGCCGGTGAACTTGAAGAAGTTGTTCGCCAGCGGGCCGTCCCAGCCCATGCCGTACGTGGCGCCGTAGAGCACGCCGTTCTCGATCACCAGGCCGATCACGCTGAAGAGCGCGAACAGCCCGATCTCCTTGCCGCGCCTGCTCGACTCGCGGTCCCGGTAGGTGAAGTAGCGGAAACCCACGTAGTTGAAGGCGATCGCGACGGCGGTCGCGATCACGCTGGCCCGCACGGTCTGCAGATGGGTGGCGTGGCGCAGCAGGTTGAACACCGCGAGGTTCACAACGGTGCCCGCGATACCGACGACGCCGAACTTGGCGATCTCGCGGTAGAGGAACCTCAGTCGGGCGTTCAACGCGCTCAGTCGACTCATGGTGATCGCTGGACCTGTCTGTAGGTGGCCGGTTGAGTGGGCTGTTCGGCTGGTCCCCCCGGGCCCTCATGCTAACCACCAAGGGTGAACGGGTGCCTGTCGAAGCGTGTAACCGGTTTGCGTTCGGGTAAGAGCCGCCCACAAGTGTCTCCCCGCAGACGACGCGCCCCGGTTCGCGGAGCTTTCCGCGACCGTAGACGGCTCAGGTTTCATCCGGGTTGACCGGGTGACCTTAATTTCGTCTTACATTCCTGTGACCTATTCGTGCCCGGGCGTGTCGCGGCCGCCGCCGCGACCGCTTTCCGTGCGTCCCCGTACCGCTTCGGCGCCCGCCGATATGTGGCTTCGCACGATTCCCGGCCGAGCTCAGGGGCGGTCTCTGGTGGCTTCCTACGAGGTCTGCGTCATGTCGCCGCCGAACGGCCGATACCCTGGGAGGGTGACATTCCCGGTAGTCGGCATGATCGGGGGCGGCCAGCTCGCCCGTATGACGCACGAGGCGGGCATCCCCCTCGGCGTCAGGTTCAAGCTCCTCAGTGACACCCCGCAGGACTCGGCGGCGCAGGTCGTCCGGGACGTCGTCGTCGGCGACTACCGCGACCTGGCGACCCTGCGTGCCTTCGCCCAGGGCTGCGACGTGATCACGTTCGACCACGAGCACGTGCCCACCGAGCACCTGCGGGCGCTGGAGGCCGACGGCGTCGCGGTGCGCCCCGGGGCCGACGCGCTGGTCCACGCCCAGGACAAGGGCCTGATGCGGGCCAGGCTGGACGCGCTCGGCGTGCCCTGCCCACGCCACCGCATCGTCACCGACCCGGCGGACGTCGCGGCCTTCGCGGCCGAGGCGATCGACGCGGCGGCGCGCAGCGCCTCGGCTGAGGGCGGTGGCGGGCGACGGGCGGGCTTCCCGGTGGTCCTGAAGACCACGCGCGGCGGGTACGACGGCAAGGGCGTGTGGGTCGTGCACAGCGCGGAGGAGGCGGCCGAGCCGTTCCGGGCGGGCGTGCCGGTGCTCGCCGAGGAGAAGGTCGACTTCGTCCGGGAGCTCGCCGCCAACGTCGTGCGATCCCCGCACGGCCAGGCCGTGGCCTACCCCGTCGTTGAGTCGATCCAGGTGGACGGCGTGTGCGACACGGTGATCGCGCCCGCGCCCGACCTGGACGACGAGCTGTCCACCCGGGCCCAGCAGCTCGCGCTCACCATCGCCAAGGAGCTCGGCGTCGTCGGCCATCTGGCGGTCGAGCTGTTCCAGACCGGCGACGGGCGGGTCCTCGTCAACGAGCTCGCGATGCGCCCGCACAACAGCGGCCACTGGACCCAGGACGGCGCGGTCACCTCGCAGTTCGCCAACCACCTGCGGGCCGTACTCGACCTGCCGCTCGGCGATCCCCGCCCGCGGGCCCGCTGGACCGTGATGACCAACGTGCTCGGCGGCGACTACCCCGACATGTACGCCGCCTATCTGCACTGCATGGCGCGCGATCCCGGGCTGAAGATCCACATGTACGGCAAGGACGTCAAGCCGGGGCGTAAGGTCGGCCACGTCAACACCTACGGCGACGACCTGGCCGACGTGCGCGAACGCGGTCGGCACGCCGCCGACTACCTGCGAGGAACGATCACCGAATGACCGCCCAACCGCCCCTGGCCTCCGGCATGGGGGACCCCATCGGCCACCGCCCCTCAACGGGCGCTGACGCGCGCCCCCTTCCCCTGGTGGGCATCGTGATGGGCTCCGACTCCGACTGGCCCGTGATGGAGGCGGCCGCCCAGGCGCTCGCCGAGTTCGAGGTGCCCTACGAGGTGGACGTGGTGTCGGCGCACCGCATGCCGCGCGAAATGGTCGCCTACGGGGAGCAGGCGGCGGACCGCGGCCTGAAGGCGATCATCGCCGGTGCCGGTGGCGCCGCCCACCTGCCCGGCATGCTCGCCTCGGTCACCACGCTGCCGGTGATCGGGGTGCCCGTGCCGCTGAAGTACCTCGACGGGATGGACTCGCTGCTGTCCATCGTGCAGATGCCGGCGGGCGTTCCGGTCGCCACCGTCTCCGTCGGCGGCGCGCGCAACGCCGGGCTCCTCGCGGTGCGGATGCTCGCCGCGTACGACGCCGAACTGGCCGAGCGGATGCGCCACTTCCAGGAGGACCTCAACCACCAGGCCGCCGAGAAGGGCAAGCGGCTGCGGGCCAAGGTCGAGGGCGCCAAGAGCTTCGGGTTCGCCAAGTGAGCGGCGGGGCGGGCGCCGACGTGAGCGCCGACCATCCGGCCCGCGCCCGTGAACTGCTCGCCGCCCACCCCGTCGTGGACGGCCACAACGACCTGCCGTGGGCGCTGCGCGAGCAGGCCCGCTACGACCTTGACCGCCTCGACATCGCCGGCGACCGCAGCGCGAGCCTGCACACCGACATCCCCCGCCTGCGGGCCGGCGGCGTGGGCGCCCAGTTCTGGTCGGTCTACGTACCCGCCTCTCTGGCGGGCGACGACGCGGTCAGCGCCACGCTCGAACAGATCGACTGCGTACGGCAGTTGACCGAGCGCTACCCCGCCGACCTGCGTCCGGCGCTCACCGCCGACGACATGGAGACCGCCCGCGCCGAGCGGCGCATCGCCTCCCTGATGGGCGCGGAGGGCGGCCACTCGATCAACAGCTCGCTGGCCACCCTGCGGGCGCTGTACGCGCTCGGCGTGCGCTACATGACGCTCACGCACAACGACAACGTGCCCTGGGCGGACTCCGCGACCGACGAGCCGGCGGCAGGCGGGCTCACCCGCTTCGGCGAGGAGGTCGTGCGCGAGATGAACCGCTGCGGGATGCTCGTCGACCTCAGCCACGTCTCGGCCGACACGATGCGCGACGCGCTGCGGGTCACCGAGGCCCCGGTGATCTTCTCGCACTCCTCGGCCCGCGCGGTCTGCGACCACGTCCGCAACATCCCCGACGACGTGCTGGAGGCCCTTGCGGCCAACGGCGGCGTCGCCATGGCCACGTTCGTGCCGAAGTTCGTCCTCCCCGAGGCGATCGCCTGGACGCAGGCCGCCGACCACAACATGCGCGTGCACGACCTGCACCCCCTCGACACCACCCCGGCGGCGATGGAGGTGCAGCGCGCCTTCGAGGCCGCCCACCCGCGCCCGCTCGCCACCCCCGCCACCGTCGCCGACCACCTCGACCACATGCGCGAGGTCGCGGGCGTCGACCACATCGGCATCGGCGGCGACTTCGACGGCACCGCCTTCACCCCGTCCGGCCTGGACGACGTCTCCGGCTACCCCAACCTGATCGCCGAACTCCTGCGCCGCGGCTGGTCCGACGCCGATCTGGCCAAGCTGACCTGGCGCAACGCGGTACGCGTGCTGCGCGACGCGGAGGCGGTGGCCCGCGAGCTCCAGGCGAAGCGCGGGCCGTCGAACGCCACGATCGAGCCGAGCCCGGTACGGTAATCCATTGCCTCGCAGAAC
>CAYNNX010000113.1:0-19148 GCA_964398515.1 uncultured Streptantibioticus sp. | reverse complement strand
GCCCAAGGCCCGTCCGGGCACCTCCTGCAAGGCCCGTCCGGGCAACCCCGTGCAAAGCCCGTCCAGGCAGCCGCTCAGCTGCCGTCGCGGCGCGGGCGCTCCAGTGTGAAGCGGTCCACCGGCTCCATGGCACCGCCCGCGCCCTTGACCGCGTAGTACGTCACGTGGATCTTCGTCTTGCCCCCGGGCGCGCCCGGGTCGACGTCGAACGCGCAGAAGCCGTACGGGTTCTGCGTGTCCCGGAAGGCGGACCAGGGCGCGTTCTCGTGCGCGTAGACCGGCACGTACTTGCCGTTCGACCTGGTGTCGCCGCGGGCCACGATGACCTTGGCGCTCCTGCCGTCGCCCAGCCTGCCGTTGGAGCTGATGCCCATACCGCCGCCGCCGATCACCATGTGCACGGTCCCCTTGCCGGTGTCCGCGACCTTCGGGTCCGTCGAGACCGGGATCGGGGTGGCCGTCGCGTTGCCCTGCTGCCCGCGGATCGGCAGGGACCGCTCGTAGTGGTGCTCGTGGCCGCAGACGACGAGGTCGACGCCGTACCTGTCGAACAGCGGCAGCCACGCCTGGCGCACGCCGAGGTCGGCGCCGTTGAAGTCCGCGGTGGAGATGACCACCTGGTGCATGCAGACCACGATCCAGTCGATGTCGCGGTCCGCCCGCGTGCGCCGCAACTCCTGCTCCAGCCAGCGCTGCTGGGCGCCGCCCGAGTAGCCGTGGATGTAGGAGCCGCCCGCGTCCTGGTAGGCCACGTCGTCGTTCTGCAGCACGATCACCCGCACCGAGCCGGCGGTGAACGCGTACCACAACCCCTTCAACTCCGCCTCGGCGGCGCCGTTGTCGGGCAGGTCGAAGTAGGTCTGGAAGCCCCGGAAGCCGATGGGCCCGTTGCCGAGTTCGTTCTCGTGGTTGCCGGCCGCCGGCATCCACGGGCGGTTGCGGGCGCTGCGGCCGTTGTTGATGAACCAGTCCCGCCACACCCGAGTCGGGTCGGCCGACAACTGGGCGTAGCACAGGTCGCCGTTGAGCAGGTGGAACAGCGGCGCGACGCGCTCGACCGCGGTCGTGGTGTCGCCCGCGAACTGGGAGCCGAAGTTGTCCTGGCCCCACAGGCCGCCCGACTGCGCCTTGTTGACCTGGGGGGTCGCCTGGTCGCCGAAGCTGGTGAAGGTGAACGGCCGCCGCCCGCGCGGCGCCGTGCGGAACGTGCCCGCCTCCGGGCTCGCCCCGTCGTGGACCGCCAGGTAGAGGTAGTCACCGCCGGGCCGCAGATCCCGCAGCCGCGCGTGGTGGGTCAGGACCTCCTCGCCGGTCACCGGATCCCGGTAGGTCCGGGTCTCGGCCGGGTACGTGCGCCCCACCCCGTGCTCGACCGTGCCGAGCAGCAGCCGCGGCCTGCGCACCGGCATCGGTGTCTGCCACGAGACGGTGACCTCGCGCGAGGCGTCCGCGCCGAACTGCAGATGCACCCCCGAGACCGCCGGGGCGTCGAGCGCGCTCGGGCCGGTGAGCAGCAGCGGTGAGGCGGCGGGGGCGGAGGCGGCCAGGGCCCGGCCGCCGTCGGTGGCGAGCAGGCCGATGCCTGCTCCGGCCGCGGTGAGCAGGCCCCGGCGGGAGACGGGGGAGGACGCGGGGGACTCGTTGTGGTGCTCGCTGGCACTCATGGTGCGCGACGATGCCGCCCGCGGGTTGCGATCCGGCGACGCGAAGGCGAGCGGGCGGCGACGCGCGGGCGAACGCCCGCCCGCACGAGGGCCCGGCGACCTGCGCCACCGGGCCCTCGTCCGCGTCAGCGGGCGCTCGCGCGGCGCCTGCGGCTGAGGACGGTCAGCCCGCCGCCGGCCAGGACGACGGCGGCGGCCACCCCGGCGATGACCGGCGTGGCGCTGGAGCCGCCGGTCTCGGCGAGGTGCGTGCCGGGGGTGGACGGGGACGGCGAGGGGGCCGGGGCCACGGCCGAGGTGCTGGGCGTGGCGGTCGGCCGGCCGGGGGAGTGCGAGGGGGCGGGCGTCGGGGAGGCGCTGTCGGCCGGGCAGACCGGGGCGGTCGCCGTCTTGGTGACGCTGAAGCCCCGCGAGCCGTCGGGGTCGTCGCCCGCCGAGACGACGAGCGTCATGGGCAACGGGCTGCTGTGCGGGGGCAGTTTGTGGCTGAAGTGGAAGCTGTCCTGGAAGGTGGTGTTGTACGGCAGCATGTTCTTGCCGTCGTCCTGCAGCTCGACCGTGTTGGTCACGTGCGGGTTGTACATCGACAGGTCGACGGTGACCGAGTCGCAGGTGATGGTCCAACGGGGCGTGTGCGCGGAGGCGGGAGAGGCGAGGACGGCCGTCCCTATCAGGGCGGTGAGCGCGGTGGCGGCGACGACACCGGCTCTTCTGCGGCCCTGACCCGTTGCTGTCATGTCTTCTCCGTTCAACTGCCTTGGGCGGCGCCCCCGTACGCCGCGGATCAGTGAGAGAGCCGGACCCTACACCCGCCCGGTGGAGCCCCGCCGCCAGGCGGCCGCCTGGCGGCGGGGCGGTCCGCTGCGGCGAGGTTGCGTGCACCAAGCACTCTCGGGCGTGGGTTATGCTTGCTAGGCACAAGCAATGTATATTCGGAAACTCGGATCGTGGGAACGCGAAGGCGGAGGGCGATGGGCAAGGGGACGGTCCATGGCGGGGAGCAGTCTGCGGGCGAGGTCACGGCCGCCTCGACACTCGAGGAGGCCGCGGCCGGGCTGGGGACCGAGATCGTGCGGTTCACCCGGCTGATCACGGCCTGGAAGCAGCGCGCCAAGCACGAGCCCGGCGCCGCCGACCGTGTTCTGCTCGCCCGCCTCGTGGTGGGCGGCGAGCGCAGGGCGACGGACCTGGCCGCCGACGCCTTCCTCGACCTGTCGACGGTCAGCCGCCAGGTCCGCTCGCTCATCGAGCGCGGCCTGGTGGCGCGGCACCCCGATCCGGAGGACCGGCGCGGCTCGCTGCTGTCGGCGACCGAAGCGGGACGTGCCGCCTTCGAGCAGTACCGGCGGCAGCGCGACGCGGACCTGGCCCGCCTGCTCACGGCGTGGCCGCCCGAGGACCGTGCCCAGCTCATCCGGCTGATGTCACGCCTCAACGACGACCTGGTGGAACAACAACACGCGGCGTTCGGCCCCGGGGGAGAGTGCCCCCGCCCCGCGCAGGGGGCCCCGGGCGACGCGGCGGAGCAGGGAGACATACGAGCATGAGCGCATCCGCGCCCCCGCCGACCGCGGGATCCAAGGCGATAGCCCCGCCGGGGGTGTTGGGCCACCGGCAGATCATGACCATCCTCAGCGGTCTGATGCTGGGCATGTTCCTGGCCGCCCTCGACCAGACCATCGTCAGCACCTCCATCCGGACCATCGCCGACGACCTGCACGGGCTGAGCCAGCAGGCCTGGGCCACCACGGCCTACCTGATCACCTCCACGATCGCGACCCCGCTGTACGGCAAGCTGTCCGACCTGCACGGCCGCAAGCCCTACTACCTCACGGCGATCTCGGTGTTCATCGTCGGCTCGGCGCTGTGCACCTTCTCCACCTCGATGACCGAACTGGCCGCGTTCCGCGCCTTCCAGGGGCTCGGCGCGGGCGGTCTGATGTCGCTGGCGCTGGCGATCATCGGCGACATCGTGCCGCCGCGGGAACGCGCCCGCTACCAGGGCTACATGCTCGCCGTCTTCGCCACCTCCAGCGTGGCCGGACCGCTCATCGGCGGCTTCCTGGCGGGCCAGAGCCACCTGCTGGGCATCACCGGCTGGCGCTGGGTCTTCCTCGTCAACGTGCCGATCGGCGTCGTGGCGCTCTTCGTCGTCGCCAAGTGCCTCAACCTTCCGCACACCCGCCGCGACCACCGCATCGACTGGTGGGGCGCGGTCACCATCGCCATCGGCGTGGTGCCGCTGCTGCTCGTCGCCGAACAGGGCCGCGACTGGGGCTGGGGCTCGACGCGCTCGCTCGTCTGCTACGCGATCGGCGGCGTGGGCATCATCGCCTGGATCTTCGTGGAGCGCCGGATCGGCGACGACGCGCTGATCCCGATGCGGCTGTTCCGCAACGGGACCTTCAGCCAGACCAGCGTGCTGTCCGTGCTCATCGGCATGGGCATGTTCGGCGGCATGCTGCTGATCCCCCAGTACCTGCAGATCGTGAAGGGCGCGAGCCCGACCCGGTCCGGCCTGGAGATGCTGCCGCTCATGCTCGGCCTGATGATCGCCTCGGTGGTCTCCGGCCAGATCACCTCCCGGACCGGCCGCTACAAGATCTTCCCGATCGTCGGCACCGCGTTGATGGTCGCGTCGATGCTGCTCTTCCACTACCAGGTGCAGTGGGACACGCCGCTGTGGAAGACGATGGTCTTCATGCTGGTCTTCGGCCTCGGCCTGGGCTGCTGCATGCAGACGCTGGTCCTCGCGGTGCAGAACGCGGTCCCGCCGCGGGACATGGGTGTGGCGACCGCCTCGTCCACCTTCTTCCGGCAGATGGGCGCCACCGCCGGTACCGCGATCTTCCTGTCGGTGCTCTTCAGCAACGTGGGCTCCAAGATCGCCTCGGCGTTCCGGACGGCCGCGGGCACCGCCCGGTTCCAGGCCGCGCTGCACGACCCGGCGGTACTGCACGACCCGGCCAACGCCCCTGTGCTGGCCATGCTCAAGCACCGCGGCACCTCGGGCGGCAACGGCGGCGGCGTGCTGAACGACTCCTCGTTCATCCAGAAGCTGGACCCGCGCCTGGCCGAGCCGTTCAAGCAGGGCTTCGCCGACTCGATGCACGTGGTGTTCCTGCTCGGCGCCGCTGTCGTCGCGGTGGCGTTCGTGCTGGTGCTCTTCGTCAAGGAGGTGCCGCTGCGCAAGGTCTCGGGCCTGCAGGCCCGGGCCGCGGAGGACGGTGGCGCCGAGGGCGCCGCCGCGTCGGCTGCGTCCGGCGGCACCGAGGAGACGCTCGCCGGGAGCGGCGCCGGTACCCCCCTCGGGGGCGCCGAGCCGCTCCCGGCATCCGCCCCGACCGCCTCCGCAGCCACCGCCGCCACCGCCGTCCTGGACGACCCGGTGGACCCGGTCGGCGCCGCGACCGGTTCGGTGATCCGCGGCTTCGTGCGCGACGGCGACGGGGCCCCGGTGGCGCAGGCCGTCGTCACCCTGATCGACATCGGCGGACGGCAGATCGGCCGCACGGCGACCGCCGCCGACGGCGGCTACGCGCTCGCCGCGCCCGGCGCCGGGACCTACGTGGTCATCGGTTCCGCCGGAGCCCGGCAGCCGCAGGCGGCCACCGTGGTGGCCGGCGACGCGCCCGTCGACTTCGACCTCACCCTCAGCGGTGCGGCCGGGCTCGCCGGCGAGGTGCGCGACGCGGTCGACGGCTCCCCGCTGCCCGGCGCCCTGGTGGTCGTCACCGACGTCCGCGGCGAGGTCGTGGCCTCGGGCGCGGCGGGTCCGGACGGCGGGTTCGCCTTCGGCGAGCTCGTCCCCGGCGGCTACACGCTCGCGGTGAGCGCCGAGGGTCACCGCCCGGCGGCCCTGCCGGTCGAGGTCGCCTCCGGTGCGTCCAACCGGTACGAGGTGCGGCTCGCCGCCGGCGCCCGGATCGGCGGGACCGTGCGCACCACGCGGGGTGTCCCGGTGGACGACGCCCGGGTGACGCTGCTCGACCCCGCGGGCAACGTGGTCGGCACGGCCATCACCGGAAGCGACGGTGCGTACACCTTCACCGACCTCGACGGCGGCGAGTACACCGTGATCGCCGGCGGCTACGCGCCGGTCGCCACCCCGCTGCGGATCGAGGGCCCGGGCCGCACCGAGTTCGACGTGCACCTGGGACACGACTCGTGACCTGACGAGGCGTCATATAGTTGTCGCCGCCCGCCCCGCGTCACCGCGCAGGGCGGGCGGCGGCGTCCCGCCGCGACCTGCCGCCGTCCCGGACGGCGACGGCCACCGCCTCGCCGGGGAACAAAACCACGCGCGGCCGGGCTTGTAGCAGCAGTGGCGATGGAATTGGAGGTATGTGCCGTGACCGAACGCACGAGGGGCCACCGCGTCACCGCCGTCCCCGGAGACCAGCACGTCAGGGTGGTCATCGACGGCCAGGTCGTCGCCGACTCCCGGCGCCCGGTGCTGGTCCACGAGACCGGCCTGCCGGTCCGCTACTACCTGCCGCCGCAGGACGTGGACATGACCCTGTTCACGCCGACCGACACCCATACCACCTGCCCGTTCAAGGGCGTGGCCGCCTACTGGACGTACCGCTCGGACGACGGTGCGGAGCACGTCGACGTGGTCTGGTCGTACCAGGAGCCGCTGCCCGAAGTGGAGTTGATCAAGGGGTACCTCTCCTTCTACGACACGGTCGCCGACATCGCCGTCGACGGGCCGGAACCGGTGCCGCCGGCGGAGTGAGCCCTCACTTCGCGTCGGCGTAGCACTCCACGACGCTGGTCGCCAGCGGGAAGGGCACCGGTGTCGCCCCGAAGACCAGGGAGGCGGCCTCGGCCGCCGCCTGCGTCACCGCGGCGGCGACGGCCTCGGCCGGTCCGGCGGGCGAGTGGACGATGACCTCGTCGTGCTGGAAGAACACCAGGCGCGGCGACGCCGCCCCCGGCGGGCCGCCGGGCGGCTCCATCGCGGCCAGTCTGCGGCGCACCGCGGCGAGCAGGGCGAGCGCCCAGTCGGCCGCGCTGGCCTGGATGACGAAGTTCCGGGTGAAGCGGCCCCACGCCCGCGCCGCGCGCTGCGCCGGGGAGGAACCCTCCGCCCCCTCCTCGGTCCCTGCCTGCTCGACGGCCGCCTGCGGCCACAGGTCCGAGGGGCGCGGGGAGGTGCGGCCCAGCCGGGAGCGCACCACGCCGCCGCCCTCGCCGGTGCGCGCGGCGGCCTCCACCAGTTCCATGGCGGCCGGGTAGCGGCGGCGCAGCACGGCGACGAGTTGTCCGGCCTCTCCGCTGGTCTGCCCGTACATGGCGGCGAGCAGGGCGATCTTGGCTCTGGCCCGGTCCCCGCCGAAGGCGGTCGCGGCGAGCCCCGCGTACAGGTCGCCTCCCGCGGCGGCGCGGGCCAGCCCGGCGTCGCCCGACATGGCGGCGAGCACCCGCGGCTCCAGCTGCCCCGCGTCGGCGACCACCAGCCGGTGCCCGGGGTCGGCCCGCACCGCGGAGCGCAGCAGCCGGGGGATCTGCAGCGCGCCGCCGCCCCGGGTCGCCCAGCGCCCGGAGACCACGCCGCCGACCACGTACTCGGGGCGGAACCGGCCCTGCCGCACCCACTGCTCGCGCCAGGCCCAGCCGTGGGCGGAGTGGATGCGGGAGAGCTCCTTGTAGCGCAGCAGCACGGCGGCGGCCGGATGGCGCGTCTCGCGCAGCACGTGCGAACGGGTCGAGGGCAGCTGGACCCCGGCGCGCGCGAATGCCGCCAGGACCTGGGCGGGGGAGTCGGGGTTGACCACGGCTCCGACGGCCTGCCGGAAGTCGGCGGCGAGCCGTTCGAGCACCTCCGGGCGGGCGCCGGGCGCGGGTCTGGGGCCCAGCAGCGAGGTGAGCAGCGCGTCGTGCGCGGCGGCGCTCCACGGCAGCCCCTCCCGGCCCATTTCGACGGCGGCCAGCGCTCCCGCCGACTCCGCCGCGCACAGCAGCCGCATCCCGTCCGGGTGGTCGGCGGCGGCGATGCGGCGCTGCTGGTCGGCGTGGACGGCGACGACCGCGGTCAGGTGGTCGGCGTCCGGCGGGAGCCGGTGCCGGTCGGCGGCGAAGAGCGCGGGCTGGCCGTCGCCCCCGAGGTCGCGCGGGTCGTCGGGGACCGGCAGATCACGCAGCCGGGCCCAGGCGGCGCCGAGTGAGCGCGGCCGGCCGTGCTGCCCGGCGTGGCCGAGGAGCAGGGTCTCGACGAGCTTGAGGTCGTGGCAGCGGGCGAGCCGCACCGGCAGGTGCTCCAGCAGGCGTCCGTAGAGGTCGTCGGTGGCGGCCCACACCCAGCGGGGCCGCAGCGCGGCCTCCCGCTCGGCGACCGCCTCCGCCAGATCGGCCGCCGGCTCCGGCGGGCCGAGCGGCGTCCCCTCCTCGGTCAGCGGCTGAAGGCGCCCGCCCGGCCCCACGGGGTCGGGCGCAACGGCGATCCGCCGGCAGGCGGTGCGGTCGGCTCTGCTCACCCGGTGAGCGTAGAACGGGGGTCTGACAGTGAGGGGGACGCGGCCGCCGGGTCAGAAGCCCGGGGTCCAGCTGACGCTGTGGTGGCCGGCGATCAGCACGGCGAGGATCACGACGTCCGCGACGCCGAGGGCGAGCCCGAGCAGGGCGCGGCCGCGGCGGCGGGTGCCGCGGGCCAGGGAGACGCAGGCGAGGACGACGGCGAGCGGGCCGAAGACGGCGTTGAAGACGAAGGTGCCGAGCAGTCCCAGGATGAACGAGGCGACGGCGGTGCCGTCGGAGTCCGAACGCGCTGCTGCCGGGGTGCGAGCGGGTGCGACGGAGTTCATTGGATCAGCTTCCCTGAACGAGAGGTTGGCGGGTTGTCGGGAACGTGCCGTCAGTTGCCGCGGGCGCGGGAGGCGCGCTCACGCACCGCGAAGGCCAGCAGCCAGCCGCCGATGGCGACCGCGGCGAGCGCGATGACGGGTGTGGGGGCGTAGGCGATGGCCCCGAAGAGCGTGCCGAGCGCGATGACGATGAGTGCCAGAGCCATGACCAGCCTTTCTGTGCTGAGCTTGGCGTCGCTGAGCTTGGCGTCCAGGTGTTCGCGTGCCCCGAAGCGGACGCGAACATTCAGTGAACAACTGGGATGACAACTGTTCACTGACCACTACTCTACCCTGGCGGATTTCGGCGAACGACTGTTTACTGGATGATGTGAGTCACATCCTGGGAGCCCGTCAGGCCCAGAAGCTGCGCACCCGCCAGGCACTGCTGGACGCGGGGCTGCAACTGCTGGAGCACCAGAGCCTGAGCAGCCTCGGTCTGCGGGCCGTCACCCGTGAAGTGGGCGTCGCCCCCGCCGGGTTCTACCGCCACTTCCGCGACATGGCCGACCTCGGCGTCGCCCTCGTCGCGGAGTCCTTCGGCTCCCTGCGGGAGATGGTCCGCGCCATCCGCACCGAACAGGCCAGGTCCGACGAGGTCATCGACGCAACCGTCGAGGTGATCGCCCGCTACGTACGCGATCACCACGCGCACTTCCGCTTCATCGCCCGCGAACGCCACGGCGGCGTCCGGCAGGTGCGCGAAGCCATCGCCCGCGAGCTCGCGCTCTTCGCCGAGGAGTTGGCCTGCGACCTGGCCGCCCGGCCCGAGTCGCAGGGCTGGAGCCCGCAGGACCTGCGGATGCTCGCCGACCTCTACGTCGACCACATGGTGACCACCGCCGCCGCGTTCCTGGAGGTCCCGCCCGACCGTCCCGACCAGGAGGAGGAGATCGCCCGCACCGCCCGGCGCCAGTTGCGCCTGATCCACCTCGGGCGCCGGCACTGGCTCGACGGATGAGGACGGGGAGAACAGGGGTGGGACGCACAACGCCCGTTACGTAGGCTGTGATCGACAACAGGTCGCCGGCGACGGACGACCGGCTGCACACCACGGGGAGGCGACGTGCACGAGGACCGGACGACGAGGGACCGCGCAGCGGCGGGACGGGTGCGATGAGCCTGCTCGCCATCAGCGACCTGCACGTGCGCCACGAGGAGAACCGGGAGATCCTCGACGCCCTGCGGCCCGCCTCGGACGACGACTGGCTGCTGGTCGCCGGCGACGTGGGGGAGCTGACCACCGACATCGTCCCGGCGATGAAGCTGCTGCGCGACCGCTTCTCGACCGTGGTGTGGACCCCGGGCAACCACGAACTGTGGACCGTGCCCGCCGACCCGGTGCGCGTGCGCGGCGAGGCGCGCTACTGCCACCTGGTCGACGCCCTGCGGGACCTCGGCGTCGTCACGCCCGAGGACGAGTACCCGGTCTGGCAGGGCCCCGACGGCCCGGTGGTGGTCGCCCCGCTGTTCCTGCTGTACGACTACACCTTCCGCCCGGCCGGGACGTACACCAAGGAGCAGGCGCTCGCCGTCGCCTACGAGGCCGGAGTCGTCTGCAACGACGAGCAGTTGCTCCACCCCGACCCGTACCCGACCCGCGACGCCTGGTGCCGGGCGCGGCTGGAGTACACCAGGGCGCGGCTGGACGCCGTCGACCCGGCCCTGCCCACCGTGCTCGTCAACCACTTCCCGCTGGTCCGCGAGCCCACCCGCATCCTGCGCTACCCGGAGTTCGCCCAGTGGTGCGGCACCGAGGCCACCGCCGACTGGCACGTGCGCTACCGCGCCGCCGCGGTCGTCTACGGCCACCTGCACATCCCGCGCACCATCGAGTGCGACGGCGTGCCGCACGTCGAGGTCTCGCTCGGCTACCCCCGCGAATGGCGTGCCCGGTCCGCTCCGCCCGAAGGGCCCCGCCGCATCCTGCCCGCCGCGCAGGCCCGGACGGGGCAGCGGTGACGGCCGCCGCACAGGGCGAGGCCCTGCTGACCGGAATGCTCCCCGCGGACGTCGTCGTCGCCGAGCTCTTCGCCGACCCCGCCTCCGTCGAGCTGTACCCGCAGGAGGCCGAGGTGGTGGCCCGCGCGGTCGACAAGCGCAGGCGCGAGTTCGCCTCCGTGCGGCTGTGCGCGCGCACCGCCCTGGCCCGGCTGGGCATCGAACCCGGCCCGATCCTGCCCGGTCCCAAGGGGGAACCGTGCTGGCCCGAGGGCGTCGTCGGCAGCATGACGCACTGCGACGGCTACCGTGCCGCGGCCGTTGCGCGCCGCACCGCGATCGCCTCGGTCGGCGTGGACGCCGAACCGCACGCGCCGCTGCCCGAGGGGGTCGAGGAGGCGATCGCGCTCCCGGAGGAGCGCCGCATCCTGGCCCGCCTCGCCGCCTCCCACCCGGGCACCGCCTGGGACCGCCTGCTGTTCAGCGCCAAGGAGAGCGTCTACAAGGCGTGGTTCCCACTGACCGGCCGCTGGCTGGACTTCAGCGAGTGCCTGATCACCCCCGATCCGCAACGCGGCACCTTCACCGGTGCGTTGACCGTCCCCGGCCCGGTCGTCGCGGGGGAGCAGATCGAGGTGTTCCAGGGCCTGTGGCGCACCTCGGCGGCGGGCGGCAAGGGGCTGGTGGCCACGGCGGTGCTCGTCCCCGCGTGACCCGTACGGGGGTACTCGGCGGGACCAGCGCATGCCCCCGGCGCACCCGGGAAGGCGTAAACGCACATGTGCGCCGGGGGCACGGGGTCCCCGGGGACGCGTGCGGGAGGCAGGGATGGGACGCGCCGACGACCTCGACGCGACCGCCGCCGTCACCACGTCCGTACCGGCCCGCCTGGACCGGCTGCCGTGGTCACGCTGGCACTGGATGATCGTCATCGGACTCGGCACGGTGTGGATCCTCGACGGGCTGGAGGTCACCGTCGTCGGCAACATCGCCACCCGGCTCTCCGAGCCGGGCAGCGGTCTGCCGATCACCAGCGCCCAGGTGACCGGGGTGGCCGCCGCGCTCTACGTGGCCGGGGCCTGCACGGGAGCGCTCTTCTTCGGCTGGCTCACCGACCGGCACGGCCGCAAGAAGCTCTTCCTGATCACCCTGGCCGTCTACCTGACCGCGACCGCGCTGACCGGGGTCTCCTTCCACGCCTGGTGGTTCTTCCTCTTCCGCTTCCTCGCCGGCATCGGCATCGGCGGCGAGTACGCGGCGATCAACTCGGCCATCGACGAGCTGATCCCGGCCGCCCACCGCGGACGCGTGGACCTGATCATCAACGGCAGCTTCTGGATCGGCGCGGTCGGCGGATCGCTGCTGTCCATCGCCATGCTCAACGCCCGCTTCCTGCCGGCGAACGTCGGGTGGCGCCTCACCTTCGGCCTCGGGGTGGTGCTGGGCCTGGTCATCCTGCTCGTGCGGCGCAACGTGCCGGAGTCGCCGCGCTGGATGTTCATCCACGGCCGCGGCGACGAGGCCGAGCGCCTCGTCTCCTCCATCGAGGCCCGCGTCGCCGCCGAGACCGGCCGCGAACTGCCGCCGCCCGCAGGCGAGATCACCATCCGGCAGCGCGAGAGCATCGGCTTCCTCACCATCGCCCGCACCGTCTTCCGCCGCTACCCGCGCCGAGCCGTGCTGGGGCTGGCGCTCTTCATCGGGCAGGCGTTCCTCTACAACGCCATCACGTTCGGCTTCGGCGCGATCCTCACCACGTTCTTCAAGACGCCCTCGGGCAGCACCGGTTACTACTTCGCCGTCATCTCGGTCGGCAACTTCCTCGGCCCGCTGCTCCTCGGCCGGCTCTTCGACACCTGGGGACGGCGTCCCATGATCTCCGGCACGTACATCATCAGCGGCGTGCTGCTGTTCGCCACCGCCTCGCTCTTCGGCGGCGGGCATCTGGACGCGGCCACGCTGACCGCGTGCTGGTGCCTGGTGCTCTTCTTCGCCTCCGCGGGCGCCAGCAGCGCGTACCTGACCGTCAGCGAGATCTTCCCGATGGAGACCCGGGCCATGGCGATCGCCTTCTTCTACGCGGTCGGCACCGCCGCCGGAGGCATCAGCGGCCCGCTGCTCTTCGCCGACCTGACCAGCAGCGGCGCCGTCACCGACGCGGTGCTGGCCTTCCGGATCGGCGCGGCCCTGATGACGGCCGCCGGGATCGTGGCGGCGTTCCTCGCCGTGCGCGCCGAACGCCGTTCGCTGGAGGACATCGCGACCCCGCTGTCCGCGGCAGCCGCCCGCGTCGCCCCCGGCGGCACCGCGACGCCGCCCGGCTCGCGACTGTGATCCGAGGGGGACCGGCAGGCCCGCGGGTCCCCCGAACCGCTCTCCCCGGATGCCGGGCGGGACGGCGCGCCGCACGATGGAGCCGATCCGAGCTGGACACCGGCTGCCGAGGAGTGTGCCGTGCCGAGTCGTCGACGTACCCGTGTGCTGGTGACAACCGGAGTGCTCTCCGGACTGCTGATCGTGCTCGCCCCGGGCACCGGCCAGGCGGCCACCGGGTCGCACACCCCCGCCCGGGCACGCGGCGCGGCGCACCGCGACGCCTGGTCGAACGAGGCCGCGGCCGCCTTCTGGACCGCCGAGCGGATGGCGTCGGCGACCCCGTCGGACGAGCGCCGCCCCTCGGTCACCAGGGAGCGTGCGCTCGTGCGGCGGGCCACCCCCTTCGCCGGGATCCCCCCGGTCGGGGTGCTGTTCTCCCTCGGCAGCGGCATGAGAACCCACCAGTGCACCGCCAGCGTCGTGCGCAGCCCGCACCACAACGTCATCCTCACCGCCGCACACTGCGGCACCGGCACCCACCAGGCGTTCGTCCCCATGTACGACCGCCACCGGGACGGCCGCCACCAGCCCTACGGGGTGTGGGCGGTCGCCCACGGGTGGCGTTCGGTGCGCTACAGCTACTACGGCACCGGCTCCAACCTCGACGTGGCGTTCCTGCGGGTACGCCCCGACGCCCGGGGCCGCAACGTGCAGGACCGCACCGGCGGCAACCGGCTGACGCGCACCCGCGGCTACGTCCACCGGGTCACCGTGATCGGCTACCCGGCGGCCACCCGCCGCCACCCCGACCGGGCCATCACGTGCACCACCACCAGCACCCGGCTGCGCGGACTGCGCCAGATGCGCATCCGCTGCGGCGGCTTCTACGGCGGCACGTCCGGCGCCCCCTGGCTCGTCCGCTACAACGCCCGCACCCGCACCGGCGACGTCATCGGCAACATCGGCGGGCGCGACGGCGGCGGACCCGACGACGTCATCTCCTACTCGCCGCTGTACGGCGCCGCCGTGATGCGCCTGTACGAGCAGGCGACAGGCATCGAGCACGTGTGAGCGGAGGTTGACGGTGTGTCAGGTGTGGTGCGACGCTGCGAGCGCGTCGCGGCTGCCGCGGCGCCGCCGAGCCCGAGGAGGCCTCACGGTGTCACCGCTGCGCTGGCTGGACCGTGCCCTTCCGCTGCGTCCGCCCGGACGGCCGCCGGGCGGGTGGATACGCCTGGCGGGCACGGCGGTCCACGTCGTGGAGGAGGGCCCGCCGGACGGGCCGCCCGTCGTGCTGATGTCCGGGCTCGGCGGATCCTGGCTCGGCTGGGATCCGGTCGTCCCCCTGCTGGACGGGGGCTTCCGCCTGATCCGCGCGGACCGGCCCGGCCTCGGGCGCAGCGAGCCGTCACCCGCCGCCCCCTCGCTCGCCGGACACGCCCGGTGGACGCTCTCGCTGCTTGAGGCCCTCGGGGTCGGCGGTCCCGTGGTCCCGGTCGGCCACTCCCTCGGCGGGCTGTACGCGGAGGCCTTCGCCCGGCTCTTCCCCGAGCGCGCGGCGGCCGTGGTCCTCGTCGAGGCGGCCTCGCAGGAGGCGGTCGGCCCGCCGCAGCGCCATCCGCAGGCCCGCACGCGCACCGCCCACGCCGTCGGTGAGGCGTTCCGGTACACCGGGCTCAGCCAGCTCCTCGCCCCCGGCCTGCGGCGCCTCGGGGTGCGCACGCAGTCGCTGCGCGGCCGGGACCAGGCCGACACCGGTGACGCGTACCGCAGCGCCTACGGCGCGGGCCACTGCCTGACCGCCGCCCTCGTCGAACGGGTCCTCTTCCGCGACCTCGTCGGCGAACTCGACGCGCTGCGGCGCGAGTTCGCCTTCCCGTCCGTGCCGCTGCGGGTGCTGTGCGGGCCCGACGACGCCCGCGACGCGCACGAGGCGCTCGCGGCGATGAGCCCGCTGGGCGTGTGCCGGGCGGTCCCCGGGACCCGCCACCTCGTCCCCGTCGACGCGCCCGACGCGATTGCCGCGGCGGTGCGGACCGCGGTGGCGGCGGCCTTCCCCGCGACGCTGCCTATGACGCGGCCCCGTAGGTGATCAGCGGCACGTTGTGCTGCCGCGGCGGCGGATCGCCCGCGTTCACCAGGCCGAAGGCCGCCGCCGTGGCCAGCGCCAGCGCGGCCGCCGCGACGGCCAGGACGAGCCAGAGGGACCTCGCACCCATGGGTGTGCCTCCCGGGGTCGGCCGCGTCGGGTGAACTGCCGCAAGGTTATTGACGGTGTGTCAACACAGCAATAGGTTCCCGGCGGGTCACCGAACCCTCCCGCCGGAAGGGGCACATCGTGAGCGACGCACGCGAGGCAGCCGGGCGGCAGGTCGAGGCGGAGAGCACGGCGACGCCGAGCGGGCGGAGCAGTCCGCAACCGGACGGGACGAACACCGCACGCACCCGGTCCCGGTTACGCCGCTGGCTCGCCGGGAACGGCGGGCAACGCCTCGGCGGCGGCTGGGCGGCGGGCGTGTGGGCGGTCGTGTTCACCGGGCTGCTGCTCCAGGCGCCCGGGCGCGTGGTCTTCGACACCAAGCTCGACGTGGACCTCACCCCCGGCACCTTCCTCGGGGGCCTCGCCCGCCTGTGGAACCCCCGGCAGGGCTTCGGCGGACTCCAGGACCAGGCGGTCGGATACGCGTTCCCGATGGGCCCGGCCCATCTGCTCGCCGAGGCGCTCGGCATCCCGCCGTGGATCGCCGAACGCCTGTGGATGTCCGCCGTCGTCGCCGCCGCGTTCTGGGGTGTCGTGCGGCTGACCGAACGGCTCGGCGCCGGTAACGCCGGTACCAGGCTCACCGCCGCTGCCGCCTACGCCCTGTGGCCCACCCTGACCTCGCTCGTCGGCTCGACGTCCGCCGCCGTGCTGCCGCTGGCGCTGCTGCCGTGGGTGCTCGTCCCGCTGGTCGACGGCGCGCGGCAGGGGGCGTCCCCGCCGCTGTGCGCGGCGCGTTCGGCGTTCGCCGTGCTGTGCATGGGCGGGGTCAACGCCGTCTCCGTGCTGGCCGTGCTGCCCGCGCCCCTGCTCTACCTGCTCACCCGGGCACGCGGCCCGCGCCGCCGCTCGCTGCTGCTGTGGTGGCTCGGCGGCGTCCTGCTCGCCACCGCCTGGTACTGGCTGCCGCTGCTGCTGCTCGCCGGCTACGGGTTCGACTTCCTGCCGTACATCGAGACCCCGCACACCACCGCGAGCACCATGGCCGCCACCGAGGCGCTGCGCGGCACGGGAAACTGGCTGGACTACCTCGACTTCGGCTCGCCCGCCCTGCCGGCCGGCTGGGTCCTGGCGAGCACGGGATGGGCGGTGGCCGGGACCGCGTTCGTCACGGCGGCGGGGCTCGGCGGACTGGCCCTGCGCCGACTGCCCGAGGCGCGATGGCTGCGGCTGACCGCGGCCGCGGGCGCGGTCGCGGTCATGGCGGTCTACCCGGGACGGCTCGGCGGCCCGCTGCACAGCGCGTTCCAGGACCTGCTGAACGGCCCCGGCGAGGCGTTCCACAGCGTCTACAAGTTCCAGCCGCTGATCGCGCTGCCGCTGGCCGTCGGGGTCGCGCACCTGCTGAGCCGGCCGCTGCCCCGCGCACCGCGGACGCGGCCCGTGGTCGCGGCCCTGCTGGCCGCCGCCCTCCTCGGCGCCGCGCTGCCGTACCTGACCGGACGCGTGCTGCAGCGCGGCTCGTTCACGGACGTGCCGGCGTACTGGAAGGACACCGCCGCCTTCCTCGCCGGGCACGGCGGCGACGGCCGGGCCCTGCTGGAACCGGCGACCTCGCACGGCACCTACTCCTGGGGCACGACGACCGACGACGCGCTGCAGCCCTACGCCAGGTCCGGGTGGGTGGAGCGGACCCTGGTGCCCACCGGCGGCGCGGGCTCGCAGCGGTACCTCGACGCCGCCGAGCGGGCGATGGCCTCCGGCGGGAAGGTCCCCGGGCTCGCCGCCTACCTGGCCCGCGCCGGGATCCGCTACGTGGTCGTACGGCACGACCTCGACCCGGACCAGTTCGAGTTCGTCTCACCCGCCCTCTACCACCGCACGCTTCAGCTCTCCGGCTTCCACCAGGTCGCAGGCTTCGGCCCGGTCACCCCCGCCAGCCCCATCCGCAGCGGCACCCCGCTGCAGATCCAGGCGATCGACCAGGGCTACCGGGCCGTGGAGGTCTACGAGGCCGACGACGAACGGCTTCGCCCCGAGGACCCGCTGACCGTGCTCCCCGCCGCCGGCTCCGTGCAGCTCAGCGGCGGCCCCGAGTCCCTGCTCGGCACCGCGGAGCTCACCAGGGACAGGGCGGTGACGCTCACCGGCGACGGCACCGCGTCCGGCGCCGACCCCCTCGTCGTCACCGACGGGCTGCGCCGCGCCGACACCTCCTTCGGGCTGATCCGCGACAACGTCTCGTACACCTACACCCCGCAGGACACCAACCCGCCGGGCCGCACCGACGGCAGCGGCGGCAAGGCGCCGCGCCAACTGCGGCTGCCCTTCGACGAGTCCGGCCACCAGACGACGGCGGTGCTCTCCCAAGCCGCCTCCGTCACCGCCTCGACCTACGGTTCCTGGCTGCTGCAGTCACCGCAGTACGACCCGGTCAACGCCTTCGACGGCGACCCCGCGACAGCGTGGGTGGAGGGGAACGCGGCGACCCCGGTCGGCCAGTGGATCGCCATCGGCTTCGGGCGTTCGCTCCAGCTCACCGGGCAGGTGAAGATCAGGCTGCTCGCCGACACCCCCTTCCGGCCGGTCGCCACCAGGATCACGGTGACGACCGACCGCGGTTCGGTGACGGACGCGGTCACCCCGGACGCCCGCGAGCAGCCGCTGCGCGTCCCGGCCGGGAGCACCGGGAGCCTGCGGCTGACGATCGCGGCGGCGCAGGGCGCGGTGGCGGGCGGGTTCGGCGCCGGGATCAGCGAGGTGGCGATCCCCGGGGTGAAGGTCACCCGGTATCTGCGTGCGCCGCACGACGCGTCCACGGCCGGCCCGGGCGGTGCCGCCCTCTCCTTCCACCGCCGGACCGCCACACCCGGGATCATCGCGGCCGCCGATCCGGAGACCAGCCTCGCCCGCGTCTTCACCCTCGACCAGGGCGACACCTTCGCCGCATCCCTGACCGCGCTCCCCGTACCCGGCCCCCGACTCGCCGGCCTGCTGGACTCGTTGACGCCCTCGACCGGTCTGCGGGTCAGCGCGAGCCCGGCCCTCGGCGACCTGCCGCAGTTCCGGGCGGCCGACCTCACCGACGGCTCCTACCTCACCGGCTGGATCGCGGCGCCCGGCACGACCCCCGCCGTCCACCTCTCCTGGCCCGGCAGGCGCACCCTCGACGAGCTCTACCTGAAAGCCGCCGACGGCATATCGGCGCCACCGCTCTCGGTACGCATCACCAGCCCCGACGGCGTGCGCGAGGCACCCGTCGGCGCCGACGGGCACGTCGCCTTCCCGGCCCTGCGCACCGACCGGGTGGAACTGACATTCCCTCGGGTCAAGCGGATCACGGTCTACGACCAGATCACCGGTACCCGCCTTCCGCTGCCGCTCGGGCTCGCCGAGATCCACTTCCCCGCCCTGGCCGACCTGCGCCACGCGCCCCTCGACCCGAACCGCCCCTTCCGGCTGCCCTGCGGCCGAGGCCCCGATCTGACCGTGGACGGCACGACGTACCACACCTCCGCCGAAGGGACGGCGGGCGCCCTCGTCGAGGGCCTGCCGGTGGCGGTCACGTTGTGCGACGGGCAGGGGCGGTTGGCGCTGGGCGCCGGGGAGCACCGCCTCTTCGCCGCGGGCGGTGGCGTGCCGCTGGCCCTGACCGACGCGACGCTGACCGGCTCCACGGCGGCCTCGGCGCTCGGCGCGTCCGAACCGGGCGGCGGTCCGGTCCGCACGCTCAGCCGCCGCGTCTGGGGCGACGAGGACCGCTCGGTGAGCGTCGGCGGAGGCCCGGCCGCCTATCTGGAGATCCACGAGAACCGCGCCCCCGGCTGGACCGCCACACTGAACGGCCGGAGCCTGCGCGCCGTCACCCTCGACGGATGGCAGCAGGCCTTCGTCCTGCCGGCCGGCGCCGGCGGCACGGTGCGCATCCACTACGGCCCCTCGGCGGCCTACACCGCGTCCCTCGCGATCGGCGCGGTACTCGCGCTGCTGGTCGTGGCGGCGGCGTGCGGTGCGTTCGGCCGCGCGCGCGGCGCGGATTCACCGGGGGTGGGCGTGCGCCCGGTGGGCGAAGCGTTCGGGCCGCTGCTCGCCGTGCCCGTCCTGTTCCTCGTCGGCGGCCCGATGGCGGCAGCGGCCGTGCTGCTCGCCGTCGCCGTGCGCTGGCGGGCGGCCGTGGCGCCT
>CAYNNX010000112.1:0-19172 GCA_964398515.1 uncultured Streptantibioticus sp. | reverse complement strand
GTAGCCGAGGTCGCGGCCGGGCTTGTTGCGCTCCGGATCGGCGGTCCAGCCGCCATTGAGGCTGATCACGCAAAGGAGCGGCAGTTTGTGCCTGACCGCGGTGTCCAGCTCCATCGCGTTCTGGCCGAACGAGCCGTCGCCGTGCAGACAGATGACCTGCTTGTCGGGCTTGGCCGCCTTGGCGCCGACCGCAAAGGGCAGCCCGACGCCCATCGTGCCGAACGGCCCGGAATTCAGCCGGTGGCCGGGGGTGAAGGTCGGGATCGACTGGCGGCCGTAATTGAGGATCTCCTGTCCGTCGACGACGAGGATCGCGTCGCGTTTCTGGAAATTCTTGACCTCCTCGCAGAGGCGCAGCGGGTGAATGTCGCCGTCGGTCGGGTAATTGCCGCCGATGCGGGCGCGCTTCGCCGCCTCGCCATCGGCCAGCTTCTGGCGCCAGCCCTGGAAGCGCTCGGCGGTCTTGCCGTCCACCGCGTCGATCAGCCACACCTCGCCGGTGGCGGGCGGCGCGACGTCGAACTCGTCCGCGAAGACCGCTTCCGGGCGCAGCCGGGCCAGCTCCTCGCGCAGTTCCGCGGCCGCGGCGCCGTCGGCGGCCTCGAGCTGGGCAGCCAGCTCGCCCAGGGTCGTGCCGGGCGCCCGGCGGTCCCGCGCCCGCAGGCGCTCGCCGACCCGCCGGGCGGCGTCGGTGAGCGGGGCGATCAGGTCGCGGTCGGTCATTGGTCTGTCCTCCGTCGTGAAGCCGTCCTGGGGCCGTCGCAGGGTCCGTCAAAGGTCCTCGGTGGGGCCGCTGCGACGCGTCCAGCCTCGGCCACGCCCGTACGGCGGAGGCGCTTGAGGAGCTGTGCATGAGCGAAAATGCTCCTCGTGTCTTCGGAAACGGCGGATGAGATCCTCGACGACCGGGATCGGCGGCTGTTCGCCGCACTGCAGTGCGACGGCCGGGTGAGCGCGCGGCGCGCGGCGGAGGTCCTCGGGCTCAGCCCCCGCACGGTCGGCCGCCGCCTGGCCGCGCTGACCGGCTCCGGGACCGTGCGGGTCCTCGGGGTCCCGCCGCGCCCGGCCTCGATGGAGGCGATGCTGCTGCGGGTCCGGGTGCTGCGCGGCCGGATGGACGCGGTGGCCGCCGCGCTCGCCGCACGGGACGACATCCCGTTCATCGACATCTCCGCCGGCGGTGACGAGATCGGCGCGATCGCGCTGACCGATCCCGCATCGCGCAACCGGCTCGTCCTCGACCAGCTCCCGGCGACCTCGGCGGTGGCGGCGGTGACCGCCGTACCGGTGCTGCACGTCTTCTCCGAAGCCTCCGACTGGCGCTACGACGCCCTGTCCCCGGCCGAACGCGCCGCCTTGACTCCGGTGACCGCCACGGCACCGGCCGGCGAGCCGCTCGACGAGACCGACCGGCGGCTGCTGGCGGCGCTGGCCCCCGACGCCCGCCGGCCCTCCGCAGCGCTGGCGGCCGCCACCGGCCTGCCCGAGTCCACCGTGCGCCGACGGCTGGCCGCCCTGGCCGAACGGGGTGCGCTGCGCACGCACGCGGTGATCGACCCGCGCCGGCTCGGGCTCGCCACGGACGCCAATCTGTGGATGCAGGTGCCGCCCGGGCGCCTCGACACGGTGGGCCGCGCCCTGGCCGCGCACCCGGCGGTCCACGGGGCCCTGGCCACCTCGGGGCCGGCCAATCTGCAGATCGCGGTCTGGGTGCGCGACCGGGGCCACCTGTACCGCTTCATCACCGAGGAGCTGGCGCCCTTCGAGGTGGACGCCCTCGACACCGTCGTCGTGGGCAGGGCCGTCAAACGTCCCGGCACCCCGGTCCGGATCCGCTGAACCGGCGCGCGGGCGGCAGGGGTCAGGCGCGCAGGGCGTCCCGGTCCCCCATCACGATGACGGGGTGGTCGGCCGGGTCGAGGGCCCTGAGCAGCTCGACCATGTGCCTGCGGGAGAGCGCCACGCAGCCGTGCGTGGGCCCCTGGTGGTCGACGTGGATCCACAGCCCCGACCCGCGGTCGGCGCCCAACGGCGTACGGCCGTCCAGCGGCGAGGCTCCGGGGACGTGGTTGTAGTCGATGGCGACGACGTAGTTGAACGAGCCGGTCAGCGGCTCGCCTTCGAAGCCGGCGCCCACCGCGCGGAACGCGGAGGACCGGTCGTAGGGCAGGCGGGTGCCCGGATCGGGCTTGAGGCCGCCGGCGGCGGTGAGGGTGAACACCCCGATCGGGCTGTGCAGATCGCCCTCGTGGTGGTCGGCGGTCCAGCCGCGCAGCGCGTTGTGGGCGGGCCAGGTGGGCCCCTGGCGCCAGGTGCCGTCGTCGGCGCGGCTCCACAGCGTGGCCGTCGAGCGCCATGAGTTCGCCCTCTCACCCGTGACGACCAGCGCCTGGCGGGTGCCCGCCGGGATCTGGGAGAGCGTGCGCGGACCGAGGCCGGGCAGCCGCCCCGCGGGGGCCTCACCGGGCTGCGGCGCACCCTGCCGCAGCGGGCCGTCGAAGCCCGGCTCCCCGGACCGGGAACCGGGCTCGTGCAGGCGCACCGCAGCCGGGGCGGTGCTCCACGGCAGCAACCGAGGGGTGCTCAGCAGCAGGTTGGTGCCCAGCGCACCGGCGCCGAGGACGGCCAGGACCAGCAGCGGCAGCCGGACACGGCGCGGCGCGCGGTGCCTGGCGATCCCCGGCCCGGCGTACCGCCCCGGCCGCAAGGTCGCGACGCCCCTGCCCCGGTACGCCCCCAGGGCGTACGGTGCCCGCTCCGCCGGTGCGCGCCCCGGCAGGCTCGCCCGTTGCCCTTCGGGTCTCCCGCCGGCAGGCACCGCTTTACCGGCGACTCCCGGGACCGTCCGAACCGAAGGACTCACAGCGGCCTTTCCTCCCGATCAGCCGGGTTCCTCATCCCGGCACGTACCTCACGTGTCGTACCAGACCACGCGAATGCTCACCATAAGGGCGACTCGTCCGATGACCGGAATCACACGCCGGTCGGCCTTGCGGCAGAAGGGACCGCTCACTCCGCTGGCTTGACGCCGCGTCAACCGGTCGGGCGTTCACTCCGTCCGGCGCCCGTCGTCACAGCCCCGCGGGGGCTCGGGGCCGTCGTGCCCCACGCGCACGAGCTGCTCGACCCGTACCACGCGAAAGCGCCTGCCGAGGACGGTGATCTCGTCGCAGCGTTCGGCGTCGAGCCGGTCGGCGGCCTGCCCGTAGCGGGCGCGGGCCTCCTCGCCCGGGCGCAGGGTGTCGGGGAGCAGGTGGCGGAAGTAGTGGGCGAGGGCGTCGCGGGCGCTCTGCGGGCTCGGGTTGGAGCCCGACAGCGTCTGCCAGCGGCCGTCGACCTCCTCGGCCACGGCGAACTCGGTGGGCAGCAGCACTCCGCCCGGGTGCGTCTGCACGGCCATGGCGGCCTCGGCCCGCACCCGTTCCGGAACCTCCCCGCCGGCTGGGGCGACGGGGAGCAGTTCCAGCCGCAGCAGGCCGTCGCTGGGCCCGGTGGGAGCGGCCGGGTCGAGGACGAAGCCGGTGGTGCGGGCGGGCACCCGGTGGCCGTCGCCGGTGGCCGCGGCGTCGGGGTCGGTGGGGCGCGGCGGCTCGGGCCCGTCCGGGCCCATCCGGGCGAACTGCTCGGCGCGCACGACGCGGTAGCGGTGCCCGGCCGCCACGGTCACCTCGTCGGCGCCCTCACGCGCCACGCGGTGTGCGGCGGCCGTGTACTTCTCACGGGCGGCGCGGTCGTCGCTCTCCCGGGCGAGTCGCTCCAGGCGCGCCGACAGGGCGTCGCGGGCGGCCTGCGGGGCGGTGTCGCCGAGGGTGAGCAGCCGCCAGTGCCGCGGCGAGGGCACGCCGGGCGCGGCCGGGTCCAGTTCGGCGAGCCCGAAAACCGGCCCCACCGCCACCACCTGCGGGTAGGCGTCCAGGGCCCGCCAGGCGTCGTCCTCGGTGACGGCCGATACCGGGTCGCTCTGCTGCGTGATCCTGATGATCAGGTGCTCGGGCACGTCGCTGCGGCTGAAGGTCATGGGCTCATTGTGCGCTGGCGACCGCCGCCCGCGAGCCGACGTCTGCCGGGGTGTCAGGCCGGGAAGTGCGGTGCCGTCAGGGCCGGAAGTTGTGTACGGCCTCGACCGTGTCGGCCTCCTGGGCACTCTTGTCCTCCCGGTAGCGCAGCACGCGGGCGAAGCGCAGGGTGACCCCCTCGGGGTAGCGCGGGGAGCGCTGGACGCTGTCGAAGGCGATCTCGACGACGAGTTCGGGGCGCACGACCACGCCCCACCGCTCGTCGCGCACGGCCAGTTCCAGCAGGCGTTCGGTCTGCCAGGCCAGCATGGCGTCGGTGAGGCCCTTGAAGGTCTTGCCGAGCATGGCGAAGGTGCCGTCCGGGCGGCGGGCTCCCAGGTGCAGGTTGGACAGCTTCCCGGTGCGCCGCCCGTGGCCCCATTCGGCGGCGAGGACGACCAGGTCGAGGGTGTGCACCGGTTTGACCTTGAGCCAGGAGGCGCCGCGGCGTCCCGCGCTGTAGGGGGCGTCGAGCGCCTTGACCACGACACCCTCGTGGCCGCGGTCCAGTGTGGCGGAGGTGAACTCCTCGACCGCCGCACGGGTGCGCTCCTCCCCCGGATCGGCGGCCACCAGGCGGCGTACGCGCAGTGGTTCGGGCACGAGCCGGGCGAGTTCGGCATGGCGCTCGGCGGTGGAGCGTTCCAGCAGGTCGCGGCCGTCGACGTAGAGCAGGTCGAAGAAGACGGGCGAGACCGGCAGCGATGCCTGGGCGGCCGTCACGTCGAGGCGGGAGCCGACACGCCCGGCGGTCTCCTGGAAGGGGCGGGGGCGTCCGTCCGCCCCGAGGGCGAGGACCTCCCCGTCCAGCACCGCCTGTTCGGCGGGGAGCGAACGCGCCTCGGCGACGACTTCGGGGAGGCGGTCGGTGATCTCGTCGAGGGTACGGGTGTAGACGCGGACCCGCTCTCCGTCGCGGTGGACCTGGACCCGGATCCCGTCGAGCTTCTCCTCCACCGCGCAGGGCCCGAGCCGGTCCAGGGCCTCGCCGACGTCCTTGGCGGTGTGGGCGAGCATGGGCAGCACCGGCCGGCCCACCTCCAGCCGGAAGTCGTCGAGCGCCTCGGCGCCGCGGGCCAGCAGCCCCTCGGCCACCGCACCCAGCGATCCGCCGAGCATGACGGCCCGGCGCACCTCGGCGGGGGCTACCCCGACGGACCTGGCGAGGCCTTCGACGGCCAGCGCGTCCAGGGCGCCCTGGCGCAGTTCGCCGCTGATCAGGGCGGTGAGGAAGCGCTGCTCCTCGGCGGTGGCGGTGGCCATCAGCTCGTGCAGCAGCCGCCTGCGCTCGCTCTGCGCGCCCTCGCCGACCACCGCCGCGATCCGGCTGAGCGCCAGGTGCACCTCCAGCACGGCCAGCCGCGGCTCGGGGGCGGGGGGTACGCGCTCGGAGAGCGTGCTCCATCCGACGCCGATCCTGCGCTGCGGCAGCCCCCCTGCCATGTACGTGATGACCACGGGGGCCTCGGAGGGCTCGGCCGCGGCGAAGAGATCGGCGAGCAGGTCGACCTTGGCCGAGCGCGCTGAGGTGGCGGCCACCTCACGCGATGTGCGGGCGACCTCGGCGAGGAGCATGCCTCCATCCTGACCCGGCACGGGCCGCGCGGCGCGGTCGCGCCGCGCGGCGTTCACCACCGGTCGCTCACCACCGGTACCAGCGGCCTCGGCCACCGCCCGACCCCGCGCCGCGGACGAGGAATCCGAGCAGCCAGACGACCAGGACCGCCAGCGCGATCCACCACAGCACCTTGACCGCGAACCCGAGTCCGAAGAGGACGACCGCGAGAAGCAGGACGAGCAGAATGGGGACCATTGCCATCACACCTCCGCCAGGGCGTCTGCCCGGCCACCCCGTGTCCATGCCCGGCCCCACTCGCCGCGCTCACCGTGGCCTGCGCTGCCGGCAGCGCTCCACCGCGGTCCAGCGGCACAGCGCACCGAGGGTCACCGCGAGGGTCGCCACCCACAGCACGGCGAACGCCCAGACCGCGGCGGTCGAGTCGAAGCGGACACCGACGATCAGCAGTGCCACAGACAGGACGCCGAGCGCGAACGCGATCTTCGGACGGCACACGGTCCACCACAGGGGCTCGTGTCCCGCCGGATCCAGCGTGCGCAGCCGCCGGTCCAGCTCGGGGGCCTGTTCCTGCAGCATCGCCTCGATTCCGTGCAGAGTCCGCTGTTCGCTGGGCGACAGTCTGGGACCGTCCATCTGCACCACCTCCAGGCCTCGGTGCCCAGGCGTTCGCGCCCCTGCCAGCCGACTGCCCCGCGGCGACGATCTGTAACAAGTCGGGCCCAAGCCCAGTGGGTCGGCCACCGGGGTGAAACCTGGTATGTCGATAGGTTGATCAGGCGCGTCACGGCTCCACGGACCGCCGGAAGAGTGTTCACGATGGCGGCACCCCTTCGGTGAACAGGAGACTCGGGAATGAAGAGAATGCTCACCTCGGTGGCGGTCGCCGTCGTCGGCTGTGCCGTCGTGGTCGCCGGTGCGGGCGTCGCTTCGGCTCATGACCACGATCGGCACGAGGGTCGCGGCGCTCACTTCGTCGAGTACCGCCGTTACCAGCACGAGGAGCACGGGGCGCGGGCCCACGGCGTCGCGGCCGGCTCTCCGGGCGTCCTGTCGGGCAACGTGATCCAGATCCCGATCAACATGCCGATCAACGTCTGCGGCAACTCCGTCGGCCTCCTCGCGCTGTTGAACCCCGCGTTCGGCAACGTCTGCGTCAACCGGTAACCCTGCTGCCGGCTCGCCGTACGCGACCGAGCGCCCCCGGGGATCCCCTCCCCCGGGGGCGCTCCCATGTGCGCGGCCGAGTGGCGGGGTGGCCCGGACACGGTCAGGGTGGGTCAAGGGGGCACGCCGGTCCGCTCGCGTGCCCGCGGCGGATGTTCCGCGGACGGAGGACGAGAGCCATGCCCGAGGTCACAGCCCCGTACGCGCCCGGCACGCCCTGCTGGGCCGATCTGGCGGCGCCCGACCAGCGTGCCGCCCTCGACTTCTACGCGGAGCTGTTCGGGTGGTCGGGCGAGCCCGGTCCACCGGAGACCGGCGGATACGCCGTGTGCACCCTGCGCGGGCTGCCGGTCGCCGGGATCGGGCAGACACCCCCGGTGGGCGAGGGGCAGCCGACGCCGCCGACCGCGTGGACCACCTACCTCGCCTCGGCGGACGCCGACGCCACCGCCGCGGCGATCACCGAGAACGGCGGGCGCGTGCTGATGCCGGTGACCGACGTGATGACGGCCGGGCGCATGCTGGTGGCCGCAGATCCGACGGGCGCGGTGTTCGGCGGGTGGCAGCCGGTCGAGTTCATCGGCGCGCAGGTGGTGAACGAACCCGGGGCGATGGTGTGGAACGAGCTCAACACCAGCGACCCGGGCGCCGCCGCGGCGTTCTACCGCAGCGCCCTGGGCCTGGAATCCGCGCCGATGGAGCAGGTGCCCGGGTACTACGCGCTGACCGTGGGCGGGCGCCCGGTCGGCGGGATGCAGCCGCTGGGCGAGGCGCTGCCGCCGGACACGCCGTCGCACTGGCTGACGTACTTCTCGGTGGCGGACACCGACAGCACGGTGGCCGCCGTGGCGCGCGCCGGCGGCTCGGTGCTCCAGCCGGCGTTCGACATGTCGGCCGGCCGGATGGCCGTGGTCAGCGACCCGCAGGGCGGCACGTTCGCGGTGATCGCGGCCACCGGACCTGCGCCGCAGTGAGCCGGTCTCGGCCAGATCCGGCGTCCCGGCGAGCGCGTTGAGGGCCGGATAGCGAGCGGGCGCGTGCCATACGGAGCACGCTCCATGGGCACGCCCGCCCCCTGCGCACCCGCTGTGACACCGCTGGCTCCCCGGCAGGCGATCCGGGCCGCCCTCCGCAAGGCCCGGCGCAGGCCGATCGCGCATGGCCGGATCGCCCGGCCTCCTCCCGATAGCAGGTGGTGAGTTCATGGACACGCGGGGTAGCTGTAAGCGAAGGGCGCCCCGAGCGGTCCGTTCGAGGAGGAGGCAGCCGGTGCGTATCGCCTGTCTGCACAGCGGAAGCGTCCCGTCCGGGTTCTCCGGCGGCATCCACGTCATGCGCATGTGCGACGCCTTCAGCAGCGCCGGCCACGACGTGACGCTCTATGCCCAGCCCGGTCACGACACCTGCGGCGACCTGTACGGCTACTACGGCGTGCACCACCGCTTCCCGGTGCGCACGGTCGCCGCGCCCGAGCCGGGCCCGGCGGGAGCATGGCGGCGCGCGCTGCGGGTGCGGGCGGGCCTGGGCCGCCGGGCCCGGCCCGACCTGCTCTACGGCGGCGACCCCTACTGCCTGTGCGCCGCCGCCGACCTGGCGCCCGTGGTCTATGAGACGCGGCTGCTGTGGGAGGACCCGCGTTACCGGGAGACCGAGCGCCGGCTGCTGCGTCATCCGGCGCTGTTGCGCGTGGTGTTCGCCACGCGCGCGCTGGCCGAGGCCTACCGGCGGGTCTACCCCGAACTCGCCGGCAGCCGCGCGGTGGTCCTCCCCGGCGCGGCGGACCCGGACCCCGCACGGTCACCCCGGGTCACCCTGCCGGGGCGGGCCGGAGCGCCGAGCGTGGGATACGTCGGCCACCTCTACCCCGGTCGCGGGGTGGACGTGATCCTGGGCGTGGCCGCGCGCCTGCCCGACGTGGACGTGCACCTGGTCGGCGGCACACCGCGGGACCTGGCGTTCTGGCGCGGCCGCAGCGATCTGCCCAACGTGCACTTCCACGGCCACCGGCCGCCCGGTGCCATCCCCGCCTACCAGCCCTTCTTCGACCTGGTGCTGGCGCCCTACCGGACGCGGGTGCCGTGCGCCGGGGGCACCGGGGACAACGCGCGGTGGATGTCGCCGCTCAAGCTCTTCGAGTACATGGCGCACGGCAAGGCGATGGTCGTCTCCGACCTGCCCGTGCTGCGCGAGGTGGTGGAGGACGGGGTGAACGGTGTGCTGTGCCCGCCGGGCGACCTGGCCGCGTGGACGGCCACCGTGGAGAACCTCGCCGCCGACGCGTCGCTGCGCCGGCGCCTGGGTGCGCACGCCCGCCACCGGCTCCTGACCCGCTACACCTGGCGGCGCCGCGCCGAACTGGTGCTGCCCGCACCGCCGCTCCGGTCGATGGGCAACCCCGCGTAGCACTACCCGCGCAGGGCTACCTCTCCAGCACGAGGGCGAGCCCCTGCCCCACCCCGATGCACAGGGCGGCGAGCCCGGTGCCGGATCCGGCGGCGGCGAGCTGGTGGGCGACGGCACCGGCGAGCCGGGCGCCGGACGCGCCCAGCGGGTGGCCGATGGCGATGGCGCCGCCGCGCGGGTTGACGATCGCCGGGTCCAGCTCGGGCCATTCGGCCAGGCACCCCAACGCCTGGGCGGCGAAGGCCTCGTTGAGCTCGAACGTCAGCAGGTCGGCGAAGCTCCGCCCGGCCTTGGCGAGTGCGCGGCCGACCGCCTCGACCGGGCCGAGGCCGAAGAACTGCGGATCGATGCCGGTGACGGCCGAGGCCCGGACGCGGGCGAGGGGTTCGCGTCCGGTGGCCTTCAGGCCGTCGGCGTCGGTGATGAGCAGGGCGGCCGAACCGTCGTTGAGCGGGGAGGCGTTGCCCGCGGTGACCGTGCCGTTCTCCCGGAAGACCGGCTTGAGTCCCGCCAGCTTCTCCAGGGAGGTGGTCTCGCGGATGGTCTCGTCCCGTACGAGGTCCGTGCCCTCGACGGGGACCGCCTCGGCCCCGTACAGGCCGTCCTTCCAGGCGCGGGCGGCCTTCTCGTGGCTGGCGAGGGCGAAGGCGTCCTGCGCCTGGCGCGTGATGCCGTGGCGGTCGGCGACGAGTTCGGCGCCCTCGCCGAGGGAGACCGTCCACTCCTTCGGCATCGCGGGGTTGACCATGCGCCAGCCGAGGGTGGTGGAGTACAGCTCCTGGTGGCCCGCGGGGAAGCCGCGTTCCGGCTTGGGGAGCACCCAGGGGGCGCGGCTCATCGACTCCACGCCGCCGGCGACCACGATGGAGGCGTCGCCGAGCGCGACGGCCCGGTACGCCTGGATGACCGCCTCCATGCCGGAGCCGCACAGCCGGTTGACCGTCGAGCCGGGCACGGTGACCGGCAGCCCGGCCAGCAGCACGGCCATGCGGGCCACATCGCGGTTCTCCTCGCCGGCGCCGTTGGCGTTGCCGAACACCACGTCGTCGATGCGGGCCGGGTCCAGCTGCGGGGTGCGGGCGACGAGGGAGCGTACGACGTGGGCGGCGAGGTCGTCGGGGCGTACGCCCGCCAGCGCGCCGCCGTACTTGCCGACGGGGGTGCGGACGGCGTCCACGATGTAGACATCCCGCGTGGTCATCAGCGGTCCCCTGTTCGCCGGTGAACTTCCGTTCACATTGCATTCGCCGCCCGAGTCTGATCCAGCCCGGGGACTGTGTCAACGGACCGCCGAGGCCGCGGGTTGGCTGTACAACTGGCTGTACAACCCGGCGCCCGGCCTACAGGGCCGTGCGCCGCGACAGGGCGCTGGCGGCGCGCGAGTTGTGGACGCTGAACGCCACGGTGCCAGGCAGGTAGCGGTCCTCGGACCACTCCACGGGCGTGCCCGCCGGATCGGTGCTGCGCCGCCGCTCCCGCAGCAGGGGGTCACCGGTGCGGCAGCCCAGCAGGCGGGCGTCGTCGGCGTCGGCGAAGACGATGTCGATGGTGTGGTGGGTGTCGGCGAAGACCACCCCCCGCTCCTCCAGCGGCACGGTGTGCGAGACGGCGGCGGGGTCTAGGGCGGCGACGATCTCGCCTATGCGGAGCGGGTACGCCGAACGCTCGACCATCACCGGCACCCCCGACAGGGTGCGCACCCTGAGCACCAGGCAGACCTCCTCGCCGTCGGCGAGCCGCAACTGCTCGCGCTCCACCTCGTCGGCGGGGCGCCGCTCGACGTTCACCACCCGGCCGCCGGGCTCCTCGCCCAGGGAGCGGGCCCAGCGGGTGAAGCTCACCTGCTCGCTGAAGGTCTGCACCCGGGCGGTGCCCAGGACGACGCGGCGCGTGCCGCGGCGGGAGGTGACCAGGCCGTCGGCGCGCAGCAGGGCGAGCGCCTGGCGGACCGTGCCGCGGGAGACGCCGTAGCCTCGCGCGAGCTCGCTCTCCGCGGGGAGCCGGCCGCCGGAGCCGTAGGCCCCCTCGGCTATGGCCTGCCGGAGGTCGGCGGCGAGCTTCCGGTACATCGTCGTCTTGCCTTCCGCCACCTGTGAACCCGCCCTGCTTTCCGTCGCTTTCCGTCACGTTCCCGTGGCGAGCCTAAACCTCGGTCACGGAGCCATCCGCTCCGTTCCCGGGACCGTCGTCGGTTTTCGGCCACGTGTTCACCTTCCGGCCACCGGGGTCCGTCGTACTGAGCGCGTCGAGTTGTACAGCCAACTGAGATTCCGCGAGGAGAACCCCGTGAACGTGCCCCTGAGCCGGGCCCTCGGCTCCGTAGGTGTCCTGGCCGCCGCGGCGGTCACCCTCAGCGCCTGCGGCGCGGCACCCGCCACGAGCACCACCGCGAGCGGCAAGAGCGCCGCCACCGCCACCTCGGCCGCCGACTTCGGCGGGATGAACGCACTGGTCGCAGCGGCGAAGAAGGAGGGCACGCTCAACGCGATCGCCCTGCCGCGGGACTGGGCGAACTACGGCGCGGTCATCGACGGCTTCACCAAGAAGTACGGCATCAAGGTCAACGACGAGAACCCGGACGGCGCCAGCCAGGACGAGATCAACGCGATCGCCTCCCGCAAGGGCCAGGACCGGGCGCCCGACGTGGTCGACCTCGGCAGCGCCTTCGCGCTCAGCGGCGCCCAGCAGGGCCTGTTCGCACCGTACAAGGTCGCCGCCTTCGACAAGATCCCCGCGAACCAGAAGGACGCGCAGGGCCGCTGGTACAACGACTACGGCGGCTACGTCTCCATCGGCTGCGACGCCAAGCGCGTCAAGGAGTGCCCCAAGACCTTCGCCGACCTGCTCAAGCCCGAGTACAAGAACCAGGTCGCGCTCAACGGCAACCCGACCAAGGCCGGTGCCGCCTTCGGCGCGGTGTACGCCGCCTCGCTCGCCAACAAGGGCTCCTTCGACGACATCCAGCCCGGCATCGACTTCTTCGGCAAGGTCAAGCAGGCCGGCAACTTCGACCCGGTGGAGACGACCCCGGCCACCATCCAGAAGGGCGAGACCCCGATCTCGGTCAACTGGGACTACCTGAACGCCGGTTACACCGACGAGATGCGCTCCAAGGGCGTGGACTGGCAGGTCTCCGTGCCCTCCGACGGCATCTACGCGCAGTACTACTCGCAGGCGGTCAACGCCTCCGCGCCGCACCCGGCGGCGGCCCGGCTGTGGGAGGAGTACCTGTACAGCGCCGAGGGCCAGAACCTGTTCCTCAAGGGCTACGCGCGGCCCGCGCTGATGGACGCCATGAAGCAGGACGGCACGCTGGACAAGGCGGCCGCCGCCAAGCTTCCGGCGGTGACCGGCACCCCGGCCTTCCCGGCCCCGGCGCAGGTCGACAAGGCCAAGAAGACCGTCACCGAGGGCTGGTCCAAGGCCGTCTCGTGATGACCCCGATATTCCGGCGGCGGGCGGCCGGAGGGACCCTGGCCGCCCTGCCTCTCCTGCTGTTCATGGCGGTGGCCTTCGGTCTGCCCGCCGTGGCCATCCTGTCCGGCGCGTTCACCACGAGCGCCGACGCGCCCGGCGGGGTCCACGCAACGCTGACGAACCTGTCCGCCGCCACGCACGGCGCATACCTCACCGCCCTGTGGGGCAGCGTGCGGCTGTCGGCCCTGTCCGCGCTGCTGGGCACGGTCCTCGGACTCCCGCTGGCGCACGCCGTGGTGACCTCCAGGAGCCAGGCACTGCGCGGCGCGGTGCTGTCCGCCTCGGGGGTGCTCGCCAACTTCGGCGGAGTGCCGCTGGCCTTCGCCTTCGTCGCCACCCTCGGCAACGCGGGCGTGGTCACCCGGTACTTCGGGCTGGCCGCGCACGGCTGGAGCCTGTACAGCTTCTGGGGCCTGGTCCTGGTCTACCTGTACTTCCTGCTGCCGCTGATGGTGCTCACCATCACCCCCGCCCTGGAGGGGCTGCGGTCCGGATGGCGTGAGGCGGCGCTGAACAACGGCGCCACCGGCCGCCAGTACTGGCTGCACGTGGCGCTGCCGGTGCTGGCGCCCTCGCTGCTCGGCGGCTACGTGCTGCTGTTCGGCAGCGCGTTCGCCGCCTACGCCACCGCCGCCGCGATGGTCGGCAGCTCCGTGCCGCTGCTGCCCCTGCAGATCGCCGACGCCCTGTCCGGCAACGTGCTGGTGGGCCAGGGCAACGTGGCGCTCGCCCTCAGCCTCGACATGGTGCTGGTGGCCGGGGCGGTCATGGCCGTGTACGTACCGCTGCAGCGAAGGAGCGCCCGATGGCTGGACCGATGACGCGACGGCCCCGCTGGTGGCGGGGTGCCGTCGGGCTGGCGGCCGGGCTCTACTTCCTCGTGCCGCTGGCGGCCTCCGTGGTCTTCACCGTCCAGGTGCCCGGCCACGGGTTCACCCTGTCGGCGTACACCGGGATCCTCGGTGCCGCCGGGTTCACCGACAGCCTGCTGCTGAGCCTGGAGCTGGCGGCGGTGACCATCGTGGTGGTGCTCGGACTGCTGGTGCCCGCGCTCCTCGCGGTGCGGCTGGGCTCGCCCCGGCTGCGGCCGGTGCTGGAGGTCGTCTGCTCCCTGCCGCTGGTGGTGCCCTCGGTGGCGCTGGTGGCCGGATACAGCGGGGTGCTCAGGTGGGGGCCGCAGTACCTGTCGCGCACGCCGCTGTTCCAGACCTTCGTCGCCGTGCAGAACCAGGACTTCCCGGTCGTCCTCGTCCTCGCCTACACGGTGATGGCCCTGCCGCTCGCCTACCGGGCACTGGACGCCGGGCTGCGCGCGGTGGACGTGGCCACCCTGATGGAGGCCGCGCGCAGCTGCGGTGCGGGCCGGGCGCAGGCGGTCTTCCAGGTGGTGCTGCCCAACCTGCGCGGTGCGCTGCTGAACACCGCGTTCCTGACACTCGCGCTCGTGCTGGGCGAGTTCACGGTCGGCAATCTGCTGGGGTTCCGCACCTTCGCCGTGTGGATCGTCGGCGTCGGCGGTGACCAGGCGCAGCTGTCGGTGGCCGTGTCGGTGCTGAGCCTGTTCGTCACCTGGGTGCTGCTGCTGGTGCTCGCGGTGGCCGGCCGCACCCGTACCCGTATCCCCCGCCGGGGGCGCCGCACCGCGGCCGTTCCGGCGCTCGTTCCGCAGGAGTCTGCTTCATGACCGTGGAATTCCGGTCGCTGTACAAGTCGTTCGGCGCCACCAAGGCACTCGACGGCCTCGATCTCGCCGCCAGCCCGGGCGAACTGCTGGCGCTGCTCGGCCCGTCCGGGTGCGGCAAGACGACGGCCTGACCGACGTCCCGGCCCACCGTCGTGACGCCGGGATGGTCTTCCAGTCCTACAGCCTCTTCCCGCACCTGACGGCGGCCGACAACGTCGCCTTCGGCCTGCGGATGCGCAAGGTCGGCACCGCCGAACGGCGCTCGCGCGCCCAGGAGTTGCTGGAGCTGGTCGGCCTGCCGCAGCACGCCGACCGCTACCCCCACCAGCTCTCCGGCGGTCAGCAGCAGCGCGTCGCCCTCGCCCGGGCGCTGGCGCTGCGGCCGAAGGTGCTGCTGCTGGACGAGCCGCTGTCCGCGCTGGACGCCAAGGTCCGGGTGCAGCTGCGGGAGGAGATCCGCCGCCTGCAGCAGGATCTGGGCATCACCGCGATCCTGGTCACGCACGACCAGGAGGAGGCGCTGTCGACCGCCGACCGGGTCGCGGTCATGCGCGACGGGCGGCTGGAGCAGTGCGCCTCCCCCGCCGAGCTGTACGACACGCCCGCGACCGCGTTCGTCGCCGGGTTCGTCGGCACCATGAACCGGCTGCCGGGCCGGGCGCTGGGCGACGGCACCGTCGAGGTCCTCGGCCGGCGGCTGCCGGTCCGCGGCACCGCCCCGGCTTCGGGCACGGTGCAGGTACTTGTGCGGCCCGAGTCGATCGAGGCCGCCGCCGACGCGGCCGGCGCGTCCCGGATCGTGGCCACCGCGTTCCACGGCGCGGTGACCCGCCTGACGATCGCGCTGCCGGACGGGACCACGGTCAAGGCCGATGTGCCCAGCCACGACGCGACGGCGCTGCCCGCGGGGGCCTCGGCCACCGTGACGCTCCCGGAGCGCCCGGTACTGGTCGACGACTGCGCCGAGGCTGCCGCGTGAGCCCGGAGGGTCTTCAGGCGGTGCTGTTCGACATGGACGGCACCCTGGTCGACACCGAGCGGATCTGGTGGCAGGCGGTCGAGCGCACGGCGGCCGAGCTGGGCCACACGCTCACCGAACAGGACGTCCCCGGGGTGCTCGGCCGGTCCGTCGGGGACGCCGCCGGCCATCTGCTGAGCGTCACCGGGACCGACCGCCCGCCCGCGGAGCTCGCCGCCGAGCTCGACGCGGGCTTCGCCGAGCTGGTCGCCGAGCGGGTCGAGCCCCTGCCCGGGGCGCTCGCGCTGCTCGACGCGGTGCGGGCGCAGGGGGTCGCCACCGCGCTGGTTTCGGCCTCGCCGCGGCGGGTGGTGAACCTGGTCCTCGAAGTGCTGGACCGGTCCCGCTTCGACGTGACGGTCTCGGCCGACGACACCCGGCGCACCAAGCCGGACCCGGATCCGTACCTGGCCGCGATCGGTCTGCTCGGCGTGGCGGCGGCGCGCTGTGTGGCCGTGGAGGACACCCCGACCGGCGTGGCCTCGGCGCAGGCGGCCGGATGCCGGGTGCTGGCGGTCCCCTCGGTCGTGCCGATCCTCCCCGGGCCGGGCCGTACCGTGCTGGACAGCCTTGAGGAGGCCGGTCCCGAGCTGCTGCGCTCCCTGGTACCGGCGCCGTCCTGACGCCCGCGCGGGTCCCACCGGTTGGCCTCGCCGCCCGGGCGGCCAACACTGGGAGGTGAACGCCACCGGGCGCAGCCGGCGGCGGCGCGGACGCTCGTTCGCGGCGGGCCGGTGATCCACGGCCCGGTTGTCCCCACCCGGACCCGGGGAGGCTGGATACGTGTCCACGATCTCGAAGGTGACCTGGCGCCCGGGCGCGGCGGCGCGGCGGGGGGTGCGGCCCGGATCCGGCCCGGGGGCGACCGGCCGGGCACCTGCCGGCCTCCGGAGCCGCCCCTCGCTCTCCTCTCCCTGGTGGCGTGGGGCGTTGGCGTTGTGTGCCGGTGCGATACCGGCGCTTTCGTTCCCCGCCCCGGCCCTGTGGTGGCTCGCCTACGTCTCGCTGGTCCCGCTGATCCTGCTGGCCCGCTCGGCGGCCTCGGGGCGCCGGGCGGCGCTGGACGGCTGGCTGGGTGGGACCGGGTTCATGCTCGCCGTCCACCACTGGCTGCTGCCGTCGCTGAGCGTGTTCATCGTCGTGATAGGCGCGCTGCTCGGCCTGATGTGGGCGCCGTGGGGCTGGCTGGTGTGGCGGCTGCTCGGCGGCGTGCCCGGGGCCGGTGCGGTGGCCGCGGCGGTGGTCCTGGTGCCGTCGGCGTGGCTGATGGCCGAGCTGGTGCGCTCCTGGCAGTACCTGGGGGGGCCGTGGGGGCTGCTCGGCGCGAGCCAGTGGCAGGTGGCGCCCGCGTTGCGGCTCGCGTCCGTCGGGGGGGTGTGGCTGGTCAGCTTCGTGCTGGTCGCCGTCAACACCGCGCTGGCCGCCCTGGTCGCGGTGCCCCAGGCCCGGGTGGTGGCAGGCGGCACGCTGATGGCCGTGGCGGCGGGCACGACGGCGGTGTGGTTCGCGGTGCCCGCCGCGCCCCGGGCCGGGACGGTGCGGATCGCGGTGGTGCAGCCGGGCACCCTCGACGGCGGCCTGGCACGCTTCGACCGCGGGGTGGAGCTGACGCAGCGACTGGCCGGGGACCACCCCGATCTGGTGGTGTGGGGCGAGAGCAGCGTCGCCTACGACCTGGCGAACCATCCGGAGCTCAGCGCGCGGCTGGCCCGGCTGTCCCGGCAGGTCGGTGCGGACCTGCTGGTGAACGTGGACGCCGAACGCGCCGATCGCCGCGGCATCTACAAGACGTCGGTGCTCGTGGGGCCGCAGGGGCCGACCGGCGACCGCTACGACAAGATGCGCCTGGTGCCGTTCGGGGAGTACGTACCGTTCCGGTCCGTGCTCGGCTGGGCGACGGCGGTCGGCAAGGCGGCGCCCACGGACCGGCAGCGCGGCACCCGGCAGGTCGTGATGGACACCGGGAAGGTGCGCGTCGGGCCGCTGATCTGCTTCGAGTCGGCGTTTCCCGACATGAGCCGCCATCTGGCGGACCGGGGCGCGCAGGTGCTGGTCGCCCAGTCGTCGACGTCGACGTTCCAGGACAGCTGGGCGCCCTCGCAGCACGCCTCGCTCGCGGCGCTGCGGGCCGCCGAGACGTGGCGCCCGACGGTCCACGCGACGCTGACCGGCATCAGCGCGGTGTACGACGCCCGCGGGCACCGGGTCGGACCGCGCCTGGGCACGAGCAGCGCCACCTCCCGCCTCTACACCGTCCCGCTGGCGAGCGGCACGAGCCCCTACGACCGGCTCGGCGACTGGGTGCCGCGGATCGCGGCGGTCCTGCTGCTGCTCGCCGGGGCGTGGGAGTTCCGGTCGGGCGTCGGGGTCAGGAGGCGGCCGGCCCCTGCTCCCCCGGCGCGGTGACGGCGTGCTCACCCGTCACCGGGGACGCCGGTGGCGGGAGCTGCGGCGGGTACCAGTCGAGCACGCCGTCCATGCTGCGCAGCGCCACCCGCGGGCCGAACCGGTTGACGGCGGCGAACACGGCGGTGCGCAGCGCCACGGCGGGCCGTGCGGAGCAGGTGGTGAGCCGCCCGACGCGCCATGAGCGGCGGGCGACGGCGGTGGTGCGGGGCAGACGTTCGGCGGTGTAGGCGGCGAGCGCCCGGCCCAGGTCGCTGTCCGGGGCGGCGTGGTGGGCGAGGACCAGCGCGTCCTCGATCGCCTGGCAGCCGCCCTGCCCGAGGTTGGGCGTCATGGCGTGCGCGGCGTCCCCGATCAGCGCGACCCGGCCGCGGTGGAAGGCGGGCAGCGGTTCGGTCAGCGCGTACACGTCGTGCCGCAGGACGGCGGCGGGGTCGGCCGCCTCGATGATGCGCGGGACGGGGTCGTGCCAGGTGCCGAACAGGCGGCGCAGTTCGGCGCGCTCGTCGTCGGGTGCGCGGCGGCCCGGCGGGGTGACGGCGGTGGCGTAGGCGTAGAGCCGGCCGCCGCCGAGGCAGAACGTCCCCCACAGCCGGCCGCGTCCCCAGGTCTCCTGCGCCTGGTGCGGCGCGTCGACACCGGTGACGACCGTGCGCCAGGCGGTGAACCCCGCGTAGCGGGGTCCGGGGTGCGCCGGAAAGAGGGCCGAGCGGACGGTGGAGCGGATGCCGTCGGCGGCGACGACGAGCGCGGCCTTGAGTTCACCGGTGTCGGTGACGACCCGGGCGGGGCGGTCGGTGCCGCCCGGGTCCACCGAGCGCACGCGGCAGCCGGTGCGCAGTGCGCCTGCGGGCGGCAACGAGGCCAGCAGGCGCACGAGTTCGGGGCGGTAGGCGATGACGACCGGGCCTCCGAAGCGGGCGGCGGCGGCTTCGCCGTCGGTCCTGGAGAGCCAGCGGCCGCTGGGCAGCCGGAGCCCGCCCTCGCCCTGGAAGGCGGACATGGCCCGGACGGCCTCGCCCGCCCCGAGGACGTCCAGGGCGCGCTGGGCGTTGGGAGCGAGGCCCAGCCCCGCGCCGACGTCCTCCAGGGCGGGGGCCCGTTCCAGGACGGTGACCTGCCAGCCGGTGCGGTGCAGGGCCGCGGCTGCGCTCAGTCCGCCGATTCCGGCGCCGATGACGATCGCGTGGGCCATGGGTCCTCCTGCGGACGACACGGTTACTACAGGTGTAGTGCCTTCGGGGTCGAGGTTACTACACCTGTAGTCAATGGGTCCCGGGGTCGATAGGTTTGGCCCCATGACACCGCCCCGGACGCGGCAGACCGCTCCCCGCGCCGAACTGATCGCCGACACCGCGCTCACCCTCCTCGCCGAGCGCGGCATGC
>CAYNNX010000111.1:0-19213 GCA_964398515.1 uncultured Streptantibioticus sp. | reverse complement strand
ATGTCCGGCACCTTGACTTCGATCGCTTGACTCATTTGTTAGTGTCTCCAGGGCACACGCGCGTGAGCCGCTCTAGAAGCGGCTCACGCGTGCGTCGGATCGCGCAAAGGCGATGCTTTAAACGGTCATCGGGTTGGGTTTGTTCGGGTCGAGGCGGTACTTGGCCAGCGCGTCGGCCACGACCTTACGCTCGATCGTACCTTCATCGGCGAGCGCGTTCAGCGCGGCCACGGTCACCCAGTAACGATCGACCTCGAAGAAGTGGCGCAACTTCTCGCGCGTGTCGGAGCGGCCGAACCCGTCGGTGCCGAGCACGACGAAGCGGCGCGGCACATAAGCGCGGATTTGGTCGGCCAGCGCGCGCACGTAGTCGGTCGAAGCGATGACCGGACCCTGCGTGTCGTTCAGCAGCGTCTCAACGTGCGAAAGCTTGCGCGGCTCTGTCGGGTGCAGCAGGTTCCAGCGCGCCGCTTCCTGCCCTTCGCGGGCGAGCTCGGTGAAGCTCGGCACGCTCCAGATGTCGGCCGCCACGCCCCAGTCGTTCTTCAGGAGATCCGCCGCTGCGATCACTTCGTTCAAGATCGTGCCCGCGCCCATCAGTTGCACGCGAGGCGCCTTGCCGGCGGCGTCCGCCTTCTTGAGCGAGTACATGCCCTTGATGATGTGAGCAGCGACATCGTCCCCCTGCGGGATAGCCGGGTGCTCGTAGTTCTCGTTCATCACCGTGACGTAGTAGAACACGTCCTCCTGCTCCTGGACCATCCGGCGCAGGCCGTCTTGCATGATCACGGCGAGCTCGTAGCCGAACGTCGGATCGTAGCTTACGCAGTTCGGTACCGAGGATGCCCAGAGGAGCGAATGGCCGTCCTCATGCTGGAGCCCCTCGCCGTTCAGCGTCGTGCGGCCTGCCGTGCCGCCGAGCAGGAAGCCGCGCGAGCGCATGTCGCCGGCTGCCCAGACGAGATCGCCGATGCGCTGGAAGCCGAACATCGAGTAGAAGATGTAGAACGGCACCATGATCTCGCCGTGCGTCGAATACGACGTCGCGGCGGCGATCCAGTCGCACATGCCGCCGGCCTCGTTGATCCCTTCCTGCAGGATCTGGCCGGTTTCGGACTCCTTGTAGAACATCAGCTGATCGGAATCCTCGGGCACGTACTTCTGGCCGTCCTGGTTCCAGATGCCGATCTGGCGGAAGAGGCCCTCCATGCCGAACGTGCGCGACTCGTCGGGCACGATCGGCACGACGCGCTTACCGAGCGCCTTGTCCTTCAGCAGGATGTTGAGGATCCGCACGAACGCCATCGTCGTCGAGATCTCGCGGCCTTCGCCCGTTCCCTTCAGAAGCGGCTCGAACGCCGAGAGCGGCGGCACGGGCAGCGACTCGGGCGCCTTCTGGCGGCGCGCCGGCAGGTAGCCGCCGAGCTCCTGGCGCCGCGCGCGCATGTACTCGAGCTCCTTCGAGCCTTCCTCGAACTTGAGGTACGGCACGCCGACGATCTCTTCATCGGAGATCGGAAGGCGGAACTGGTCGCGGAACGCCTTCAGCTGGTCCACCTGCATCTTTTTCTGCTGGTGGGTGATGTTCATGGCCTGGCCGGCCTCGCCCATGCCGTAGCCCTTGATCGTCTTCGCGAGGATGACGGTCGGCTGGCCCTTATGGTGCGTGGCCGCGTGGAACGCCGCGTAAATCTTGTGCGGATCGTGGCCGCCGCGGTTCAGGTTCCAGATGTCGTCGTCGGACCAGTCGGCGACGAGCGCCTTCAGTTCCGGCGTATTGAAGAAGTGCTCGCGCACGAAGGCGCCCGACTCGGACTTGTACGTCTGATACTCGCCGTCGACGACTTCCATCATCCGGCGCATCAGCGCGCCGGTCTTGTCGCGCGCGAAGAGCGCGTCCCAGCGGCTGCCCCAGATCACCTTGATGACGTTCCAGCCGGCGCCGCGGAACTCGGATTCGAGCTCCTGGATGATCTTGCCGTTGCCGCGCACCGGGCCGTCGAGGCGCTGCAGGTTGCAGTTGACGACGAAGGTCAGGTTGTCCAGGCCCTCACGGGCGGCCAGGGTGAGCTGGCCGAGCGACTCCGGCTCGTCCATCTCGCCGTCGCCGAGGAACGCCCACACGTGGGAGTCCGAGGTGTCGGCGATGCCGCGTGCCTGCAGGTACCGGTTCATCCGGGCCTGGTAGATCGCGCCGAGCGGGCCGAGGCCCATCGAGACGGTCGGGAACTCCCAGAAGTCCGGCATCAGCCGCGGGTGCGGGTAGCTGGAAAGGCCGTGGGGGGCCTTGGACTTCTCCTGGCGGAACGAGTCGAGCTGCTGCTCGCCGAGCCGGTCCAGCAGGTAGGCGCGGGCGTAGATGCCGGGGGAGGCGTGGCCCTGGAAGAAGATCTGGTCCCCGCCCTTGCCGTCGTCCTTGCCCCGGAAGAAGTGGTTGAAGCCCACGTCGTACAGGGAGGCCGAGGAGGCGAAGGTCGCGATGTGGCCGCCGACGCCGATCCCCGGGCGCTGGGCGCGCGAGACCATCACGGCCGCGTTCCAGCGGGTCGCGTTGAGGATCTTGCGCTCGATCTCCTCGTTGCCGGGGAAGAACGGCTCGTCCTTGGTGGCGATCGTGTTGACGTAGTCCGTGCTGCGCATCTCGGGCACGGCGACACGCTTCTCACGGGCGCGCTCGATGAGGCGGAGCATCAGGTAGCGGGCGCGCTCACGGCCGCGTTCGTCGATGGCCGCGTCGAGCGAGTCGAGCCATTCCGCAGTCTCCTCGGGATCAAAGTCCGGGACCTGGCTGGGAAGGCCGCCAATGATGATCGGGTTGCGATCGGATCCGGAAGCCACGCTGTTCCTTCGCTACTAGGTCTTGCTCTGTTGTGTCGCGCCGCCTCCATCGTGTACCGCGACTGGAGATCCGTCACCTCTACCGAGTGGTAACCGCCACTCGGTGAGACAGGTCGCTGCGACTGCCGACGTACGAGGGGTGCCCGGCCGACGGCTGGCCCTGCCGCGCACAGCGCCTCCGTCGTGACGGCGGTGGGCGGACGGGCGGGCCAAACCGCAACTCTACGCCCAGGAGGGGCCAGGTCGGTGCCCTGTCCTCGTCAGGCGGCTTCCGTTCGGACTTCCGCCGATCCGCCTCGTCGCTTATCGTCGCAAAGCAGGCAAAGTAGTGTGATGGCCGTCACGGTGTGGGGTGCGTTGTGCGGTGACACGGCCGCAATAGTCACCGTTTCGGCGGTCTCGGCAGCCGGGTACTTGCGCGAACCGCCCCGTCCGTGTGGACTACGGCCAATACCCTGCATACGTGCGGGGCAGCAGACATCCCCAAGACAGGAGGCAATCCGTGAGCGCGACCGCGGACCACGCGGAGGAGCGGACCAACCCGGCGGTACGGCTGGGGTTCGAGCCCGGACAGGTGGTCCAGGAGATCGGCTACGACGACGACGTCGAGCAGGAACTCCGTGAAGGGATCGAGGCAGTCACCGGCCAGGAACTCGTCGATGAGGACTACGATGACGTGGCCGACGGCGTCCTGCTGTGGTTCCGCGACGAGGACGGCGACCTCACGGACGCGCTGGTGGACGCCATCGGGCTGATCGACGAAGGCGGCGCGGTGTGGCTGATGACGCCGAAGCCCGGCCGCGACGGCTACATCGAGCCGAGTGACATCAGCGACGCCGCCCAGACCGCGGGTCTGACCCAGACCAAGAGCATCAACGCGGGCAAGGACTGGACCGGCAGCCGGCTGGTCACCCCCAAGGCCGCCCGCACCGGAAAGCGCTGAGCCCGTCTCCCCACGCGTCTTCCCGACCGCGCCCCCGTCGGCCGCCGAGCCGCGGGGGCGCGGCGATTCCCGCCTCGCGCAGTGACACACTGTGGGTGCCCCATGCCGCGAACGGCGTAGCGGGCGCGGTGCGGCCGGTGCGACGGAACCGGTCGACATGACCCGAAGGGAATTGCACCCATGGCCATCGAGGTCGGCTCCAAGGCCCCGGACTTCGCGCTCAAGAACCAGCACGGCGAGACGGTCAGCCTCTCGGACTTCCGAGGCGAGAAGAACGTCGTCCTGCTCTTCTACCCCTTCGCCTTCACCGGCGTGTGCACCGGTGAGCTGTGCGCCCTCCGCGACGAGCTGCCGAAGTTCGTCAACGACGACGTGCAGCTGCTCGCCGTCTCCAGCGACTCGCCCTTCTCCCTGCGCGTCTTCGCCGAGCAGGAGGGCCTGGAGTACCCGCTGCTGTCGGACTTCTGGCCGCACGGCGAGGCCAGCCGGGCCTACGGCGTCTTCGACGAGGAGAAGGGGTGCGCGGTGCGCGGCACCTTCATCATCGACAAGGAGGGCGTGGTCCGCTGGACGGTCGTCAACGGCCTGCCCGACGCCCGCGACCTGAACGAGTACGCCGCGGCCCTCGCCGAGCTGTAGGCCGCGTACCCCCGCGAGCTTCCGTGAGCCCGTCCGGCGCCCCTGGAGACGGCTCCCCGCCCGGGGAACCCGTCACTAGGATCGAAGCGTTGATCGCATAAGGAACCGCACCTCGGGGGCGCTGGACTCAACGTTCCCCTCGGATCTTGGGAGGACTCGTGGGAGTCAGCCTCAGCAAGGGTGGCAACGTCTCGCTGAGCAAGGAGGCGCCGAACCTGACCGCCGTCCAGGTGGGCCTGGGCTGGGACGCCCGCACCACGACCGGCGCCGACTTCGACCTGGACGCCAGCGCCCTGCTGACCGGGGCGGACGGCAAGGTCCTCTCGGACCGGCACTTCGTCTTCTTCAACAACCTCACCAGCCCCGACGGCTCGGTCGAGCACACCGGTGACAACCTCACCGGTGAGGGAGAGGGCGACGACGAGGTGATCAACGTCGAACTGGGGGCCGTCCCCGCCGAGGCGGCGCGGATAGTCTTCCCGGTCTCGATCTACGAGGCCGAGACGCGGCAGCAGAGCTTCGGCCAGGTCCGCAACGCCTACATCCGCGTGGTCAACCGTTCCGACGGCAAGGAGCTGGCACGCTACGACCTGACCGAGGACGCCTCGACGGAGACCGCCATGGTCTTCGGCGAGCTCTACCGGCACGGCGCGGAGTGGAAGTTCCGCGCGATCGGCCAGGGGTACGCCTCGGGACTGCGCGGCATCGCGCAGGACTTCGGCGTCAACGTCTGAGACCGCAAGGCCTCTTCAGACCCCGACGGCCGTCCGGCGCCGCACACCCCGCCGCGGGGTACGGTGCCGGGCGGCCACGTCCGCACGAGCGCGGGAGGAAGAACCGCAGATGGGTGTCACGCTCGCCAAGGGGGGCAACGTCTCGCTGTCGAAGGAGGCGCCGAACCTCAGGCAGGTGCAGATCGGCCTCGGCTGGCAGGCCCGGACCACGACCGGCGCCGACTTCGACCTGGACGCGAGCGCCCTGCTCTGCTCCGGCAGCCGGGTCCTGGGCGACGAGTACTTCGTCTTCTACAACAACCTCAAGAGCCCCGACGGTTCCGTCGAGCACACCGGGGACGAACTCGTCGGCGGCAGCGGCGGGGACGACGAGACCATCCTGGTCGACCTGACCATGGTCCCCGAGCGTGTGGACCGGGTGGTCTTCCCGGTCTCCATCTACGACGCCGAGGCCCGCTCCCAGACGTTCGGCCAGGTCAGCAACGCCTACATCCGGGTGGTCAACCAGGCCGACGGGCGCGAGATCGCCCGCTACGACCTGACCGAGGACGCCTCGACGGAGACCGCGATGATCTTCGGCGAGCTCTACCGGTACAACGGCGAGTGGAAGTTCCGGGCCGTCGGCCAGGGGTACGCCTCCGGACTGCGCGGGATCGCCCTGGACTTTGGGGTCAACGTTTCGTAAAGTCTCGCGCGTCCGAACGCGTCGGAGACCTGAGGGATTGGATCGCCTGTGCTCGTCAGAACGTTCGGCTGGTCACTGGCCATGACGGCGGCCGGGCTCGCCCTCGCCGGAATGGTCTGGGGGTGGCAGGGGCTGGCGGTCGTGGCGATCCTGTCGGTCCTGGAGATCTCGCTCTCCTTCGACAACGCGGTCATCAACGCCGGGATCCTGCGCAAGCTCAACGCCTTCTGGCAGAAGGCCTTCCTGACCGTCGGCGTCCTGATCGCCGTCTTCGGCATGCGGCTGGTCTTCCCGGTCGTGATCGTCGCCGTCACCGCCAAGATCGGCCCGGTCCAGGCGGTGGACATCGCGATGCACCAGCCCGAACGCTACGAGCGGCTGGTCACCGGCGCCCATCCGGCGATCGCCGCGTTCGGCGGGGTCTTCCTGCTGATGATCTTCCTCGACTTCCTCTTCGAGGAGCGTGAGATCTCCTGGCTCGGCTGGCTCGAACGGCCCCTCGCCCGGCTCGGCAGGCTCGACACGGTCTCCGTCGCCGTGGCCCTCGTGGCGCTGCTGGTCGCCGCGATGACGGTGGCCACCGGTGTCCCGGTGCCCGGCGGCCACGGCACGGTCGACAAGTCGGCCACGGTGCTGCTGGCCGGCGTCGCGGGCATGGTCACCTACCTGCTCGTCGGCGGCGTCTCGGGCTTCTTCGAGGGGCGGCTGGAGGAAGACGAAGAGCGCGACGCGGCCGACGGGTACAAGGAGTACGAAGAGGCCGCAGCCGCGGAGGACCGCCGGGAGCCGCTGCCCGCGGGCAGGAGCACCGCGGCCGCCCTCGGGCTGGCCGGCAAGGCCGCCTTCTTCATGTTCCTCTACCTGGAGGTCATCGACGCCTCGTTCTCCTTCGACGGCGTCATCGGAGCCTTCGCCATCACCAACGACATCTTCAAGATGGCGCTGGGCCTGGGCATCGGCGCCCTGTACATCCGCTCCCTCACCGTCTTCCTGGTCCGCAAGGGCACCCTCGACGACTACGTCTACCTGGAGCACGGCGCCCACTACGCGATCGGCGCGCTGGCGGTCATCCTGCTCGTCACCATCAAGTACGAGATCAACGAGGTCGTCACCGGTCTGGTCGGCGTCGTCCTGATCCTGGCCTCGTTCCTGTCCTCGGTGGTACGCAACCGCCGACTCGGGGAAGGCTCCGGGCAGGCGGAAAAGCCGGCCGAGGCCCCGACCCGGGTGTGAGGGCGGCCGGTTCGAACAGCGTGCCCAGGGGAGAGGCGGCATGTGGGGTTTCCTGCGAGGCGACGGAGCGCCCTCGTTCGACTTCGGCTCCGACCACACGGTCACGCTCACGAGGCGCCGACCGGTCGTCTCCCTCAACCAGCAGGGCTCGGCCACCGGCAACCTGCGGGTGAACCTCACCTGGCGGATGCGCACGTCGGACATCGACGACCCGGCCAACCGCCCCCGCGGTCTGTTCCGCGGCGGCTTCCACCTGTTCAACCCCGAACTCGTCCAGGCCCAGGGCCCCGCGATGGTCAACGTCGACCTGGACCTCGCCTGCATGTACGAACTCGCCGACGGCACCAAGGGCGTGGTCCAGCCGCTCGGGGAGTTCTTCGGCAACATCAACGAGCCGCCGTACATCCACCTCAGCGGCGACGACCGGTTCGGCTCGGGTTCGGGCGAGACGATGAACATCAACCTGGACCACAAGGACAAGTTCCGGCGGCTGCTGGTCTTCGTCTACATCTACGACGGCACCCCGGCCTTCGACCGCACCCACGGCATGGTGACCCTCTACCCCAGCAGCGGCCCGCGCATCGAGATCCCCCTCACCGAGCGCGCCCCGCAAGCCCGTTCCGTCGCGGTCGTCCTCATCGAGAACCGCAAGGGCGAGCTGACCGTGCGCCGCGAGGTGCGCTATGTCTACGGCTTCCAGTCCGAGTTGGACCGCCTCTACGGCTGGGGCCTGCAGTGGGGACGCGGCTACAAGTCGAGGATCTGACGCGTCCGGCGCGCCGCCGAGGCGGCGTGCGCCCGCGTCACCTGCCGCGCTGGAACTGCGGCCCCTGCAGCGGCAGTACGAACCCCGGCACCGTCGGCGCGGCGGCGGAGGGCTGCGGCTGCGGCTGTGCCTGCTGCGGATAGCCGTAGGCCGGGTGCGGCGGATAGCCGTACGTGCCCTGCTGCGGTGACGGCGGCGCGGGCGGCGGGAAACCGTAGCCCCCGGGCCCGCCCGCCGCGGGCTGCTGCGGGTAGCCGTACGCGGGCTGCGCCGCCTGGGTCGGCTGCGCGGCGAGCGGCGGGGGAGGCATCGCAGGAGCCGGAGGCATCGGAGCCCCCATCGGCGCCGGCGGCGGCTCCGCGTACGTCACGGCCGGCTGTGCGGCCTGTGAGGGCGCAGCGGGGGCGCCCGGCCCGGCGGCCACCGGCGATCCCGCGAAGCCGCCCGGTGCCGGTACCGCGGGAGCGGGCACGGCCGCTTGCGGGGAGCCCTGGGAGCCCTCGGACGCCGCGAACTCCCGGGAGTCGCCGGAGTCCCCGGTCGAATCCACGGCATCCCCGGAATCCGCCGAATCCGCTGAATTCTCGGTATCCTCCTCCACCACGATCCCGAACTCGGTCGCGAGCCCCAGCAGACCGCTGGCGTAGCCCTGGCCCAGCGCGCGGAACTTCCAGCCTCCTTCGCGCCGGTAGAGCTCACCGCAGTTCAGCGCGGTCTCCCGGCCGGTGTCCGGTACGACGTCGAACGTCGCCAGGGGCTCGGCGCCGGCGCCCGCCGCGGCGTCGAACAGCAGCATGCGCAGGCCGCTCACGTCCTGGAACGGTCCGCCGTCCGCGGAGGCCGCCAGCACCACGCGCTCCACGGAGGGCTCCAGCGCGGCCACGTCCACCTCGACCGAGTCGGTCAGCCCCTGCTCGTCACGCCGCTTGGTGAGGTGGCGGACGAGCCCCGAGGGGTGCCGGGGCTGGTTGTAGAAGACGAAGTCGCCGTCGGACCGCACGCGCCCGTCCGCGCCGAGCAGCAGCGCCGAGAGGTCCACGTCCGGAAACCCGGCGCCGGGCGCCCACCTCAGCTCCGCCCGCACGGCGGACGCCTCCACCGGGACGTTGGACCCCTTCACCATCACGTGCGTCATGGCGGTAATCCTGCCAATGGGTGCACGCGGGGGACAACGCCAGGGTGGTGCCCCCGCACACAACCCCTTCACGCGTTGGTAAAGACTTGGCCATGCGCGCGCGTACGATGATCGGCCACGCGTACGGGTGAGTCCCGCATGCCGGGAACGATCGTGAACGCATGTCAGGAGCCGTATGCGCCATTTCGGACACCTTGCGCCACAGGTTCGCGGCGAGCTGTTCCACGTCGAGCCCGCGGAGTTCGACGCCGGTTCCCCGATCGACGTTCTGGCGCCCGCGCTCGGCGCGACCCTCTACAGCCCGGCCACCCGGCCCCGGCTCGCCGACGACGTGGCCGGGCAGGCGGCGGCCGGGGTGGTCTCGATGGTGCTGTGCCTGGAGGACGCCATCGACGACGGCGAGGTGGCGGCCGCCGAGGCCAACCTCGTCGGCCACCTCGCCGATCTGGCCGCCCGGCCGCCCGAGGAGCTCCCGCTGCTCTTCGTACGCGTCCGCGCCCCCGGGCAGATCACGGCACTCGTCGACCGGCTCGGGCCCGCCGCCGCGGTGCTCTGCGGCTTCGTTCTGCCGAAGTTCACCGAGGAGACGGGCGTGCCGTTCCTGGAGGCACTCGCGGACGCCGAAAGTGCCTGCGGCAGGCGGCTGTTGGCGATGCCCGTCCTGGAGTCCCCGGAGCTGCTGCACCTGGAGAGCCGGGCGCGGACCCTGCACGGCATCGCCCGCACCCTGGACAAGTACCGTGACCGCGTGCTCGCGCTGCGGCTCGGTGTGACCGACTTCTGCTCGGCCTACGGGATGCGCCGCGCACCCGACATGACCGCCTACGACGTGCAGATCGTGGCCGCGGTCATCGGGGACGTGGTCAACGTGCTCGGCCGCGCCGACGGCAGCGGGTTCACGGTGGCCGGCCCGGTGTGGGAGTACTTCCGGCAGCGGGAGCGGATGTTCAAACCGCAGCTGCGGCGCACCCCGTTCGCGCCGGACGCGGAGGACCTGCGCACCGAGCTGATCGAGCACGACCTCGACGGGCTGCTGCGGGAGATCGCCCTCGACCGGGCCAACGGGCTGACCGGCAAGACCTGTATCCACCCCACGCACGTCGCCCCCGTGCACGCCCTGTCCGTCGTCTCCCACGAGGAGTTCTGCGACGCGGCCGACATCCTCGGACCGGACCGCGCCGGCGGCGGGGTGCTGCGCTCGGCCTACACCAACAAGATGAACGAGGTGAAGCCGCACCGCGCCTGGGCCGAACGCACGTTGCGCCGCGCCAGGGCGTTCGGCGTCGCCCGCCCGGACGTCACCTTCGTCGAACTGCTGGCCGCCGCACTGGAGACGCCCGTATGAGCCCCGCGCACCCCTGGCCCGGGCAGTGGGTCGCCGACCGCCTGGGCGTCACTCTCACCGGCTCGTCCGGTCCGCACCGCCTGCACGACCTGCTGGGGCTCGCCGTGCGCGACAACGCCAGACGCGCGCACCTGCTGGTCTCCACCGTGCTCGGCAAACACCTGCCCCGGTCCCCGGCGCGCGTCCACGCGGCCGGAGCCGAACTGGGCCGCCGGGTGCGGGAGCTGCTCGGCGCGGAGGCGGCGGGCCGCGCCGTGGTGCTCGGCTACGCGGAGACCGCCACCGGGCTCGGGCACTGCGTGGCCGACGGGATCGGGCTCGCGCCGTACCTGCACTCGACGCGGCGCCCGGTGCCCGGCGTGCCGCGGGCGGGCGGCTTCGAGGAGGAGCACAGCCACGCCACCTCGCACCTGCTGCTGCCCGCGGACGGCGAACTCCTCACCGGGGACGGGCCGTTGGTCCTCGTCGACGACGAGTTCTCCACCGGCCGCACGGTCCTCAACACCATCGAGGCGCTGCACCGCGTCCACCGGCACGAGCGGTACGTGATCGCGTCCCTGGTGGACGTGCGCGCCCCGACGGACCGGGACCGGCTGGCCAAGGCCGCCGCCGAACTCGGCGTCGCCGTCGACGTGGTCACCCTGGCCGCAGGCGAGATACGCCTGCCGGAAGGCGTGTTGGAGCTGGGCCGCCGCCTGGTCGCCGCACACCGCACCCCCGCCCCGCAGCCCGCCCCCGCGTACCGGGCGGTACGGGTGGAACTCGGCTGGCCGCGGGGGCTCCCCGACGGCGGGCGCCACGGCTTCACCCCCGCCCACCGGACCCGCCTGGAGGCCGCGCTGCCCGGCATGGCCGCCCGTCTGCGCGCGGCGCTGCCGGCCGACCCCGGACGCGTCCTCGTGCTCGGCTGCGAGGAGTTGATGTACGCGCCGCTCAGGCTCGCCGCGGCCCTGGAGGCGGCAGGCCTCGACGTGCGTTTCTCCGCCACGACCCGCTCACCGGTCCTCGCCGTCGACGACCCCGGCTACGCCGTCCGCACCCGCCTCGCCTTCCCCGCCCACGACGGCACGCCGGGCGAGCGGTACGCCTACAACGTCGCGGGCGGCGGGTTCGACGCGATCGTCCTCGTCACCGACTCGGCCGGCGACACCGCCGCGCTCCACGCCCCCGGCGGCCTCCTGGCCCATCTGGCCGCCCACACCGACCGCCTGCTGCTGGCGGTCGTGCCCGTCCACACACCCGATCGGCAGGTCTGAACGATGGAACCCCTGCGCGGCCCCGCCTTCTCCTCCTACCAGCCCGACGAGGTCGGGTGGCTGCTGAAGGACCTGTCGGCGGTACGGCTGGAGGCCCCCATGGAGGAACGCGAGGAGGCGATCCAAAGCGGCGGCGCCCACTACGCCGAGTCGCTCCCGGTGGAGTACCGGCCGAGCCCCGAGTACCAGGTGCTCTTCCGCGACGCGCTGGACGCCTCGGCGGACCGGATGGCCCAGGCGGTCGGCGTCGTCACCGAACTCGTGCTGAGCGAACGCACCCCCACCCCCGTGCTGGTCTCCCTCGCCCGCGCCGGCACCCCCGTCGGCATCCTCATGCGCCGCTGGGCCCAGCAGGCGCACGGCACCGAACCGCCGCACTACGCGCTGTCCATCGTGCGCGGCCGGGGCGTCGACACCGCCGCGCTGCGCTGGCTCGCCGCCCACCACGACCCGGCCCACGTCGTCTTCGTCGACGGCTGGACCGGCAAGGGGGCGATCACCCGCGAGCTCGCCCAGGCCCTGAGCGCCTACACCGGGCCCGGGGACTTCGACCCGCGGCTCGCCGTACTCGCCGACCCCGGCGGCTGCGTCGACACCTACGGCACCCGCGAGGACTTCCTGGTGCCCTCCGCCTGCCTCAACTCCACGATCTCCGGGCTGATATCGCGTACCGTGCTGCGCGACGACCTCATCGGCCCCGGCGACTTCCACGGCGCAAAGTTCTACCGCGAACTCGCCGCAGCCGACGTCTCCAGCCTCTTCCTCGACACGGTCACCCGGCGCTTCGGCGCGGTCCGCGACGCCGTCGCCGCCGAGACCGCCCGGGTGCGCCGGACGGACCGTACCCCCACCTGGGCCGGCTGGGCGGCGGTGGAGCGGATCGGCGAGGAGTACGGCATCGGTGACGCAGGGCTGGTCAAGCCCGGCGTCGGCGAGACCACCCGGGTCCTGCTGCGCCGCGTTCCCTGGCGCGTCCTCGCCCGCTGGGACGCCGGCCGCGAACTCGACCACATTCGGCTCCTGGCCAAGCAGCGCGGCGTCCCCGTCGACGAGGTCGACGACCTGCCGTACCGCTGCGTGGGCCTGGTCCGCCCGCACCGCCCCGGCGCGGCGACGGAAACGGAAGAGGTGGCGCACGCATGACGGGCACCCTGATCGCCGCCGACCTGGACCGCACCCTGATCTACTCGGCCGCCGCCCTCGCCCTGGGCATGCCCGACGACCAGGCGCCGCGCCTGCTGTGCGTCGAGGTCCACCGGGGCCGGCCGCTCAGCTTCCTCACCGAACGCGCCGCCGAGCTGCTGCGCGAGCTGTCCGCGGCGGCCGAGTTCGTCCCCGTGACGACGCGGACGCGCGAGCAGTACCGGCGCGTCCACCTGCCCGGCCCGCCGCCGCGGTACGCCGTGTGCGCCAACGGCGGCCACATCCTGAGCGACGGGCGCACCGACCGGGACTGGAACGACGCCGTGCGCCGCTCCCTGGGCACGCGCTGCGCACCGCTCGCCGAGATCCTCGACCACCTGGTGGCCGTCGCCGATCCGGCGTGGCTGCGCAAGGCCCGGGTCGCCGAGGACCTCTTCGCCTACCTGCTCGTCGAACGCGACCTCATGCCGGACGACTGGCTGAAGGAGCTGACCGCCTGGGCCGGCCCGCGCGGATGGCGGATCTCCCTCCAGGGCCGCAAGGTCTACGCCGTACCTGAGTTACTCACCAAGAGCGCGGCGCTCGCGGAGGTCGTCCGGCGGACCGGGGCCTCCCGGGTGCTCGCGGCCGGGGACTCCCTGCTCGACGTCGATCTGCTGCTCGCCGCCGACAAGGCCTGGCGCCCCGGCCACGGTGAGCTCGCCGCCACCGGCTGGACCGCCGCGCACGTCACCGCCCTCGATGCGACCGGCGTGGCGGCCGGGGAGGGGATCTTGCGAAGAATGGCGGCGTGGGTGGAGAACGTGATGTGACACTCTCCTTGTCCATGCACGGAGATCACATCCGAGCGACCCGCTGAGGAGCCGACGGTGTCCGAGACCAAGAACCCCACTCTCACGCCCGAACTGTACGAGTACGTACTGGCGCACAACCCGCCGCTCGACCCGGTCCAGCGCGAACTGGTCGAGGTCACCCACAGCCGCTACGCCGACGTCGCCGGGCTGCAGACCGCCGAGGAGCAGGGACCGCTGCTGGCCTTCCTGGTCCGCCTCGTCGGAGCCCGCCGCATCGTCGAGGTCGGCACGTTCACCGGCTTCTCCACCCTGTCCATGGCCCAGGCGATGCCGTCCGACGGCCGCCTGATCACCTGCGACATCTCGGAGGAATGGACGGCGCTGGGCCGCGAGGCATGGACCAAGGCGGGCGTGGCCGACCGCATCGACCTGCGGATCGCGCCGGCCCTGGAGACGCTGCGGGCCCTGCCGGACGACGAGCCGTGGATCGACCTGTCGTTCCTCGACGCCGACAAGGAGAACTACCTGCCGTACTGGGAGGAGTTGGTGCGGCGCACCCGCCCCGGCGGCCTGGTCGTCGTCGACAACACCCTCTTCCACGGGAAGGTGGTCGACCCCGGCGCCACCGGCCCGGCCGCCGCGATCCGGGAGTTCAACGACCGGGTGCTGGCGGACGACCGCGTCGAGCCGGTGCTGCTCACAGTTGCGGATGGGCTGACCCTGGCCCGGCGCTCGGACCGGGCCTGAACCGACGCCGGTCGGAGGCGGAGGCGTCCGGTGCCGCCGCCTCCCCCTGCCGCTCGGCGTGCTCCGGATGGCGCTGCCGCCAGTACGGGTTGTCGAGCGGCAGATGGCTGTGCACCCGCCCGTACATCCCGAACGTCATCAGCATCAGGCCGACGAAGAAGCTGAACAGGACGTTCGGGATGCGGAACGCCAGGTAGTTCCAGGCGGTGTCGAGAATCGCCAGGTTGACGAAGCCGCTCAGGATGAACAGGACGCCGAGGACCATGTTCAGGTTCGAGGCGAAGTTCCCGCCGATCACCATCCCGATGAACAGCAGCGCCCCCACGACGATCGACAGCACGCTGAGCGCGCCATTGGAGTTCAGCCCCGCCACATAGTGGCCGTGGAGCGAGAAGAAGCCCACGTGGTTGGTGAGCCCCAGGATGCCGAACGCGACCAGTACGAGCCCCGTCAGGCCCGCCCCGATCCGGTAGACCCTGCTCAGCTTGTGGTCCATGGGCAGGTGTTCGTCGAGTTTGAGCATGGCCCGGCCTCCTCGGGCAGAAGCGGTCGCCGTTGCCGAAACCGGTGCGGTGGCCGCCGCGTGGGCGCGGCCCGCCGTCGCCTTCCTCCAGCATCCGCCCGCGAGGCCGTCGCGGCCACCTCAGCCGCAGCAGCCGCCCCCGCAGCACCCTCCGCCCCCGCCGCCTGCCGCGGGTGCGGCCCTGCCGCCGGCCGCCGCGGTACCGGTCACCGCGACCGTCGACAGCAGCTTGACCGTGTCCTCATGCCCGTCCGGGCAGACGGCGGGCGCGGACGACTCGGCCATCGGCCGGTTCTTTTCGAACGTGGTGCCGCACGCACGGCACCGGTACTCATAACGAGGCATGCCCGCAGGATAGCCGCGCGTGACGGAAGCGGCCCGGGGAGCTCAGCGGCCCTGCGCGCGCTCCTCGCGGATCAGGCTCACAACGCGGTCGGCGGCCTGCCGGACGGCCGCGGTCTCGGTGAGGAACGCCCAGTAGTCGGGGTGGCGGCCGGTCAGGCCCGCGACCGCCGCGTCCAGGCGGGCGACGCCCTCGTCGAGCGGTCCGGCGTGCCGGGGATCGGGCACGCTGCGCCCCTGCATCGCCAGGCGCTGCGCGTCCCGCAGGGCGAACCGCGTCCTGTCGATCTCGGCGCCGGGGTCGCGGCTGACCTCGTCGAGCCGCCGCAGCCGGTCGCCCGCGGCGGCGACCGCGGCATCGGCGTCGGCCAGCAGATCCCGGGTCGCGGTCAGCGCCGCGGCGGCATCCGGCCAGCGCTGCTCGTCACGCGCGCACCGGGCCTCGCGCAGCCGCCGCTCCGCCTCGGCGGCCACCGCCGCGGCCCGGTCGGGAACGTTCTGCAGGTCCTGCCAGCAGGCCGCGCTGAACCTGCGGCGCAGCTCGCTGAGGATCGGCCCGACCTGCTCCGCGCGCGTGGCCAGGGCCTGGGCCCGGGTTCGCAGGCTCGCCAGGCGCCGGTCGATCCCGGCGGCGCGCTCCGGCAGCCGCTCCGCCTCGGCGCGCAGCTCCTGCGCGGTACGGCGCACCGCGTCGGCCCGGCGGAGCGTGTCCTGGACGCCGTGCGCGGCCGCGCCCTCGTTGAGCCTGGTCAGCTCGGGCCCGAGCGCCGCCAGCCGCGCCGCGAGGCCGTCGGCGCGCAGCCCGGCCGCCCGGACCGCGTCGAGGGCGTTCGTCGCACCGAGCAGCGCCTGCCGGGCCTGCTCCACTGCGGGGGCCAGGCGGGCCAGCTCGTTCTCGGCCCGGGTGAGCATGGGGCCGAGGCTCTGCCCGAACCGCTCCAGGTCGGCCCTGACCTTCAGGATCTCGTCGCGGGCGAGCGTGAAGGCGTTGCGGGCGCGTGTCGCCGCCGCCAGATCGAGGTCCTCCGCGTCCAGGTCGTGCGCGTCCACGGCGGCGATGTACGCGCCGCTGACCTCGTCGATCCGGCGCCTGAACCACTCGAAGTCCGCCCCGGCCTTGCGCCCGCCGGGGGAACGGTCGACCGCGGTGATCGTCTCGATGGAGAGGGTCAGCTCACGCTGGGCGGTGTCCAGCTCGTAGAAGGCCTGGGCGGCGGCGTCCCTGGCGGCCTGCGCGGCGGCCCGCCCGTTGTCGCCGTCACCGCGCCGCCACCACGAACGTGCCGTCGCCACATCCCTCTCCCGCTGGTCCGGCCCGGGTCCTGCGGCCCCATCCTCCCACCCGTGTCGCCGCCCGGTGCCGAAGGGCGCCTCGTCAGGTGGCGGGGCGCACGCTCACCGGCCCGTTGGACGAGCGCGCGGTCACCACGTGCCCGCTGCGGGGGTCGTCGGGTACGTCGACCCGGGTGCGGCCGTTGTCGGTGTGGGCGGTGACCGCGTACACGGCGCGCGGCAGCTCCACGGTGACCTCCCCGTTGTGCGAGGCGGCGTCCACCCGGTCCGGCACCTGCGAGAACCCGAGCCGCACCGCACCGTTGCTGCTGCCCGCCTTCACGCGGCGGGCCCGGATCCGGTCCGTGACGACCTCGCCGTTGTGCGTGCTCAGCGCCAGGTCCCCGGTGGAGTCGGTGACGTTCACGGCGCCGTTGGACGCGTCGACCGCCAGCGCGGTGGCGAACCCGGACGCGGTCACACCGCCGTTCCCGCTGCGCACGGTCACCTCGACCCCGCGGGGGACCAGCACCTCGTGCCGTATGGAACAGCGGCTCACGAAGCCGACGCAGTGCGTCCGGAACCGCAGCGTGTCGCCGTCCAGCGCCCACGAGGTGCGCGGCTTCCCGCCGATCACGACCTGCCCCGTGAACCACCGGGTCACCTCGACCCCGCGCACATCCGCCGGGCGCACCTGCAGGTTGCCGTCGTCGGTGTCGATCGTCAGCGCCTTCCCGGTGAACGCGAAGTCCCGGTGCTCGGGGCGGGCGTCGCCCGACGCGTCGGAACATCCGCTCAGGGTGAGGCCGAGCGCGATCACACCACTGATCAGCATGACGCCGGCGCCTGCGCCGACACGGGTTCGGGTGGTCACTTCGTCTCCGTAAACATCCCATGGCAGCGCCCCCACGCCGCCGACCGCCCCGAACCTAGCCCCGCGCCCCACCCACCCGTCACCCGGTGCGCCCCCGGACCGGGGTGGGGGTTTCCCCCGGATCCGGGTATCAATCCGTGGAGCCGATTTGTGGCGCCGGGGGCCGGACGGGGTAACCTGTCCTCTCCCGCGCCGATCCCCTGATCCGGCCCGAGGGCGCATAGCTCAGCGGTAGAGCGCTGCTCTTACAAAGCAGATGTCGGCGGTTCGAATCCGTCTGTGCCCACTAGCCAAGAAGCCCCGGAGCGATCATGCTCCGGGGCTTTTGACATCCGCGTTTGACATCAACGGCGGTGGTCGAGGGCGGCCGTCAGCGCTGGCGGCGACTGAGCATCCGGTCCATATGGGCGACGGCCTCCCGTTTCAGCGCGTCGGGGACGTGCGTGTAGATGTCCATGGTGACGCTGATCTTGCTATGGCCGAGGATCTCCATCGCGACGCGCGGGTGGACGTTGCCCGCCGCCAGGAGGGTGGCCGCGCCGTGTCGAGCGTCGTGCACGCGGATGCGGGGGAGTCCGGCCTTGGCGGTGAGGCGGTGGAAGGACCGGAGGACGTTGCTGCCCTCGATCGGCCGGCCGGTGCGGGTGGTGAACACCAGGTCACTCTCCTGCCAGTTGGCGCCAGCCTTGGCGCGCATGGCCTGCTGGCGCAGCCGTTGCCACCGCAGGGGTGCAACGCAGAGGGCGGGAAGGGGCAGCGTGCGCTTGCGGCGGTTCTTGGTTTCGTCCTCGTAGTTCTCACCGTGGACGCGCTGACGCTGTCTCCGCACCTGGAGGGTCCGGCCGTCGAGGTCAACGAACAGACCGCCTTCCCCGACACCGCTTGACTGATCAACCGCATCGGATGTCTGTCTTCGCCCCGCTCCGTCCCGGCGGCCGTCCGTCCCGCGCGCGACGAACGGCAGCAGCCGCTTGCTGTTAGAGAGATGTACGTAGAACTGTGGCGGTCGACGCTGGCATCCTCCTCACCAATCCAAGGCAGCCTGCTGGGGGGCCCTGTTCGCTCCTTTGAGCATGTCCATCGACCGCTCGTGCACGTCCCCGACGCGATCCATGACCTGAAGGCGCACTCCGAGTCCATCGATCACGGTCATTGCATGGGGTGTGAACCAGCCGAGCACGAAGTGCTGGCCTCCTGGCAAGGGAAAACCCTTCCCGAACCGCGCAAGCCCGTAGTCGGTGTCTGTTTGGAGCCCGGCTCGCTCTAACTCGGATGAAATATCGTCAAGTTCGAGCCACACGCCTGATGCAGCGGAACTTTGGCCGACATAACGCACGCAGTAGCGAACGTTGATGACGGTCGCCGCATCCTGCGCCCCGTTTGTTACCCGCGAGGCCCATACCAACTGATCGTTGTCCGGCGATAGCCCGCGGACTGAACGTCCCTGGAATCCGATCATCGGGCGTACAGCCGTGGCATACTGCGCCCGAGCCAGCAGGGCACCAGCCGTCGCAAGCAGTGCGGCGGTTGCACTCTGGATGTCCAGGATCTCGATTGGACCTGTATCCGGACCCTTCGTCGATGCAGCCAGATTCTGCTGGATGATCGAATAGACGAAGAGCAGCATGGCCACAACCGCAAGGCACACGAGAAGGCGCCAGAAGATCCAGTTACGGCGGATCACCCGCTGCTGTGTCTCCACCCATTCCCCCTGCACGCTGTAACGCGGTCGTCAGCACGGTCCGCGCCGACAGACTTCACTCTTAGCCATCAACACAGCCTGGAGATTTCGCTAGGTCCCGAGTTGGTTCTTCCCTGCCGCCCCCACACAGAACCAGGGCAGCTACGGATCAGATGTGTGCATCCGAGGGCCAGCCCGATCAAGGGGATCCCAGCGAGGGAACATCGACCCTTCGGGCCGATACCGGCAGTGCCGCGCCCGGC
>CAYNNX010000110.1:0-19250 GCA_964398515.1 uncultured Streptantibioticus sp. | reverse complement strand
ACCACGTCGCGTAGGTCGAGAACTTGTAGCCCTTGCGGTAGTCGAACTTCTCGACGGCGCGGATCAGCCCGAGGTTGCCCTCCTGGATCAGGTCCAGGAAGAGCATGCCGCGGCCGGTGTAACGCTTGGCGAGCGAGACCACGAGGCGGAGGTTGGCCTCCAGCAGGTGGTTCTTGGCGCGGCGGCCGTCCTCGGCGATGATCTCCAGCTCCCGCTGGAGCTTGGGGGCGAGCTTGTCCGCCGCGGACAGCTTGTCCTCGGCGAACAGGCCGGCCTCGATGCGCTTGGCGAGTTCGACCTCCTGCTCGGCGTTGAGCAGGGGGACCTTGCCGATCTGCTTCAGGTAGTCCTTGACGGGGTCGGCGGTGGCGCCCGCCGCGGCTACCTGCTGGGCCGGAGCGTCGTCCTCGTCGTCGTCGGAGAGCACGAAGCCCTCGGACTCGGGCTGGTCGGGGCCGGGCTCGCCGGGCTTGCCCGACGGCGCCTCGTCCAGCAGCTCCTCGGCCTCCAGCAGCTCCTCGTCGGTGCCCTTCTTCGCCACGGTCTTCTTGGCTGCCGTCTTCTTCGCGGCCGCCTTCTTCGCCACGGTCTTCTTGGCTGCCGTCTTCTTCGCGGCGGGCTTGGCGGGGGCCTCGGCCTCCGGCGCGGTGTCGGCCTCGACGGCGACCTCGGCGGTGGCCGCCGGTGCCGCGACCGTCTTGGCCGCGGCGGTCTTGCGGGCCGCCGTCGAGGTGGTGGTGGCGACGGACTTGGTAGCAGTACGCTTCGCGGGGCTCTTGGCTGCGACGCTCTTGCGGGTGCGCTTGGGCGCCTCTGCGGCACTGACCATCAGCGTCACACCCTCCTCGTCGAGGACCTGGTTGAGGCTGCGCAGAACGTTCTTCCACTGGGTTGCCGGAATCTGGTCCGCCTCGAAGGCCCGACGTACGTCGTCGCCTGCGATCTGGCCCTGAGCCTTACCCCGCTCGATGAGCGCCATCAGAGACTCGGATTCGGTGATCTCCGGCGGGAGCGTACGGGATGTGCTGGCCGACACGAACAACCTCTCGGAACGATGGGAACGACTTCCGACCGCGCCTGCACTCGGCAAGGGCCGTCGGCCGCCGGCGGGGATGGACCGGCATTGAGGGCGGGTCCGCTTGACGGATACAGCGCCTGAGTCGGCTGCCCGTATTCCTTCGCGCGGCACCACCTCTTAGGTCATCGCACCTCCCCGCGGAGCGTTACGCGGCTCTTACGTGGCCCGCGTCACACAACATTCCACCCCAAAACAGGGCGTAAGGCCGCATTTACCGCCCAGTCCGCCGTTGCCTGGGCCCCGGGTGGAGGCGAATCCGGGGCCCTGGCGGCGGTACGGTCCGGCCTGCTGCCGGACGAGCGGCGGGTTCGGTCCCCCGGAGCCCGTCCCCGCCGGGGCGGCATCCCCCGGGGTCAACGCCCGCGCGGGCACGGCTGCCGAGGCGGGTGCACCCGGGTCCCCGGAATGGGCGCCGCCGGGTCCCCGAAGTGGGCGCTCCCGGGCGCAGGGACCTTCGAGGCCGGTTGCCGCGGGCAGTCCCCCGGGGCCGGTACTCCCTCGGGCGGCACTCCCCCGAGGTCAGTGCTCCCGGGGGGCCGGAACGACGTGCTCGACCTCCGGGTGGACGGCCAGCAGCTGCCGCATCGCGGTCTCGGCGGCGGCGCCGTCACCGGAGGCGAGCGCCTCGGCGATCCCCACGTGCAGGGCGACGGCCGCCTCGTTGGGCCGGTCGCACCCGGTGACGGGGCCGCCGGAGACCTGGAGGGCGGAGGAGATGATCCCCGACAGGTGCTCGAGCATGCGGTTGCCGGTGACCTGGAGGACGAGCGCGTGGAACTCGGCGTCGGCCCGGGAGAAGGTCAGGGCGTCCCCCTGGGTCACCGCGTGGCTCATGATCCCGGCCATGTCGACGAGGCGCTGCTGGACGTCCTCGCGGCCGTGTCCGGCGGCGAGCCGGGCGGCGAGGGGTTCGATGGTCGAGCGGAGTTCGCTCAGTTCGCGCCGCTGGTCGTCGCGCTGCGGACCGAACGCCCGCCACTCGATGATGTCGGGGTCGAGGAGGTTCCAGTCGCTGACGGGGCGGACCCGGGTGCCGACGTTGGGCCGGGCGCTCACCAGGCCCTTGGCCTCCAGCACCCGCAGCGATTCGCGGACGACGGTGCGGGAGACCTCGAAGCGCTGGCCGATCTCCTCGGGGACGAGCGGTCGGTCGGCGCCCAGATCCCCCGAGACGATCATCTGGCCGAGCTGCTGGACGAGTTGGCCGTGCAGGCCGCGTCCGCGGCTGCCGCCGGCCCGGCGGCCGACGCGGCCCATCTCCGGGTCGGCGCCCTCCCAGTTGGGCGGGGCCGCGCGGTCGGCGCCGGGCGCTTCGGCGAACGGGTATCGGTCCAGGTCACCCGGCCCGGCGAGGCCGGAGTCGGCGGAGCGGGCCGCGGTCATCATGGTGTGCGCAAGGGTACTCACGCATCCTTTGTCGGCGATGCCCCCGATGGCCTTGAGGGCTTTGCTGAAAAGCACACGAAAGGGTGATCGCCCCTCTCCTCACAATTGACGCTTTATCGGAAAGAAACGCGCTTTCTCAACAGAGTTACGGACAGTTCGGCACGTCAGAGGGCATCGGGGCGCTCCAACGCCCTGACGTGGTAGGGGAGCTGATCGGCTCCCTCGCAACTCCGCTACGTCAGCGCGGAGTTGATCTCCCCGCCGCCCGGAGCGACTCCTCCGGATCCGGCCGGGCTCCCTCCGGGCGCTCGGCGGGCGCCTCAGACCTCGGGACGCAGCATCGGCGGGTTGAGCACGGTGGCCCCGCCCGCCCGGAACAACTGCGCGGGACGACCGCCCTGCCGGGTCGTCGTACCGCCGGCCGGCACCAGGAAGCCTGGCGTACCCGTCACCTTCCGGTGGAAGTTGCGCGGGTCGAGCGCCACGCCCCAGACCGCCTCGTAGACGCGGCGCAACTCGCCGACCGTGAACTCCGCCGGGCAGAACGCCGTTGCCAGCGCCGAGTACTCGATCTTCGACCGTGCGCGCTCCACCCCGTCCTCCAGGATGCGGGCGTGGTCGAAGGCGAGCGGGGCGACCTCCTCGTGCCCGGCGCGGTGTTCACGGGGCAGCAGTTCGTCCACGGGTGCCCACCGGGCGCTGCTGGCGTCTCCACCGGCCCGGGGCGCCGGCAGGTCCGGGGCGAGGACGAGGTGCGCCACGCTCACCACCCGCATCCGCGGGTCGCGCTGCGGATCGCCGTAGGTGGCGAGCTGCTCCAGGTGCGCCCCCGCACCGCCGTACGGGTCCGGTGCCCCGGCGTCGTCCGGCCCGCACGGCGGCTGGGCGCGCAGCCCCGTCTCCTCCGCGAGCTCCCGTGCAGCGGCCTGCGTGAGGTTCTCGTCCGGCCTGACGAACCCGCCCGGCAGCGCCCACCGGCCCTGGTAGGGAGGCTCACCGCGGCGGACGACGAGCGCGCACAACGCATGTCGGCGCACCGTGAGCACGACCAGATCCACGGTGACGGCGAAGGGCGGGTGGGCCGACGGGTCGTAGGGGGGCATGCCGCGATCATAGTCGTCTGCCTGACGATAAACATGCTGTTCCCGGCCCCGGGGTGGTTCTTTCGGCCGCACCCTGGCCACCCGACCGCCCGCGAGGCTCGCGGGCGGATCCGCCCAATCGGCGCCCCTCGGGCGGGGCGACCGGCCGGACAGGGGGCCCGCGCGCCGGGCTCGCCTTGTGCCGGGGCCCTGACCGGGCCGGGCTCGCCTCGTGCCGGGCGGGGCCGGACCGGCCGGGCTGCGGTCCGGAGCGGCGGGCTGGGGACGATGGCGGCCGGACCGGATCGAACCGAGCGGGACTGAGGCGAGCCGGTCCGAGCCCCGCCGGGCCGGGGCCGACACCGCCCGGCCGGGCCCGGCTGCGTCGGATCGCGCCCGGCCGAAGCGAACCGGGCACCGCCCCAGCGGATCGCGCATCGCCGCGGCGATCCGATCGGGCGCCGCCAAGCCGAATCGGAGTGGACCGAATCGGGTGTGACACGGCCACGGCGGGCCGGGGCCCGCGTCCCCGGGGCAGAACCACCGCGCGCTGCTCCAGGTTGGCCTTCACACGGCCGGGGTCCGCGTCCCCGGGGGAGAAGCCACCTGGCTGTGCTGCGGCCGACGCTCGCCAACCCGGGGTCCGCGTCCCCGGGGGAGAACCCCTCGCCCAACAGGACGACTCCCATCCGGCCTGCGAAGGGGTCCCCACGACCGGGGCGCCTCGGCGCCGTCCCGAGGGCGTGCCCGGGCGCGGGCGGGGCGTGAGGGCCCTCTACCGTTCCGGTGTGGGCGGCCCGATCGGGCCGCCCACACCACCACCGTCCGACCCGAGCTCCGCACCACCGTCCATCCCGAGGAGACCGATGGCCGTCCACCGTCAGCCCGGCACCGTCCTGACCGAGCACACCTTCGACGTTCCGCTGGACCACGGCGATCCCGACGGGGAACGCATCGAGGTCTTCGCCCGCGAGGTGGTCGCCGCTGGGCGCGAAAACGACACCCTGCCGTGGCTGCTCTTCCTTCAGGGCGGACCGGGCGGCCGGTCGCCGCGCCCTCTGGGGCGGGACGGCTGGCTGGTGCGGGCGCTCGACGACTACCGCGTGCTGCTGCTCGACCAGCGCGGTACGGGGCGTTCGACCCCGGTCAACCGGCAGACCCTCCCGTTGCGGGGCGATGCCACCGCGCAGGCCGCCTACCTTTGGCACTTCCGCGCCGATTCCATCGTGGCCGACTGCGAACTGATCCGCCGGCAACTCCTCGGACCCGACGCCAAGTGGTCCGTCCTGGGCCAGAGTTTCGGCGGCTTCTGCACCCTCACCTATCTGTCCTTCGCTCCGCACGGGCTGCGGGAGGCGTTCGTGACCGGCGGGCTGCCCGGGTTGCGCTCGAGCGCGCAGGACGTGTACCGGGCCGCGTATCCGCGTGTGGAGCGCAAGAACGAAGGGCATTACGCACGCTATCCCCAGGACGTGGCCACCGTTCGGGAGATCGCGCGCCATCTGCGCGACCGCGAAGTCCGGCTGCCCGACGGCGGGTTGCTGACCGCGGAGGCGTTCCAGTCGCTCGGGCTCATGCTCGGTACGAGCACCGGCTCCCACACGCTGCACTTTCTGCTGGAGGACGCCTTCGTGCCCGGGGCCGACGGGCGCGAGCTGTCGGACGCCTTCCTCTACCAGGCCCAGCGTCACCTCTCCTTCGCGGAGAATCCGCTCTACGCGGTGCTGCACGAGTCGATCTACGGTCAGCGCTCGGTCTCCTCGGCGGGCACGGGTTGGGCGGCGGAGGCGGTGCGGGGCGAGTTTCCCCGGTTCGATGTGGACAAGGCGCTCTCGGGGGACGACCCCGTCCTGTTCACCGGCGAGATGATCTACCCGTGGATGTTCGCCACCGACCCGGCGTTGGTGCCGTTGCGGGAGGCGGCGCACGCGCTCGCGCTGCGTGAGGACTGGCCCGACCTGTACGACACCGAACGGCTCGCCCGCAACGACGTCCCGGTCGCCGCGGTCGTCTACCACGACGACATGTACGTCGACACGGCCGACTCCCTGGCCACCGCCGCGTCGGTCGGCTCGCTGCGGACGTGGATCACGAACGAGTACGAGCACGACGGGGTGCGCTCCAGTGGCGGCCAGGTGCTCGACCGCCTGATCAAGATGGTCCGCGGCGAGGTGTGACCGCGTCACCGTCCCCAGCCTCGGCCCGCGCCCCCTTGTCCCGGAGGAGGTGAGCCGGCGGGCGAGCGGTACGGCGGGCCGCAGAGCCGTCGCCCTCGCCCTCGACACGCCCCGGAGCCGCAGAGCCCTCGCCCTCGTGCCGGCCCCGGGCCGCGGAACCCCCGCGCCTTCCCGGATCCGCCGGGCGAGACCGGCCGCGAGCCGCACGCACGGCGTCACAAGCAAGGCCGGGCATCCCATGAGCCGGGCCCGCGACACCCCCGCGCCGGGCAACTCCGCTTCCGGGCGGGCCGATTCGGACCGCTGACCGGGGCTCATCCGGGCTCGTCCCCTTCGGCCTTCGCGCGGCGGCCGGACCGCGAGCGCGCGGCGGGGCGGGGCGACGGGCGGGCATCCGAAGCGGAACGGTTCCTGGGCCCGGTGCCGGCCCGCGCGGAGCCGCCTGGACGGGCGCCGGGCCGCAGCCGCTTGCCGCGTTCCTCGCGCAGACAGCGGCGCAGCGGCTCGGGGTCGATCCGTTGGTTGCACGCCTGGTGCAGGAGCTTGGCGAAGGTGTAGTCGGAGTCGGCTTCCAGCGCCAAGCCGAACGCCGCACGCGCGCTGGGTTCGTCACCGAGGGACCAGCAGACCCAGCCCGCGAGCGTGAGCGGGGGCGCGGCATGGCCGGCGTAGGCGCCGACGCAGCGCCTGGCCAGCGCGCGCCACAGGCGCAGAGCCGGAGCCGCTTCGGGTCCCTCCATCCATTCGGCGGCGGCGTCGCGGGTATCGCGGTCCTGGAGCCCGAGGATGACGGCCGCGGCCTCGTCGTCGCCGAGCAGGGAGTCGTCGAGGGCGTCGGCGGCACGGTCGTCGCCGGTCCGCGGGGCGGCCTGGAAGCGTTGGAGGGCCGCCCCGGCGAGGGCGAGGGTCTCCTGCCGTACGGTCCGGGAGTCCGTGCCGCCGTCCAGCATGCGCGGCAGGAGTTCGGCGCAGGCGGCGTCCAGGGCTGCTTCCTGCGCGTCGGAGTGCGGCTTGGCCAGGGGCGAGAAACGGGCCTGGAGGTCCCGGAGCGAGCCGCGGACCTGGATTCCGGCGTAGGCCGCCGCGGCGGCCACGACCGAGGTGCCGTCGTGTTTGACGGCCGTGCCCTCCGGCGGGCAGCAGCCGGTGTCGGGGCAGCAGTACGACCACCAGCGGTCGGCGCTGACGCACAGGGCTTCGAGGACGGGGACGTCGAGGGCTCCGCAGGCCGTGCGCAGGTGCTGGGCGAGCGGCCTGAGGCGCTCCATGGTCTGTGCGGGGCTCTCCCCGGGCCGTGGTTCCTGGCAGAGGAAGACGGCGATGCCCTCGGGGCGGCCGTGCTGCCCCGCGCCGTTGACCAGGCAGTCGGCGAGCTGGGCGGCGACGTGCGGCCACTCCTCGGGGGCCGCCGGGATGCCGAGGCGGAGCCGTCCGCCGAAGCGGCCCCGGGCGCCGTGCATCGCGACCATGACGATGCTGTCGTCGGGGTGGAAGCCGAGCAGGTACGGGAGTGCCTCCGCCAGGTCGGCGGGGCTGCGCAGGACGACCTGCGGTTCGGTGAGGGAGCGCGGCGGTTCGGTGTGTCGGTTCATGCGCCGAAGATCCCGTGCGTGCCCGGATTCCGCCACCCCTGTGGATAACTCCCGTTGATCATCATATGAACTGAATTTCAAATCGAGAATTCTCGTCACCTGATCGAGGGACGGGTTTTCCACAGGGCGCGAAGCCGGGTTCGCCTGATGTCAGTGCCATCGGGTTGCATGGAGGCATGAGCGAACCACTGCGTGCCCGCGCCGATGCCGTCCTGCGCCGTCTCGTCGGCGACCCCGCCGGCACCGCCCGGCTGCGCGAGGACCAGTGGCGGGCGATCGAAGCCCTCGTGGTCGACGGCCGCAGAACCCTGGTGGTGCAGCGCACCGGCTGGGGGAAGTCGGCCGTCTACTTCGTGGCCACGGCACTGCTGCGCGAGCGCGGCAGCGGCCCCACCGTGATCGTCTCCCCGCTCCTCGCCCTGATGCGCAATCAGATCGAGGCCGCCGACCGGGCCGGCATCCACGCCCGGACGATCAACTCGGCCAACACCGAGGAGTGGGACGCCGTGCAGGCGGGGGTCGCCGCCGGTGAGGTGGACGTCCTGCTGGTGAGCCCCGAGCGGCTCAACAACCCGGACTTCCGCGACGAGGTGCTGCCGAAGCTGGCGGCGGGCACCGGCCTGCTCGTGGTGGACGAGGCCCACTGCATCTCCGACTGGGGCCACGACTTCCGCCCCGACTACCGACGGCTGCGCACCATGCTCGCCGACCTGCCGCCCGGCACCCCCGTCCTGGCCACCACCGCCACCGCCAACGCCCGGGTGACCGCCGACGTGGCGGATCAACTGGGCACCGCGGCCGAGGGAGCCGACGGCGGCGGCACACTCGTCCTGCGCGGCCCGCTCGAGCGCGAGAGCCTCTCGCTGGCCGTGCTGCGCCTGCCCGACGCCGCCCACCGCCTGGCCTGGCTCGCCGACCACCTGGACACGCTGCCGGGGTCCGGGATCGTCTACACGCTCACCGTCGCGGCGGCCGAGGAGGTCGCGGCGTTCCTGCGGCAGCGCGGCCACCAGGTCGCCTCCTACTCCGGGCGCACCGAAGACGCCGACCGGCGCGCCGCCGAGGCCGACCTGCTGGCCAACAGGGTCAAGGCACTGGTGGCCACCTCCGCCCTCGGCATGGGGTTCGACAAGCCCGATCTGGGTTTCGTGGTGCACCTGGGCTCCCCCTCCTCCCCGATCGCCTACTACCAGCAGGTCGGCCGGGCCGGCCGCGGCGTCGACCGGGCCGAGGTGCTGCTGCTGCCCGGCCCCGAGGACGAGGCGATCTGGCGGTACTTCGCCTCCCTGGCCTTCCCCGCCGAGGAGCAGGTCCGCCGCACGCTCGAGGTGCTCGCCGAGGCGGACCGGCCGCTCTCCCTGCCGGCGCTGGAAGCCCGCGTCGACCTGCGGCGCTCCCGGCTGGAGACCATGCTGAAGGTGCTCGACGTCGACGGCGCGGTGCGCCGGGAGCGCGGCGGCTGGCGGGCGACGGGAGCGCCGTGGGTGTACGACACCGAGCGGTACGCCTGGGTCGCCCGGCAGCGCGAGGCCGAGCAGCAGGCGATGCGTGCGTACGCGGACACCACGCGGTGCCGGATGGAGTACCTGCGCCGGCAGTTGGACGATGATGCCGCCGAGCCGTGCGGACGCTGTGACAACTGCGCGGGGGCCCGCTTCACCGAAGAGGTCTCCGCGAGCACGCTGGAGGCGGCCCGTGCCGCACTCGGCAGGCCGGGCGTCGAGGTCGAACCGCGTCGCATGTGGCCGACCGGTATGCCGTCCCTGGGCGTTCAGCTCAAGGGGCGGATACCGGCAGGCGAGCAGGCGGGGCCCGGACGGGCGCTCGGCAGGCTCTCCGACATCGGCTGGGGCAACCGGCTGCGGCCGATGTTCGCCGACGGCGCACCCGACGGCCCGGTGCCCGGCGACGTGGTCGACGCCGTCGTGCAGGTCCTCGCCGACTGGGCGAAGGGGCCCGGTGGTTGGGCGAGCGGTGACCCGCAGGCGCCGGCCCGGCCCGCGGGCGTCGTCACCGTGGACTCCCGCACCCGCCCGCGGCTGATCGCCTCGCTCGGCGCCCGGATCGCCGAGGTGGGCCGGATGCCGTTGCTCGGCCAGGTCGCCTACGCCGAGGACACGGAACCGCGTCGGATAACCCGTTCCAACAGCGCCCAGCGCCTGCGGGCCTTGTACGACGCGTTCACCGTGCCGCCGCGGCTGGCAGGGGAGTTGGCCGCGCTGCCGGGCCCGGTGCTGCTCGTCGACGATCTGACGGACTCCGGATGGACCCTGGCCGTCACCGCCCGGCTCCTGCTGCGGGCGGGCGCCAAGGGGGTGTTGCCGCTGGTCCTGGCAGTGCAGGGGTGACGGCGGCGGTACGCGGCCCGCGTGGCGGAATCCGTGTGAGGCGCAGGTCCGTATCGGCCACACGGCGGTAATTGCTCATTGCCGCCGGTGCGCTGGGAGGGAAGAATTGGACTGGACCCCCGAACGGCTTGTGAAGCCGTATGCCCGGCGTGCGCCCGTGAGCGGTGACCGGACGCGCGACACGAAGGGAGGACCATGGCTTTCGGCTTCGCCACGGAGGCCGGTGCCGAGACCGCCTCCCGTCTGACCCGGACCCTCAGCCCCGACGAGTGGAGCGCCTTCGCGATCCCGCTGCTCAGCAGCCCGCGGGAGGTCGTCAAGGACATCTGCGCCCGCCACCTGCCATCCCCCTCCACCGCCGTGATCGCGGTCTTCGACCCGGTGGGACGCCTGGTGGCCAGCGCGTCGTTCACCCGGCGGTCCAGCAGTCGGGACGGATGGGAGCACCGCAACGCGATCCTCGCCCACCTGCGCCGGGTCATCCCCCACGACCTGCGGCTGCGCACCCCGGTACGTACCGCGGTGCTGCTGGTCTGCCGGGACGGCGAGCCCGGCTGGACGGAGGCGGACGGAGCCTGGATGTGGGGACTGCGGGACGCGTGCACGTTGCACGGGCTGCGCTGCGGCGCCTACATCACCCTCACTCCCGCAGGGTGGCAGGTGGTGGGCGAGGGACGTGGCGGCCGGACGCCACACGCCGGGTCATGGTCCCAACGGGCCTGCGGTGCCACGGTGTTGGGCTCCGGCGACCGCGCACCGGAGGCGGTGCGGCGTCAGGTGGCCCGCTGACCGGAGGGCCGCTGCACAGGGGATGCGGCAGGCCGAGGCCGCCGATGGCAGGACACCGCGATCACGCGGCACCGAGAGCCGCTTTCACACGGCGGTCCACGTGAACGCCCTGTCGGTCGAACCGTCCATCGTTCCGTCCGTCAGCGCCCTGTCCGCAAACCGCCGCGCCCGCGGTCACCGCGAAAGGATCCGCGGAACGACCTCGATCACAGCCGGAACCTCAGCCGGGGATCACAGCAGGGTGCGCAACCGCTCCGGGTCGCCGCAGACGATCAGCAGGCTCTCCGCGCGGGACACGGCGGCGGGCAGCGCTCGTGACACCTCGTCGTCGGTACCGCCGTTGACGGCCAGGACGACGACGGATCGCCTGGCGGCGCGGTCGGCGTCGGCAGCGGCGTAGAAGACGTCCTCGCCCTCGTCCTGCTGCCGCCAGTAGGAGTCCGCTCCGAAGGTCAGCTCGTGCTGCGCCCAGGGGTGCGGTTCGCCGGTGGTCAGCACCAGGATGTCGGCCGGCGCGCGACCGGAGTCCAGCAGGACGTCGACCGCGTCGTCGGCCGCCGTCACGGCACTGGCGTCGGTGGCCGGCACCAGCTGGATCTGCGCCGCGGCGTCGGCCGGACGGGCGGGCGCCGGAGCGCTCGCGGCGGAGGCCGCGGGACGCGCCGGTCCGGGCCGGCCGGGCGACGGGTGGGTACGCGAGGCACGCGGCGGCGCCGGACGCGGGCCGGGTCGGGGACCAGGAGCCGGAACGGGACGGGGAGGCTGCGGAGTACGGGTCCCCCCGGCTGCGGGGCGCGGGCCCGAAACACTCTCGTGAATCTGTGGCTCCTCGGGGATGAGAGGCATGGTGAGTTGTCTATCAAATGCGCTGTGCGGGCACAGCAGCGGGTGGGTCAGAAGTCCGGCCCGAAGTCGAGGCCCAACTGCTCGGCATCGTCTCCCGGTACAACCGGTACGCGGACCTTCTTCAGATGGCGCCAACGCGGCAGACCGTCGAGGTATGCCCAGGACAGCCGGTGGTGCGGGGTCGGGCCCCACTCCTCCAAAGCCGCGCGGTGCACCGGCGAAGGGTACCCTGCGTTGTCGGCGAAGCCGAAAGCGGAGTAGGCCATGCCCAGTTCGGCCATCATCGCATCGCGGCGCACCTTGGCGATCACCGAGGCGGCGGCGACCGACACACACGACTGGTCCGCCTTGATCACCGTGCGGACCCGCCACGGACCGCCCAGGTAGTCGAACTTGCCGTCCAGGATGACCGCGTCGGGCCGCGCCGCCAGTCCGTCGAGGGCGCGCTGGGCGGCGAGCCGCAGGGCGGCCGTCATACCGAGCTCGTCGATCTCCTCGGACGACGCATGGCCCAAGGCGTGGTCGGTCACCCAGTCGGCGAGGACGAGGGCGAGCTCCGTGCGGCGCTTGACGGTGAGCAGCTTGGAGTCGGTGAGGCCCACGGGCGGGCGGCGCAGGCCGGTGACCGCCGCGCACACGGTGACCGGTCCCGCCCACGCGCCGCGGCCGACCTCGTCGATGCCCGCGACGATCCTGGCACCGAGGGTGGCACGCAGCGAGCGTTCGACGCTGTGGGTGGGTGGTTCGTATGCCATGGCGGCACCAGCGTACGCCCCTCGGTTCGGGCTCAACAGCTCGGTACCGGGCGGGCGGCGGGCCCTCGTACGGCCCGGCGGCCCGGCGGGATCACACCCGCAACGGGCGGGGAAGCCAGTCCGGCAGGGGCTCGGTGCGGCGCAGCCAGTCCGCGGGGGCGGCGCCCGAGGACCGGGAGGCCAGCACGCCGCCGACGATGGCGCATGTGGTGTCCACGTCACCGCCCGCGCGAGCGGTGGCCCACAGCGCGCCCTCGAAGTCGTCCAGGTGCCGGGCGGCGGCCCACAGCGCGAACGGCACGGTGTCGTGCGCGCTGGTACGGCGCCCGCAGCCGAGGACCGCGGCCACGGTGCCCACGTCCCCGTAGTCGAGCATGTCGCGGGCGCGGCGCAGTCCCGCGTGCACGGCGCTGCGCGGGATCAGCGCGATGACGTCGCCGAGCAGCGCCGCCGGGTCCTTCGGCCCGTCGGGGGCGGCTACCAGCGCGGCGGCGGCGGCGACCGCCATCGCCCCGACGACGGCTTCCCGGTGCTGGTGCGTGGTGTAAGCGGAGATCTCCGCCTGGTGGGTGGCCTGGACCGGGTCGTCGGCGTACCAGGCTCCGAGCGGCGCGATGCGCATGGCGGCGCCGTTGCCCCAGGAGCCCTGGCCGTTGAAGACCCCGGCCGCCAGTTCACGCCAGTCCGCGCCCTCCTGGCGGATCTGCCGCAGCATCCGGTTCACCGTCGGGCCGTACCCGCGGTCGAAGTCGTGGTGTTCCGCGAAGGACCGTGCCAGCGCGTCCTGGTCGATCCGCCCGTGTTCGACGAGTACGGCCAGGACCGAGCAGGCCATCTCCGTGTCGTCGGTCCACTGCCAGGTCCCCGGGGGAAGCTCGCCCGCCTTGAGGGCGGCGTAGTTGGCGGGGACGAAGAACTGGGAGCCCAGTGCGTCGCCGACGCTGAGCCCGCAGAGGCTGGCGAGGGCACGCTCGAATCGGTCGGGAAGATGGGGATCAACGGTCATGGCGACGGAAACTCTGACATCACGCCCCATCCTGGTCAATCATCTGTGCGGAAACTCACCCACTGCTCCGGCCCGCCGGTCCGGCCGCGCGGGCAGGCGGACCGGAGCTGCGCCGACGGGTCACCGCGCCCGCTGCGCCGCCCCCTACCTGCGGTCGGCCGGCGGAGCCGAGGCCAGGAACTCCTCGAAACCGCGCCGGCCCACGGCGTGGCCGGGGCCGAGCAGTCTCCCCCGTGCGCAGCGGGTCCCACCTTTCCGGGCAGCGGTACCCGCAGCACGGGCCGCCTGCGGCCGGAGACGCGCATCAGGGCCCGCACGGCGTCGGCGAGGGTCGGCACGGCGGGGCCGCCCATGTCGGGGACGCGGTCGGCGGGTGCGCCCCGGGCCGGCCCGGTCGGCCGGGCCGCCACCTCCTCGACGTCGACGGGCTGGCGGGTCACACCGCGCTGCACCGGCGCCACCGGCAGCCTCTGCCGGGGTACCTTCCCGCCGTTCCGACCGGTTCCACCGATCAGGACCGGACAGCCCGCCGGAACGTGACACCCGCAGCGTCGCGCCAGGTCAGGGAGTCGGCAGCCGGGACCACTGCCGGCCGAAGAACGCCAGCTTGCGGGGGTTGACCACGTTGCGCAGCCCGATGATCCCCTCGGGTGCGAACTCGGGTACCAGCACGCCGACCACAGCCTGGCCGAGCACCGCGACGACCGAGGGTTCGCCGTTGACCTCGGCGACGGTCAGCTCCAGGCCGCGAGGGGCCCTGGCGAGCAGGTCGGCGATGTAGCGGCTCACCTTCTGAGCGCCCAGGACCGGACGGCGTGCCGCCGCCACCGTGCCGCCGCCGTCCGCCCACGCCACGACGTCCTGCGCCAGCAGCTCCTCCAGCCCGGCCGGATCGCCGTCGGATGCCGCCTTCGAAAACTCCTCCATCATCCGCCGCCGCTGGTCCGCGGGCTCCTCGAACCGCGACCGCGGGCTGCCTATTCGCTCCCGGGCGCGCCGCAGCAACTGCCGGCTGTCCCCCGCGGCCGCCCCCAGCAGCCCGGCGATCCGGGCGTGCCGGTACCCGAACGCCTCGTGCAGCACGAAGACCGCACGCTCGGCCGGGGTCAGCCGCTCCAGCAGGACCAGTGAGGCCAGGGAGAGCCACTCGCCCCGCAGCGCACTCTCCCCGGATCCAAGCCGCCCCTCCTCGGTCGGTACGGGCTCGGGCAGCCACGGGCCGACGTACGCCTCACGCCGCGGGTGCGCCGAACCGAGCACGTTCAGGCACCGGTTGGCGACGGTCCGGATCAGCCACGACCCCGGTGCCGCGATCATCCGTCGTTCCGCCGCGGGCAGCCGCCACCAGCTCACGGCGGCCTCCCGGACGACGTCCTCGGCCTCTGCGGCCGAGCCCAGCATCAGGTAGGCCGCGGCGAACAGCCGCTCCCGCTCCCGCTCGAACCTCTCCCCCGGATCCGGCCCGGCACCGCCCCGCACCGGTACCGGCCGGCAGCTCACACCGTCCACGCCTGCACCACGTCCACGATCTCACCGGCCACTGACAGTACGTCCTCGTCGAGCCCGGCGCGCTCCTCCAGCCGGCCGACCGCCGCGTCCCGGTACTTGGCACGTTCGGCGGTGGAGTCCCACATGGAGAGCACCAGGAACTCGCTGCCGGCCCCCTCCGCGAAGATCCCCCGCAGCATGCCGGGCGAGCCCGCCATCGCCGGGTTCCACACCTTCTCCTGCATCAGCATGAAGTGGTCCACGTGCCCGGGCCGCACTCGGCAGTGCGCCGCCCGCAGCACGTCCGCGTCGGCGAACTGGGCGCGGAAGCCGACCTTCACCTCCAGGCGCTGCTCGAACAGGCGCACGTCCATCCGGTCGTACGTACCGGCCTGGGCGTCGGCGATCCCGTCGTGCGGGCCGGCCATGAACATGTCGTAGTAGGCGCGGTTCTCCCAGAAGCAGAAGATGTGCGCCTCATGCGGCCGGCCGCGGCCCCACCCGCCGCCCTGGCCCCGGAAACCGGGCTCGCCCAGCAGGGCCGACCACGCGCGCTGTCCGCGTTCGAACCCCACCCGGTCAAGGACGCGACAGCGAATCCACTTCACCAGCACCGCGCCATCCTATGGCCGCCGCGGACCGCCCCGGTCCGTGTCACCTGTCAACTCCCGCGTACCGCAAGGACGTACGATCGCGCGCATGGACGCCTTGTACCCACGCCTGCTCGTACGGGACTTCGACGCCTCCGTCCGCTTCTGGACCGCGGCCCTGCGCGACCTGCTCGGCATCGAGCCGGTCAAGGTCATCCCCGAGGCCCGCTACGCGAACTGGGATCTGGACGGCCAGGCCGTCCTGGTGCTGTACGGCCGCGACAACATCGCCCGTGCCGTCGGCACCGAGGCGCTCCCGGAGAGCGCGGCGGCGCAGGACACGGGCATGCTCGTGATGCGCGTCGCCGACACCGACGACGCCGCCGCACGCCTGGCCGCGTGCGGCGCCACGGTGGTCGCGCCGCCGCAGGACCGCCCCGAATGGGGCCCGGGGCTGCGCAGCGCCCACCTGCGGGATCCGGAGGGCAACCTCATCGAGCTGCAGTCCTACTGAGCCGGGCGGACGCCCACCCGCCGACCGGGGCCGTCCCCGTCGGGGCCGGCTGCCGCGCCGCTCACACCGTGACCCGCTCCCCCGGCTTGAGCAGGTGCAGCGAGTCCGCCGCGCCGGCCTGGGCGAAGGCGTCCAGCAGCGTCTGCGGCCCCTGGGTGAAGTGCCCCCAGTGCTCGAAGTGGAGGGGCACGACGTGCCGGGCCCCGAGGATCCGGGCGGCCTCGGCGGCGAGCTCGCTGGTGAGCGTGAGGTACGCACCGGGTATCAGCGGGGTGCTCGCGCCCCCGGCGAAGAGCACCGCGAGGTCGACCGGGCCGAACCGGTCGGCGACCGCGCGGACCACGTCCAGCGAGGCGTTGTCCCCGCTGACGTACACCGCGGGCAGCCCGTCGCCGGTGAGCACGAAACCGGTGACCTCTCCGACGAGGTGCTCGCTGCCGTCCGGGCCGTGCTGGGCCGGCACCCCGGTCACCCTCAGCACTCCGCCGTCCGGCCGCGGCAGCTCCACGTGCTCCCCGTCGGCCAGGGCCCGCACCGTGCCGCCGAGGCGCTCCCGGGCGGCCGGGGTGGAGAGCACCAGCGGCGCCGCGGCGAGATAGGCGCGGCCGGAGGTGTCGAGGTTGTCGGGGTGCTGGTCGTGCGAGAGCAGGACGGCGTCCACCGGGCCGATCTCGTCCGCGCCCACCGCGGGCCCGGCCGACTTGGTCAGGACACGGCTGCCGATCGGATACTCCCCGGGACCGTCGAACGTCGGATCGGTCAGCAGCCGCACGCCGCCGATCTCGATCACCGCCGTCGGCCCGCCCACGTACCCGATGGTCACCTCGGTCACCGCTGCCTCCCCCTCTGCCGGTCACGCCCTGTCTGCGGGACCGGGCGACGATCTTCCCGTCCGTGACAACTCCCGCCGCGGCCGCGGAATTCCCCTGCCGGGTGAGGGACTCCGCCGGGTCCGCGGGCAGGGGCCGTGCCGCGCTCGGCCGGCCGATCGCCGCACTGCGGACATTGGGCCGAGACCCCGCCGACGAGATCGGACGGGCCCGCCGCCGACCGAACTCCCCGCGGAAACAGGCGGGTTGACGGCCGCCGGGACCTTCGGCACCGCCCCCCTCGCACCACGGCGCTCCGGCCCGCGAAACGGGGAGCCGGCCTCCAGGCCGACTCCCCGCTCCGGACACGCCGGGTCACTCCGCGCCCTGCGGGCGCCTTTCGTCAGCTGCAGCCGCTCGTCGAGCCGCAGCCCTCGCACACGTAGCAGCTGCCCGCGCGGCGCATCTTGGTACCGCAGGAGAAGCACAGCGGGGCGTCGGCGTTGAGGCCCTGCTGGATCTCCAGCAGCTCGGTGGAGTTGTGCGCCTGCTTGGGCGCGGGGGCCGCCGCCTCCTCGGGCTTGTGGGCCGCGACCTGCTTCGGGGTGACGAACTGGCGCGGGGCCGACTGCGCGAGGCCCTCGACGTCCACCTCGTCCTCGGCCGGCTCGTAGGAACCGGTCTCCAGGTGGCGCTGGCGCTCCTCCGCCGAGTGGATGCCGAGCGCGGAGCGGGTCTCGAACGGCAGGAAGTCCAGCGCCAGGCGGCGGAAGATGTAGTCCACGATGGACTGCGCCATGCGCACGTCCGGGTCGTCGGTGAGCCCGGCCGGCTCGAAGCGCATGTTGGTGAACTTCGAGACGTACGTCTCCAGCGGAACGCCGTACTGCAGGCCCACCGAGACGGCGATGGAGAAGGCGTCCATCATGCCCGCCAGCGTCGAGCCCTGCTTGGACATCTTGAGGAAGACCTCGCCGAGACCGTCGTCCGGGTAGGAGTTGGCGGTCATGTACCCCTCGGCGCCGCCGACGGTGAAGGAGGTCGTGATGCCGGGACGGCCCTTGGGCAGGCGCTTGCGGACCGGGCGGTACTCGACCACCTTCTCGGCCGGGGCCTGGCCCTGCGCCTCCGCCTTGACCTCCTCCTTCTTCTTCGCCGACAGCGGCTGGCCGACCTTGCAGTTGTCCCGGTAGATCGCCAGCGCCTTCAGCCCCATCTTCCAGCCCTCGTAGTAGATCTCCTCGATCTCCTCGACGGTGGCGGACTCCGGCATGTTGACGGTCTTGCTGATCGCTCCCGACAGGAACGGCTGGGCCGCCGCCATCATCCGGACGTGGCCCATCGGGGAGATGGCGCGCTCGCCCATGGCGCAGTCGAAGACCTCGTGGTGCTCGGGCTTCAGGCCCGGGGCGTCGATCACGTTGCCGTGCTCGGCGATGTGGGCGACGATCGCCTCGACCTGCTCGGGCTGGTAGCCGAGTCGCTTGAGCGCCTTGGGCACCGTGTTGTTGACGATCTGCATCGAGCCGCCGCCGACGAGCTTCTTGAACTTCACCAGCGCCAGGTCGGGCTCGACACCGGTGGTGTCGCAGTCCATCATCAGGCCGATGGTGCCCGTCGGGGCGAGCACGCTGGCCTGCGCGTTACGGAAACCGTTCTGCTCGCCGAGCCGGATCACGTCCTGCCAGGCCTCGGTGGCCGCGGCCCAGACCGGGGTGTCCAGGTCGTCCATGCGCTTGGCGGCGGCGTTGGCGTCCGAGTGCTGCCGCATGACCCGCTTGTGGGCCTCGGCGTTGCGGGCGTAGCCCTCGTACGGGCCGACGACCGCGGCGAGCTCGGCGGAGCGCCGGTAGGAGGTGCCGGTCATCAGCGAGGTGATGGCACCGGCGAGCGCGCGGCCGCCGTCGGAGTCGTAGGCGTGGCCGGTCGCCATCAGCAGGGCGCCGAGGTTGGCGTAGCCGATGCCGAGCTGGCGGAAGGCGCGGGTGGTCTCGCCGATCTTCTGGGTGGGGAAGTCGGCGAAGCAGATGGAGATGTCCATCGCCGTGATCACGAGCTCGACGACCTTGGCGAAGCGCTCGGCGTCGAACGCCTGGTTGCCCTGGTCGTCGTCGCGCAGGAACTTCATGAGGTTGAGCGAGGCGAGGTTGCACGAGGAGTTGTCCAGGTGCATGTACTCGCTGCACGGGTTGGAGGCGGTGATGCGGCCCGACTCCGGCGAGGTGTGCCAGTGGTTGATGGTGTCGTCGTACTGGATGCCGGGGTCGGCGCAGGCCCAGGCGGCCTCGGCCATCTTGCGGAACAGGCCCTTGGCGTCGACCTCCTCGATGACCTCGCCGGTCATGCGGGCGCGCAGGCCGAACGTCGAGCCGCTCTCGTACGCCTTCATGAACTCGTCGTTCACGCGCACGGAGTTGTTGGCGTTCTGGTACTGGACGGAGGTGATGTCCTCGCCGCCGAGGTCCATGTCGAAGCCCGCGTCGCGCAGGGCGCGGATCTTCTCCTCCTCCTTCACCTTGGTCTCGATGAAGGCCTCGATGTCGGGGTGGTCGACGTCGAGCACGACCATCTTGGCGGCTCGGCGGGTCGCGCCGCCGGACTTGATCGTTCCCGCGGAGGCGTCGGCGCCGCGCATGAAGGAGACCGGGCCGGAGGCGTTGCCGCCGGAGGAGAGGAGTTCCTTGGAGGAGCGGATCCGGGAGAGGTTCAGGCCGGCGCCGGAACCGCCCTTGAAGATCATGCCCTCTTCCTTGTACCAGTCCAGGATCGACTCCATGGAGTCGTCCACGG
>CAYNNX010000109.1:0-19331 GCA_964398515.1 uncultured Streptantibioticus sp. | reverse complement strand
CCTGCTCGACTCGGTCAAGACCCCGGTCGACCCCGAGGGCACGGCGCAGACGGCGGCACCGGACGGCGGCCACACCCAGGCAGACCCGGAGCCCGTGCAGTGACCGATGCCCGGACAGCGCCCAGGAGGTGGCGGGCTGAGCACTTTCCGGGCGGTCGGCCCTCCGCAGTGCGCCGACGCGCGAGCGCGGACACCGTGATCTTGTCGAGCCCGACATCGTCGGCCATCTCCGCGGCCGCCTCTGCCAGCCGGGCGACGGTGAGCCCCACGCGCACCATGCAGCCACCCCTCTAAAGCTAGGGCTTTAGGTAATAGCCAGTCCTACGGGGCCCGCAGACAGCGCAACGGCCCGCGGCCGGCCTCCCTGGTCAGGCGTTGCCGCTCTCCGGGCCGACTGGCAACAGGCCGACTGGCGCTGCCGGTTGAGGCGCACACCCGGCCGGGAACACCGTCCACACCGCGTGGTTCCAGGAGTCGCTGTCCCGCCGCGTAGCTGTCCGGCAGGCCGAACTGCCGTGCCGAGAAGGGCATTCACGTCGACGTGACCGAGCAACCTGCCGACCGCTACTGGGCCTTCCAGTAGATGGAGTCCCCGATCTCCGCCGCATATGGCCGATCTCGCCGTAACGGAAGTGGGACATGCGGCGTTGAGTCTGGGTCGGCATCCCGCCGATCCCCACCACTGAAAGGAACCGACCGGTGAACCTCCCCCGCACCGCGGCCGCCGCGCTGACCCTCCTCATGACCGCCGCCGCCACCGCCGCCGCAGTCGGCACCGCCCAGGCCGGCGACGGTTCGTCGGACCTGCCGGTTACCCGCCTCGGGCACAAACTCCCCCTGCAGGACGCGTTGCTGGGCCCCATCACCCAGCAGCTGGGAGGCTCCTCCATCCTCCCCCACATCCCCTCCGCCAGCTAGCGGAGGCTGCCCCGCCGCTCCCCGGCGCTGGAACCGGAACCGCTCGACGCCGACGGATGCCATGGTTTGCCGGACGGGGCGTCGCCGTAACCGTCCGAGCGGTGAAATCCCCCTGGATTTCAGCGAATGGGCTCGCGTGTGAGTGGAGTTCCACCGGCCCGGTGGAACTCCACTCACCCTTACTCGGGTGAATCCACCGTCGTGAGGCACAGCCTTGTGGCCATGTCCGCTGTCGTACTGCCGTTGTTACGGCCAACCGCGGCAGCCAGAACCAAAAGGAGCACTCGGCGCCCTCCGCCACGGGGCGACAAATGACAGACGGATTCCAGACTGCAGGACACCGACGCGGATCGATTCTGCGGGCGCGGCGGGGAAGACCGGTCGCCCCCTCTTGCGCGGGTCGCCCACCCACCGGGCAGCGGCCGCCATCGCTTCCCCGGCGTTGGGCGCCTCGCGTAGTAGCCGGTCACGCCACGCCGGGGGAAATCCTGGCAACCACGGAGTCCCAGCCGACCTGCCGGTCCGGATGGCGGGCAGGAACGCGGCGCTCCGGGACACGGCCGCAGCAACCAGCGCTTGCCGCCGACGACCTTCGCTGGGACGCGTTCGCTGCGATCCCACGGCCCACCGGGCGCGGGCGGCTCGGCTGCGGATGGCCGGGAGGCGGCGTCGTCCGCATCGGTGCGACGGCCACCCCGGCCTGCGCAGCGAACGCCTGGCCCGCCCGGCGATTCGGCCCGCAGCCGCCGCGCCGCCCCTGGCCTCGCCGGAGACGATTGGGCGACACGAGCCGGGCAGGGCTGCGCGGGGCCGCGTACTGCTGGAAGATGAACGCTCGGGCGGATGGGATGGCGGGAGGTCTGATCGTGTCAGCCACAGCGCGTGAGGGGCAGTCAGAGTACGACGTCGTGGTCGTCGGTGCGGGTCCGACCGGTGAGAATCTCGCGGACCGCGCTCGCGCGGTGGGCCTGACCGTGGCCGTCGTGGAGAGCGAGCTGGTGGGCGGCGAGTGTTCGTACTGGGCGTGCATGCCGAGCAAGGCGCTGCTGCGGCCGGTCGCCGCGTTGGCCGATGCCCGGCGGACGTCGGGGGCACGCGAGGCGGTGAGCGGGGGGCTGGACGTCGCGGCGGTGCTCGCGCGCCGCGACGCGTTCGCCTCGCACTGGAAGGACGACGGCCAGGCGGCCTGGCTTGAGTCGGCCGGAATCGACCTGGTCCGCGGCCGTGGACGTCTTGCGGGGGAACGGCGGGTGGTGGTCGAGACACCTGACCGCGGGACGCGCGATCTGACGGCGCGGCATGCCGTGGCCGTGTGCACGGGCAGCCGTGCCATGCTGCCGGCGCTGCCCGGGCTGGAGCAGGCGCGGCCGTGGACCAGTCGGGAAGCCACCAGCGGGCGCGAGGCCCCCGGCCGACTGGCCGTCGTGGGTGGCGGAGTGGTCGCTGCGGAGATGGCCACCGTCTGGCAGTCCCTGGGGTCGGACGTGACCATGCTCGTGCGCGGTTCCCGGCTGCTGCCGCGCGCCGAGCCCTTCGCCGGTGAGCTCGTCGCCAAAGGCCTGGCCGATGCCGGCGTGACGATCCGCACCGGCGCCGCGGTGGCCGGCCTGCGGCGCCCGGATCCGTCCGGCCCGGTGACAGTGGTGCTGGACGGTGGCGAAGAACTCGTCGTCGACGAGGTGCTGTTCGCCACTGGCCGTGCGCCGCGCACCGATGACATCGGCCTCGAGACGGTCGGCCTCACTCCGGGGGAATGGCTCACCGTGGATGACAGCTGCCGGGTGAAGGGCGTGACCGACGGCTGGCTGTGCGCGGCGGGCGACGTCAACCGCCGGGCGTTGCTCACCCATCAGGGCAAGTACCAGGGCAGGATCGCGGGCTCGGTCATCGCTGCCCGGGCTCAGGGCCTGCCCCTGGACACCACCGCCTGGGGCGCACACGCGGCGACCGCCGACATCGCGGCCGTCCCGCAGGTGATCTTCACTGATCCCGAGGTCGCCTCGGTCGGGGTGACGGCCCAACGCGCCGAGCAGGAAGGCCGCCGGGTGCGGGTGGTCGACTACGACCTGGGCCAGGTGGCCGGGTCCGGGCTGTACGCCGACGGGTACCGCGGCCAGGCGCGCATGGTGGTCGACCTGGACCGCGGCCACCTCATCGGGGCGACCTTCGTGGGCCCCGGAGTCGGCGAACTCCTGCACTCCGCCACCGTGGCGGTGGCCGCCGAGGTGCCCGTCGAGCGGCTCTGGCACGCCGTCCCCTCGTACCCGACGATCAGCGAAATCTGGCTGCGGCTGCTGGAGTCGTACCGCGGCTGACCACACACCAGGACCCGGGGTTTCCCTCAAGCCGGTGCGGCCACACCGTTCCAGCGGCCGGAGAACGTGGCCCCGGCGGTCGCTCCGCCCGTGCCCGCGCAGGTCCGGTGCGTACACGCGCCGGTGCCCGGCCGGGGCGATGGCCCCGCACCCTGACGACCGGGGCGACGCCCGCCCCGGGAAGCAGCGGGCTGCAGCAGAGAAACACCGAGCACGGCAGAACCCCGGCCCGCACCGACCACACCCGAGCGGCCGCGACGCTGAAGCCGGCACAGTGATACTTTGGACATTGTCCAAATAATCTCGGTCGGGAGAAGGCGCATGACGGGCGGACGCGCCACCAGGGACACCGCGGAGCGCCTGCGGGTGGCCGGACTGCGGGTCACGCGGCCGCGGCTGGCCGTGACCGAGGCGCTGCGGGCGATGGGCGGGCACCGTACCGCCGACGAGGTCCGCGCCCACCTGGCCGAGCACGGCACCCCGCTGCCCAGGACGAGCGTCTACAACGCCCTGGTGGTGCTCTCCGACCTCGGTGTCGTGCTGCGCGCCGATGTCGGCCCGGGCGCGGCCGTCTACGAGTTCGCCGAAACCTGGCACCACCACTTCGTCTGCCGGCGATGCGGGCACGTCGAGGACGTGTCCTGCCTGGTCGGCGCGAAGCCCTGTCTGACCGCGGGAGAGGACGTGGGCCGCGTGGAGGAGGCACAGGTCATCTTCCGCGGCACCTGCCGCCGCTGCCTCGCCGAGCACACCCCCTCGGCCTGCGAAGACACAGCACCACAACTGGCGGGAGAGCCACGCGAGGAACGCCATGAACGCCAAGAACACTGACACCCACATCGCCGGACGGTCCACGGACCGGCGCGCCGCTGCCCGGTTCCGGGCGGCACTGGACTCCGAGCGGCGCAGCGCGGCCCTGTACCGGGGGCTGGCCGCCGGTACCGCCGGAGAGCGGCAGCAGATATTCCTGGAACTCTCCGCGGTCGAGGAGCGCCACGCCCGGCACTGGGCGGGCAAGCTCGCCGACCTCGGCGAACGCGTTCCCGAGCCGGGACGACCCGGGGTGCGGATCCGGTTGCTGTCCTGGCTGGCCCGCCGCTTCTCCGTGGACGCGGTGCTGCCCATGGTCGAGCGAGCCGAGCACGCCGACGCGGGCCTGTACGAGGGGGACCCGGAGGCCGCACCTGGCATGGCCGTCGACGAGCGCTCGCACGCCCGCGTGCTGACCTGGCTGCGTGAGCAGAGAACGGACCAAGGCGACGAGGGCGGACGGGCGATCGTCCGGCGCGAGCGGTGGCACCGCAGCGACCGCTCCGGCGCGCTGCGGGCAGCGGTGTTCGGGGTCAACGACGGCCTGGTGTCCAACACCGCGCTGGTCATGGGGTTCGCCGGCTCCGGTGCAGCGGGTACGACCATCCTGTTCGCCGGCGTCGCCGGGCTGCTGGCCGGGGCGTTCTCGATGGCCGCCGGCGAGTACATCTCCATGCGCAGCCAGCGGGAGGCGTACGAACGGGAGATCGCCCTGGAGGCCGACGAACTGCGCGACGACCCCGAAGCGGAAGCCGAGGAACTCGCCCTGATCTACCGGGCCAAGGGCCTGGACGCCGAGGAGGCCGAGCGCGTGGCGACCACCATCCTCAAGGACCAGGACGCGGCCTTGGAGACGATGGCGCGCGAAGAACTCGGGCTCGACCCGGACGAACTCGGCTCGCCGTGGTCGGCAGCGGTCTCCAGTCTCATCGCCTTCGCCCTCGGCGCCGTCGTCGTCGTCCTGCCCTACCTGTTCGGCTCCGGCACGGCCGCGCTGGTCGCCGCCATCGCCCTGGCCGCCGGTGCCCTGTTCACGGTCGGCGCCGTCCTCGGCCTGCTCAACGGCCGGTCTCCGCTGCGCTCCGGCGCTCGCCAGTTCCTCGTCGGCGCCGGTGCCGCGGCGGCCGTCTTCGCCATCGGGCGCGCGCTCGGCAGCGGGTCCCTCTGATCCCCGTGATTCCCCGCGCTCCCGGCCCTTCAGGCGCCAGCGGCGTGCGGGCGGGTCCAGTCACGTCGACCGGGAGCCCCTCCAGATGCCCGCCGGCCGTGTCGCGCGGCGGCCGGGGCCGGACCAGACTGGCCGACAGGGCACGCCTGACGGAAGGGACCGCCCGATGGCCACGGACACACACCGGCGTTCCGCTCCGTCGCGGATCCTCGTCCTCGGCACCACGTCGCGGGCCGAATGCGCCTACGCCCGTCTCACTCCTCCCGTGGCCCGACCGGTCGCCGAGCGGACACCCACGCCGAACTCCCCCGTATGCATGACTTCGACGTGCAGCCGTACGAGGGAGACGCCGACGCTGCCAGGGGCCGCCTCAGGGGACGCCGGCCCTGCCCGACCGGCTCGGAGGGCGCGACGCCTTCGTCGTCTTCCCGTCGTCTCCTCGCCCTCTTCCTGGTCACCCTCGCCCGAATACATCGCCTCCGCCCCGGGGTACCCGAAACTGCGGGAACGCCTCACCGGGACCGTGGCGGCCTTCGCCGACCTGGTCGAAGCCGACATGCGGTGCGTCCGCCTGCGGCGCAGCCGGTGCGGGTTCCCGGGTGACCGCACCGAGACGTCTGTCACCCGGCGAGCCGAAGACGAGCCCTGCACGGCGCGGCCGCGGCCGCGCCGTCCTCCGCCCGGCTGAGCCCGGCACCGTCGAACGAAAGGAGGCCGCGATGGCGGCCGAGCACACTCCCACCGCCACGATCGGACCCGACACCGACCTGGACCAGGTCTTCGAGCTGGCCCAGCAGCTGCGCGTGGACTCCGTCCGCGCCAGCACCGCCGCCGGCTCCGGCCACCCCACGTCCAGCCTGTCCGCCGCCGACCTGATGGCCGTCCTCATGGCCCGCCACCTGCGCTACGACTGGCAGCACCCGGAGAACCCGGCCAACGACCACCTGGTCTTCTCCAAGGGACACGCCTCCCCCCTGCTGTACGCGATGTTCCTCGCCGCCGGCGTCATCGACGAAGAGGAACTGATGACCACCTACCGCCGCGCGGGCGCCCGACTGCAGGGCCACCCCACACCCGTCCTGCCCTGGGTGGACGTGGCGACCGGCTCGCTGGGACAGGGCATCGCCTACGGTGCGGGCATCGCCCTGGCCGGGCGCGACCTGGAGCAGCAGCCCTACCGGGTGTGGGTGCTGTGCGGCGACAGCGAGATGACCGAAGGCTCGGTGTGGGAGGCCATCGACAAGGCCGGCAGCCGCAGGCTGGCCAACTTCACCGTGATCATCGACGTCAACCGCCTGGGCCAGCGGGGCCCCACCGAGCTGGGCTGGGACACCGACGCCTACGCCCATCGCGTCGAGGCCTTCGGCTGCCGGGCCCTCACCGTAGACGGCCACGACCTCAAGGCCGTGGACCAGGCCCTCGCCACCGCCACCGACGGGCAGGCCCCCACCGTCATCGTGGCCAGGACCGTCAAGGGCCAGGGCGTCTCCGAGGTCGCCGACGCGGAGGGCTGGCACGGCAAGCCGCTGCCCGAGGACCTCGCCGCCCGCGCCATCGAGGAACTGGGCGGCGTGCGCCACCTCACCGTGCGCGGCCCCCAGCCCCCGGCCGCCGCACCCCGCCCCCCGGTCCGGCCCGTGTCGGTGGAGCTGCCGCGCTTCCAGGTCGGTGAGAAGGTCGCCACCCGGTCCGCCTTCGGCAAGGCCCTCGCCGCGGTCGGCGTCCGCCCCGAGGTCGTCGCGCTCGACGCCGAGGTGGGCAACTCCACCCACGCGGAGGAGTTCGGCAAAGCGCACCCCGAGCGCTACTTCCAGCTCTACATCGCGGAGCAGCAGATGATCGCCACGGCTGTCGGCATGGCCGTGCGCGGCTATCGCCCCTACGCCGCCACCTTCGCCGCCTTCCTCACCCGCGCTCACGACTTCATCCGCATGGCGTCCATCTCGCAGGTCTCGATCGCCCTGTGCGGCAGCCACTGCGGCGTGGAGATCGGCGCGGACGGTCCCTCCCAGATGGGCCTGGAAGACCTCGCCATGATGCGCGCGGTCCACGGCTCCACCGTGCTCTACCCCGGCGACGCCACCTCCGCGGCCGCCCTGACCGCAACCATGGCCGATCTGGACGGCATCAGCTACCTGCGCTCCACCCGCGGCGCCTACCCCGTCCTCTACGCACCCGACGAGGCCTTCCCCGTCGGCGGCTCCAAGACCCTGCGCACCGGCGACGACGACCAGGTCACGCTCATCGGCGCAGGCGTCACCATCCACGAATGCCTCGCCGCCGCCGACCGGCTCGCCGCCGACGGCATCCGCGCCCGCGTCATCGACCTGTACTCGGTCAAGCCTCTCGACGCCGAAACCCTGGCCCGCGCCGCCCGCGACACCCAGGGGCTCGTCGTCGTCGAGGACCACCACCCCGAAGGCGGTATCGGCGAAGCCGTGCTGTCCGCGCTGGCCTCATCGAACCTCTACCCGGCCTTCGCCCACCTGGCCGTCCGCAACCTGCCCGGCTCCGGCACCACCGCCGAACTCCTGGACGAGGCGGGCATCTCCCGCACCCACATCGCCCGTGCCGCCGCCGACCTGACCCGGGCCTGACGCCGCCACCCACCGCGCCACCGGCCTACCAACTCACAGGCCCGGCTGTTCTTCAACGCCGGCCGCGAAGGGCTGCTGCCCTCCTTCGTCGGCTACGTCCACGGAGCGCGTCGGAGCCATCGTCGCCGACGCCGAGTGACCGGTTGCCCGCCATCGCGCAGATGGCGGGCAACCGGTGCGCCGACGACTCAGGTCACGTTCTCGGTGTCGCACTCGCACACGGCACCGGCGAAGCTGGTCGATTTACGCCTCACACCCGTCCCCAGGCGGAGACAAGAGGGGAGGTCGCGAGATCCAGGCGTCCCGCTTCGACGCCGGCGAGGTGGCGGTCGATCTCCTCGGCCGTCGCGTGGCCCTTGGAGATCAGGGCGGTGCGGACCTGGCGGACGGTCGCGGCCTCCAGCGCGTCACACGCGGGTGAGGTGACGGGGAAGTAGGCGTCGGCCCGGACGTCGTGCAGTCCGGCGGCGCGCAGCAGGCGCGGGAGCGTGCGACCGTAGGCGAGGTCGGCGCCGCGCTCGGCCAGCAGGGCGCGGAAGCCGCGGCGCAGTCGGTTGGCCAGTTCCTGCTCCGGACCGTGCTCGTCCGGGCAGATCAGGGGCTGCAGCGCGGGGTCGGCGTCCTCGACCAGCAGCCAGCCGCCCGGCCGCAGTACCCGCACCATCGATCGCAGCGCGGCCTCGCGGTCGGCGACGTGGACCAGCACCAGCCGCGCGTGGATGAGATCGAAGGTCTCCGGCGGCGGCTCGTCCCGGCCGACGTCGTGGTGGCGGACCTCCACGGCCGGGCTTGCCGCCGCCTCGGCCCAGGAGGTGTCGATGTCGGTCGCCAGCACCCGCCCACCCGGGCCGACGCGCTCGGCGAGCCAGCGGACGACCGACACCCCGCCGGCGCCGACCTCCCAGCAGCGCCACCCCTGCCTGATCCCCAGTGCCTCGATGTGCCGGAAGGTCCAGGGGTCGAACAAGGCGGACAGGGCGTCGAACCGCTCGCCGGCCTCCGCCTGCCGGTTGTCGAGCAGGTATCCCTCGCCTGCGCCGTTTTCCTCGTCCATACAGCCATGGTCCCCCACCGGTCCCGGCCCACTGGCGGGGCCCTCGAAGCAGACTCCGTCGCCTGGCCGAGCCGCCTTCCGTGGCTCTCCGATCTGCGACGGCGGTGCTCGTGAGCGGCGCCGGTGGCCGACTCCCCGGACGGGCGCGGCATCGGTTCGCTCCTGGGCCGGTGTCTTCCGCCGTTCGCGCTGCCGCTGTCCGCTCGCATCGGCACGGCCGGCTGGCGGAGTGAGCGGTCCAGGTGCAAGTATCGACCACCGGCGGCGATCTCGCCGAAGAGGTCGAGTTTCCCGCTCCCTTGCTGCGTACCTTCAGCGACAGTCGGCTCGGTCGCAGCAGCCATCAGCGGTATCGAAGCCGGTGCCGGGCGCATCGCCGTCGACGGCACCCATCAACAGCCGAGGAGCAGTTCGTGACGGCGCCGGCGGATCCCCTGCCCTTCGACGAGACCTTCCTGTCCGACCCGCACGCCGCCTACGCGGCCCTGCACCGGCAAGGCGTGGTCCATCGTGCCGTCTCGCCGGATGGCGCCGGCTTGCCGCATCTCTCGACCGGCTGAAGATGCCACTGCACCGTCGCCGCGAGACGGGCGCCGCGACGTCGATCGCGCGATGGAAACTGCGGTAAGGCCACGGTAAGTAGTTGTCACAGGGGTAACCGGCCGCGCATTCCGCTTCGGTGGCGCCCCAGGATCGTGTACTGACACATCAGTGCCGCTCCCTCTTGCCGTCGCCCGTCCCGACCCACCCCGCGCCCGCCGGACCCGGTGGACGTACACGCCGCGCTGCGGAACGGCCGGATCGGGCGTCATCCGGGTCCACCGGTGCGGGGGCTGGCGGCCGGTAATCCCACGTTCCCTCAGCCTGTGGCGAACGGCGCACCGAAGTCTCGCACGTCACCGGTGCGGCTGCACATCCGGTTCGCCGACGGCGTCCCCGCGTCACCGACCGCCCACGCGCGCGGCCCGCCGCCGGAAGGCCCCGGGTCGGCACCATCCGCGGCGAGGGCCTCCAGCTGACGGCGCAGGAACGGCATGACACCGCGTTCCCGCAGTGCCTCGTGCCACAGCATGCGGGCCCGCTCGATGCCGGGGTCCTCGTCGAGGTCGTAGGCGCCACCGGGCGTCGACCGGTTGCCCGCCGCCGCGACCACCACTTTCACCACACCGCTCAGCGCCACCACGGCCGACACCACCAGGGAGGTCCAGCCGGCGGTCACCAGGCAGTCGGCCAGCCCACTGTGTCCCGCGGCGATCCGCAAGCCGTAGCCGAGGGGCAGGAAGACGACGGCCGCCGCGGCAGCCAGCACCGGTACGAGGACGGCCAGTACGGCGACGAGTTCGGCGCGGCCGCTGCCCGCCCGGAGGTCCGCCGCCGGTGGCTCGCTCCGCCGGGGAGCGCGCCGCAGGGCCGCCATGCGCAACCGCAGATACTCCTCGTACTGCGCGTTCGCGCTGGCGGAGATCTCCGTGCTCACCTGCAACGCGCGCGTCCGCAGCTGTTCGGCGTTGACGGCGCCAGCGGTGCGCCACAACGCCGTACGGATTTCGACGGAGTTCAGCGCCCGGTCCAGTACACGTTCAAAGTCGACTCCATCCTCCCGCAACAGGCGGTCAGGGCTGTCCATGGTGCTCGCCTTCGGCTCGTCTTGTGGGGGAGAACAGCACGCTAGCGACCGCGAATGGCGCAAAAGCCCGCATACGTCAGCGGGTTGAGAGCTTTACGGCCCACTTAACGTTTCACTAAGGGCCGGTTAACGCGGGCGGCGTCGCCGCGTGTGCCGTTCCACCACGAGCCGCAGGGGACGTCCGCGATGTTCAGGACGTACGGGAGGTACGGGCCTCGCGTCCAGCCGTGTCACGGACGCCCCGTTCATCACCGTAGGTATGCGATCCGCGCCATACAGCAACCTGCGCATATTCCTCCGGAGCATGCCGGAATCGCACGGCGCCCTTGGAGCGGCTGCCTAACCTGGTCGCCGTCGCCACGCGTCACGGGATTGTTCCCGTGTTACCACGTATGACGGGAGTCGCGTGCCTGGAATAGATGAGTGCTTAGCCGACGCCATGGCGCTGTCCGGAGCGCGCGGTGCCGCCGTCGTCGACTGGACCAGCGGGCTCGCGCTCGGCACAGCGGGTGACTCGCCCATCGACGACCACGAAGCATCGTGCGCGGAGGCGGCGGAATTCGCTCGTCTCGCCGCCGAGCAGACCGCGTTCACCGCTGCGGGCTCCGCCCCCGTCGGCAGCCCGGAGGCCGCCGCGCCGGTCGAGGACGTCATCATCACCACACACACCGGCTACCACCTGCTCTGCTTCGTGGAAACCGCCTTCGACAGCACCGTCTTCCTGCAGTTGTGGCTCGACCGCGACAAGGGCAACCTCGCCCTCGCCCGCATGCGCCTACGCCGGCTGGCCGAGGGGCTGGTACTGGCATGACGGCCAGGGTCTCCCCGACACTCGTCGACCTCGCGGCCGTACGAGCCACCGGCGCGCTGTCCCGGGACACCGGCATCCTCTATCTGGCCGACGGCCACGTGGTACATGCCGAAAGCCCAGCCACACCGAGCATCGACACACTGCTGGTCGCCTGCGGCCGGATCGCCGCCGAGGGCTGGCAGAAGGCCGTCGAGCAGGCCGCCATCCAGCACGCCGTCGGCCGATTCCTCGTCTGCAGCGGGCAGTTGACCGACGGCGAGTTGGAGATCTGCCATCTGAGCACGCTGTTCGACGCCGCTTTCTTCGCACTCTCGCCAGAGGGCGGACCGACCCGTTTCCGGGCCGGCGCACGTCACTGGTTCGGCACCGTACGGGCCGTGCCCGCCGAGGCGGTCGCGCAAGAGAGCCGGCGCCGCCGGCTCCTGCTGGACAGCGTGTGGCCGTTCCCGCAGGTCGACGCAGCGCCTTTGGTGCGCCGCCCAACGGCCGACGCCCGTCGTGTGAGCCGCCGGCAGCGAGCGGTGCTGGACCTCGCCGACGGCGTACGCACTCCCTTGGTGATCGCCCGGCTCCTTGGGCGTCCGGCCTTCCACACGCTGGTCGACGTGCGGCGTCTCGCGGCCGCCGGACACCTGGAAACACCGAGTGCACCGGCTCCGCCGCCTCGTCCCGCCCACCCTCCCCACCCGGTCGCTGCCGCGTCGGCGGAGGCTGACCTCGCCTTGCTACGCCGACTCCGAGACGCCTTGGAGGCGAGACTGTGATGCCCGGGTCCGTCCACTCGACCCCCGCGCCATGATGAGGCGTGTCTTGAGACAGCGCGCCGGAAGGAACCGGCTGATGTCGATGGAACCCGAAGTACTGGCCGAGCTCAAGGGGTTGCGGGCCCGGCTCCCCCAGGTGACGGGCGCCCTGGTGGCCAGCGTCGACGGGCTCGTCCTGGCCCGGGACACCGCGGCCGTGGAGGCGGAGAGCGTCGCCGCACTGACGGCGGCCGCCCTCGGCGTGGCGCTGCGGCTGACGGAGGCCACCGGCAGAGGCGACTTCCGCGAGCTGCTCGTGCGGGGCGAACGCGGCTACGTCGCCACCTACGCGGCCGGTACCACGGCCGTCGTCACCTTACTCGCGGAGCCGCGCATCAACGTCGGCCGACTGCACCTGGAAGCCCGCCGGTCCGGCGCCCGGATCGGAGAGCTGGTCGACGGCGCGCTCGATCGGCCGGAGAGCCTTTGAGCCGCACCACCACCCCGCCGTGGCACGTCTCCGTCACGCACCCGGCGCATTCCGATGCCCGACTTGCCCGCACCCACACTCCCATCACCACCGGCACAGCCATCGACCGCACAACCCATCACCGGAAGGAACCCAGACCATCATGGCCAATGTGGAAACCGCGTTGAAGGATGCGATGACCTCGATCGAGGGCGCCATCGGAGCAGCCCTCGTCGACTACACCAGCGGCATGGCGCTCGGCACCGTGGGCGGCGGCAAGGACCTGGACCTGGCGGTGGCCGCCGCCGGCAACACCGACGTGGTGCGCGCCAAGGTGCGCACGATGGAACTCCTCGGCCTGAAGGACGAGATCGAGGACATCCTGATCACCCTCGGCGGCCAGTACCACCTGATCCGGCTGCTCAGCGGGCGGGGTGGCCAAGGCATGTTCCTGTATCTGGCCCTGGACAAGACGCGGGCGAACCTCGCGATGGCCAGGCACCAGCTCAAGAAGATCGAAGGGGCACTGGAGATCTGACGCCGCCGGGTCCCCGGGTCCGCCCGGTACTGCGCCCCACGGCAGCAGTGGCTGTCGTGGGGCCGCCGGCATCCGGCGGGTGCGCGCACGCGACGTCCCGGCACCGCCGCCCGCCGCGGTGCTGCGGCCGGAAGGCTCCCTCTTGGGCTGACCGCGATGATGGTGTGCAGGCCACGTGGGCCGACGGCGTCGTGCCGGATGCCGAGTCCCTCGGCGCGGCACCGATCTGTCCATCCAGGTGCGCCCCCTCAGCAGGGAGGTCATCGATGGCTTCAAGAGCTACGTCACCGGATTGCCCGAAGTTCTGCCCGTCTTCGTCATCGCAGGCGGTGACGACTTCCTCGTCCACGTGGCGGCCCAGGATGTCGACCAGCTGCACGCCTTCCTCATGGACCGGTTCAGCCAGCGTCGCGAGATCGTCAACTTCCGCAGCTCAGTGGTCTACCAGCTTGTCAGCACTGCCGTGGTCAGCCGTCTGGAAGACACCACCGCACCGTAGGAGGCCGCCGGCACGGCCTGCTCCGGCCCATGCCGGGCAGGCCGGTTCGCGGACTCGTCCGCTCATCAACTCCCAGGTATGTCCGCAGGGTTGACTCGGGAAAGGCACGGCCCTAGAGTCACCGCCCAACCAAGTCAGTTAGGAAAGTTTCCTAACTGACCACCAGCCAACCTTGGAGACTTCGATGAAGCGCTCTACGGCTCGCTACCTGCTTCCCCTGGCCCTGAGTACGGCGCTCGCAGCCGCCGTGCCCGCATCGGCGAGGGCGGACACACCGGTCGTCCCCAAGCTCGACCAGCAGACGGTCTACATGATGGACGACATCACCGCGGTCTTCGAGAACAGCGCCACCACCCCGCAGTACGCGTACATCGTCAACCTGCACGACGGCTGTGGTTACACCGCGGGCTGGATCGGGTTCTGTACGCAGACCGGCGACATGCTCAACCTGGTCAAGCAGTACAACGCCGCCGAACCCGGCAACGTCCTCGCCAAGTACACGGACACCCTACGGCAGTTGGCCGCCTCCGGCAGCGACGACACCAGCGCACTCGGCAGCCCCTTCGAGGACGACTGGAAACAGGCCGCGCAGGATCCGGCCTTCCAGCAGTTGCAGATACAGGTGGGCCACGACACCTACCTGACCCCCGCCCAGAACCTGGCGACTCAGGAGGGCCTGAAGACCAACCTGGGCCTGGAGAACCTCTTCGACACCGCCCTGATGATGGGCCCCGGCGCCGGCGACTGCGACGGCATGGTGAAGATCGCCCGCGAGACCGACACGGCCCTCGGCGGCAACCCGGCCTCCGGCATCGACGAAGGGCAGTGGCTGAGCCGGTTCAACACCATCCGCCAGCAGCACATGACCCACCCCTGCACCCCGGGCCGCGAGAGCGACTGGCCCCAGGCGGTCGACCGGTCCAAGGCCCTGCAACAGCTGGCTGATGACGGCCGATGGGACCTGAGCGCACCGTTGACCCTGGGCGCCGACTTCAACATCACCATCACCGACCCGCACGACTGAACTGCGGCAACCGCCAACCACCCATCGCAGAAGGAGCAGACGTGTTCCGAACCGCACTGCGCCCCCTGCTCACCATCGCCACCGCCCTGCTGCTGGTCGTCACCGGCGCGGCGGCCGGCCACGCGGCACCGGGCGACTCCGGAACCTGGACGGGGACCTTCGACGGCTTCCGCGGGTCCGGCTGGGCCGCCGCGTGGGGCGTCGACACCTCCGACGGGCACAACTGGGGCTGGGACCAGATGCAGCCCGTCTCCGACCCCGACGGGGGCACCGCCTTGCAGGTGTCCTACGGCCAGGGATCAGGAGCCCACTCCTGCTATGAGAACGGGGACTGCCCGAGCCCCGGCGGCGGCCAGTTCTACATGGACCTCACGGCCATGCAACGCACCGATCTCGCCAACGCGCCCAGCCTGGACCTGCGTTACCACGTCAAGTTCGACACCGGCTTCGACTTCGGCCGGGGAGGCAAGCTGCCGGGCCTTTACGGCGGAGCACCCGGCGCCGAAAGCGGCGGCAACCACGACGGCAGCGCGTTCTCCACCCGCTACATGTGGCGCGACCACCCGAGCGCCGGGGCAGGCGAGGTCTACTACTACTCACCCACCGGCAGCGGCTACGGCGACGACCTCGGCCTGGGCGACTGGCAGTGGGCGGGCGACGGCCAGTGGCACGCCGTCGAGCAGCAGGTCGACCGCTCGGCGGGCACGGTCACCGTGTGGGTCGACGGCCGGCAGGTGTTCAACGAAGGCGGACTGTCCGGTCTGGACCGGATCCCGTTCAGCGGTGTCTTCTTCTCGACGTTCTTCGGCGGCAGCGACAACACCTGGGGTCCGGGCCGCGACGAGAACGCCTACTTCGCCGACTTCCGGCTCAGCACGCAGTACATCGGCCCCTGATCACACCCTCCGGGAAGGAACAGAATGCACGCGTTACGGACGCACACGTCAAAGCGCATAGGGCCGTGGGCGGGTGCCCTTCTCGCCGCCGGGTCCCTCGCGGTCCTCGGAGCCGGGCCCGCGTTCGCCGACATCCCCGTCGGGCAGCCGGTCGACGGCACGGCGACCTTCTACACCGACGCGGGCTACGGCGCCTGCGGTACGCCGATCGACGCGTCCAGGGACATGCTGGCCGCTGTCCCCGCCTCCTACTGGACGACGCCCAACTCGAACGACGACCCGCTCTGCCAGGGGGTTTCCGTCCAGGTGACCTACAACGGCACCACCATCACCGTGCCCGTCGCAGACAAGTGCCCGTCCTGCGACCCGGCCCACATCGACCTCAGCGCCCCGGCGTTCCAGCAACTCGCCGATCCGGGTGCCGGTGTCATCGGGGTCTCCTGGCAGTTCGTCCGATCCGGCGCAGGCTCCACCTCCGCCGCGGCCGTCGCTGCCTTGAACACCCGCCACGCAGCGATGGCAACGGGTCCGTCGGGTCCGTCGGGTCTGTCGGGTTCGTCGGGTTCGCCGGGTTCACCCTCCAAGGCCACCGCCGCGACCGCGAAGCCGCGGACCCGGCCGTAGCCCGGCCGCCGCACAGGCGGACACCGACGTCCGCCGGGGTGAGCCGGGCCGTGCGCTCACCCCGGCGGCGCCGGCTCCCGGGCAGGATGCTGAGTGCAGACAGGATGCCGCCGCGGGGGCCCCAGCGCCTGGAAGACCCGGCCGCCCGGCCCCTCCCAGCCCTGGAGCGCTGAGCACAGATGAACACCTCTCCCGCCGATCCCGCCGATCCCCCGCCGAGCGCCCCCGGCAACGGGCCCGCCGTCTCCCGTCAGGAGTTCGACGCACTCTTCGAGGCGGTGCGCACCTGGGGCCGCTGGGCCCCGGCGGACCGCGGCGCCTGGAACCGGGTGGGCCCGGACCACGTGCGGCGGGCCGCCGCCCTGGTCCGGTCCGGGACGGTCGTTCCCATGGGGCTGCCCTGGAACACCCGGGCCGGACCGGACAACGCCAAGCCCGCACTGCACCACATGTCCGACCTCGGTGACGTGGAGGCACCGGAACCCTCCACCCACCGGGACTTCATCGCCGTCGACTACCACGGCAAGGGCGTCAGCCACCTCGACGCGCTGTGCCACATCGCCTACCGAGGGCAGCTCTACGACGGCCGCGCGGCAGAGCAGGTCGTCGGCGCCACCGGGGCCCGCTTCGGTGCGGTGGCGGAACTCGGTCCCCTCGTCACCAGGGGCGTACTCCTGGACCTGCCGGCCGCCATGGGGGTCGCATGGCTGGAGCCCGGGCGGCTCCCCCGAGACCGCCTCGTAACCCGCCCCCGCGTCACCCACAGGGAGCGCCCGTTGCACGCGAACCGCAAGACCGCCCGCGCAGCCGCGGCCCTGATGGCAGTGGCCGCGACCGCCGTCGCCGGCTGCCAGCGCGGATCGTCGGGCGGCGCGGGATCCTCCTCCACCGGGCCGTCGAGGGCCGGTTGCCCCGCCGCCCTTGTCAGGGCCGAGGCGGCCGTCCGGCGGGCCGAGAACGCCGTCTCCCCCTGGAACGGCCCCACCAGCGGCCCGAAGGCGGCATCCGGCAAGACCATCGTCTACGTCGCGCAGACCATGACCAACCCCGGCGTCGCGGGTGTCGCGCAAGGCGTGGCAGAAGCCGCAAAGGTCACCGGGTGGAGCATCCGGGTGATCGACGCAGAGGGCACCCCCGCCGGCATCCAGGCGGCCTTCAGCCAGGCCGTCACCCTCAAGCCCTCGGGCATCGTCGTCGGCGGCTTCGACCCGGGTCTGACGGCGCAGCAGGTCGCGCAGGCCCAGGCCGCGCACATCCCGCTCATCGGCTGGCATGCGGTGCGCTCCCCCGGCCCGAGCACGAGGCCCGGGCTCTTCACCAACATCACCACCGAGGTGGAGGACGTGGCGAAGGTCAGCGCGGACTGGATCATCGCCCACTCCAACGGCAACGCGGGAGTCGTCGTCTTCACCGACGACTCGATCCCGTTCGCCAGGAACAAATCCGAACTGATCAGGCAGGAGCTCGCCACGTGCTCCGGCGTGCGGATCCTGGCTTACGAGAACATCCCGATTCCGGATGCGAGCAGCCGGACGCCTCAGGAGGTCTCCTCGCTTCTGGCTCGTTTCCAGGGCAGGTGGACCTACTCCGTCGCCATCAACGACCTGTACTTCGCCGACGCCGCCCCCGCCCTGCGTGCGACGGGCAAACCGGGCTCCGGCGCCCCCTTCAACGTCGGCGCGGGCGACGGCGATCCCTCCGCCTTCCAGCGCATCAACAGCAGGCAGTTACAGGCCGCCACCGTTCCCGAGCCGCTGTCCCAGCAGGGCTGGCAGATCGTCGACGAGTTCAACCGCTCCTTCGCCGGCCGCCCAGCCAGCGGTTACGTAGCCCCGGTCCACATCGCCACGGCCGCCAACAGCGGCGGAGCCACCACCTGGAACCCCTCGGGTTTCCGCGAGGCGTACCGGAAGATCTGGCGCGGATAACCGCCCTGTGATCACGTGCCGTCGAGGCGGCGCGTGCCCAACGAGCGGTAAACGGCGCAGTGTTGTGCGGCGAGTCGGCCAGTCGCCGCTATCGGGCCGCCGCGGCCGCCATGAGGGTCTCGGCCGCCTTGCGGGCGTTCCGGGCGGCGTTCGGGTCGCCGCTGATCGCGGCGGTGGTGATCGCGCCCTCGATCACGAGCAGCAGCTGCTCGGTCAGCGCCACCGGGTCATCGACCCGCAGGTCGCCGACGAGACCGGCCAGGTACTCCTGCACGGCGCGTTTGTGGTCGCGGGCGGCCCGGGCCACGCCGTCCGAGACGGCGCCCAGCTCACCGAAGGAGTTGACGAAGGCGCAGCCCCGGAAGCCGGGTTCGGCGAACCACGCGCGCAACCAGTCGAAGACCGCCGGAACCCTGTCCCGCGGTGCGGCGGCGTGCCGGGCCACGTAGTCGGACAGCGCGGCGCGCCAGCGTTCGTCGCGCCGCCGCAGGTAGCCCTCCACCAGGTCGGACTTGGCGGGGAAGCACTGATAGAGCCGCTTGAGCGAGACGCCGGAGGCCGTGCGGAGTTCGTCCATGCCCACGGCTTGTATGCCGCGTTCGTAGAACAACCGCTCGGCGGCGTCGAGCAGCCGCGTGCGGGTCTCCTCGTGGTCCACGGCACCTCCCACTAGCGCAGAGAACGACCGTTCTCTAGAGTAGCCGACAGTCGGAGAACGATCGTTCTCCGCGATCCGGCCGCGACTAGAGGAGCCCGCCATGGCACCGCGCCCCCCGTTTCCGCCGTTCGACGAGGAGACCGCGCTCGAGAAGGTCCAGGCGGCCGAGGACGCATGGAACACACGCGATCCCGAACGCGTCGCTCTCGCCTACACCGAGGACTCGGTCTGGCGGAACCGGGACCGGTTCGTCACCGGTCGCGACGAGATCGTGGCCTTCCTGCGCGAGAAGTGGGCCCGGGAGCTCGACTACGCCCTGCGCAAGGAACTCTGGGGTTTTCGGGGCAACCGGATGGCGGTGCGCTTCCAGTACGAGTGCCACGACGCCGGCGGCCAGTGGTGGCGCAGCTACGGCAACGAGCTGTGGGAGTTCACCGAGGACGGACTGATGCGCCGCCGGGAGGCCTCCATCAACGACGTGCGCATCGCCGAAGAAGACCGGCGCATCTTCGGCCCGCGACCGGCGAGCGAACGGGGAGTGCTCCTCCCCCTGCGGTAGCGGCTCGCGGGACGGCCGCGGCGGCCCTCGCCGGTGAGGGCCACCGCGCTCCAGGTCCGGCCGGCCTTGCTCCTTGAACGATTTTCCCTCTTG
>CAYNNX010000108.1:0-19358 GCA_964398515.1 uncultured Streptantibioticus sp. | reverse complement strand
TTGGGTGGGTGGGAGGAACGCAGGGTTGGGTGGGTGGGAGGAACGCAGGGTTGGGTGGGTGGGAGGAACGCAGGGTTGGGGAAACACCGGTAGGCGGGGTAGAACCGGTTGCGTGGAGCACGACGAGGGCGGCGAGGCGGCCTGCTGGCTGAACCGGGTGTGCGACGCCTGCGGCGCCCTGGCCGACGAGGCGCCGCCCACGTGCTGCCACCGGTGCGGGGCGCCGCTGCCCGGTCCGGGCGATCCGCCGGGGGATGAGGGCGCCTGGTCCGACCCCCTCGAGAGCCAGTAGAGGTTCCGGGTTAAACTAACAGTGCGTGGTAGGACGAGGCCGTCGGAGCTCCCCGGCCGATGCCGTCCGGTCACGCCCCCAATGCGGCCCCGGTCAGGTTCCCCCCGTCCTGACCGGGGTCTCTTCATGCCCGTACCGGCGCCGACGCGATGGCGCGGGGGCAAACCTCCAGCCGGGTGAACCCCTCCTTCGCGTGAATCCGCCCGGCGTGTCCGCGTGGAGTTCCGGCCACGCGGACAGCCTGACGCCGGGACGGTCCGGTGCATCCCGTGGCCCGGGCCGGCCCAGGAGGGGAGCGGCACGGACACCGCCGTCGTGCCGCAGGGGAGACGTACGAAGGGGCGGTGTCCAGTGCCCTGTCCACGGAATGGCCGCACCGGGTCGCAGACTCGGCGCGAACCGGCCGAGCCGGATCGCAGACGGCCGCGCATACGGCGGCCGCGACCGCTCGCGCGGGAGGAGGCCACCTCCTGGCGCACGCGGTCGCGGCACCGGCGCCGGGCGACCGGAGCGGACACCGGCTCGGCCGGCCGCCGGCGGCGCGCGGGGTACGGCCTGCTCCTGGTGTGCACCCTCCTGCTGGCGTACTGCGCGACCGGCACGCCCGCGATCGGCTCTCCCGTTCGCGGGGACACCGGCCACGTGGCGGGCGACCGGACAGCGAACTCCGGTGAGGACGCGGCCGCCACCGCCGTGTCCGGGATGACGTGGCCGTTCCCCACCGGAGGTGTTCTTCGCGTACCCCGCCCCCTGACCGGTATGCCTTCGCTGCTCGCCCGGCTGCGCGGCTCGGCGGCCAAGCCGGGGTTCGGCCTCCCGCGCTGCCCGCACGGATTCGGGCGGGCGATCGCGCCCGCGAGCCTCGGCCCAGGAGTCTGCGAGCCGTACGTCCGGGCCGCCGCCTGCGGGCCGCTGCTGCGTGTCGACGTCTCCGGCAGCGAGTCGGTGGTACGGAACCGCTCCAACGCCGGCACGCTGCGGCGGCTCACCACCATGGCCGACGCGAGCTGCGGCGCCCGCCCACCTCGCCTGCCCCCGCCGGTCCGCGCTCCCACGCCGCCGCCCGCGGTGCAACCCATTGCGGCCCACCCGGCCGTGCCCCACCCGGCCGTGCCCCACCCGACGGCGGCACCGCCGCCTGCACCGCCGCCGGGCGCCGCCCCCAAGGTGCCGCAGCCTCCCCGGAACCGACCCGTGCGGCGGGTGCCGCGCCCGGTCACGGCGGCTGCCGGGGGCCTGCCGACCGCGAATGTGATCTTCCTTGTCATGCTCCCCGCGGCGGCCGCGGCCGTCGTGGCCGGCTCGCGGGTGCGCTCCCGCCGGTGACGGCGGCCTCTCGGGCCGCGGCCGAGCCCCTCCTGCCAGCCAAGACCTGATTCCATCCGCGTGCCGAGGCCCGGCCCGGCAGCCACCGGTCTGCCCTGCCCGCCCGCGGCGCCCGCCCGTCGAGGAGACTGCCGTGTTCACCCTGACCGCCACCCTTGGCGCCGTTCTCGGCGGTGCCCTGCTCGCCGCCGCATGCGTCCTGGTGAAACACCGTTTCTTCCCGGCGTCCCCGGACGCGGAGTCGCACGGGGACGTCGCCGAGTACGTCTCGATGATGATCGGCATGGTGTACGCGCTGGTTCTCGGCCTGGCCCTGGTCGCCGTGTGGGACACGCGCTCCAGCGCCGAGACCCACACGCAGGCCGAGGCCGGTGCCCTGCACCAGGTGTACCTGCTGGCCGACTCCCTGCCTCCGGCGGCAGAACGGCAGGTGCGCACCACCGCCGCCGCCTACGCCCACCACGTCACCGCGGTCGAGTGGCCGGCCATGGAGCACCGCACGGCGCTCGACGCGTCGGGCTGGCACATGCTGGACGAGATCCGCGACACCTACGAGAAGGCGGGTGCGGCGGGCGGGGTGGACCAGAACGCCGGACAGGAGGCGATGGCGCAGATCTCGACGCTGGACGACGCGCGCCGCGGCCGGGAGGCGGACGCGCAGGCCAAGCTGTCGGACATGCTGTGGGCCGGCCTGTACATCGGCGGCGGGCTCACCGTGGGCTTCATGTTCCTCTTCGGCGTGCAGCGCAAGGCCACACACCTGGTGATGGTCGCCGGGCTGGGCGGATTCATCGTCTTCCTGATCCTGCTGATCCACCAGCTCGACATGCCCTTCGGCGGCTCGCTCGGGGTGGACGCCGAGGTCTTCACCCGCTACTTCCCGACGGCCTGACGGGTCAGCAGTGATGGCTGATGATCGAGAACAGGCCGCCCTCCGGGTCGCGCAGCCCGGCGACCCGGCCGTAGGCGGACTCCTGTGGATCGCCGGTGACCTCGCCGCCGAGCGTCCGGGCGTGCTTGACCGTGGCGTCCACGTCGGCCACCGAGAAGAACACGTGCCAGCGGGGCCGGACCCTGGGGTCGGCGGAGGCCTGCGTCCCCCCGCCGCGCAGGGCGGCCGCGCTGTGCCCGTCCACCCGCAGCACCACGCGGTCGTGCTCGTAGCGGACCTCGTACCGCTTGGGATCGGCCTTGTCCCACTCGAAGACGCCGCCGTAGAACATGGCGGACTCGAAGGCGTCCCGGGTGCGCAGCTCGATCCAGACGGGCGCGCCGATCGGCACCTGCTCACCGCGGGGGCGCATCGGGCCCTCCCACAGGCCGAACGTCGCACCGGCCGGGTCGGCGGCGAGCGCCATGCGGCCCGTGTCGAACTCCAGCGGTCCCACCGCGACCGTGCCGCCGCGCTCACGGATAGCGGCCGCCGCCGCGTCGGCGTTGCGCGTGCCGAAATAGGTGGTCCAGGTGACCGGGAACTCCCAGCGCCGCGCCACTTCGCCGATCCCGGCGACCTCGCTGTCCCCCGAGAAGGCCCGCACATACCGCCCCCCGGGCTGTTCGGGGCCCGGCTCGAAACGCCAGCCGAGCAGCGGCCCGTAGAAGCCGGTGGCTTCATCGAGATCGCGGGCCAGCAGGCTGACCCAGCACGGAGCCCCGGACACGCACCCTTTCAACATTCCGGTCACGGTGATTCTCCCGCCCGCAAAGGCAATCCGACTGGCAGGTCCGCGCGGAGGACCCCATTCAGAGCTTATGCCCGCCGCCCGGGTGGCGCCCGCTCCGCCGGGCGCCGGTCGGTGTCGGGAAGACGCTGGTCAGTGCGGTGCGCCGGGCGGCCCGCGGCGGGCCGGGGACCGGCGTGGGCGAAACGACCCGCCGGAGCAGGTCCCCCGTCCGGCCCAACGGCCCGCCGCGTGCCGCGCACGGTTCACGGGCGCTCGCGCGGCGTCTGCTCGTAGGTCCGGAGGGGATCGGTCACCGCGACCGGGGCGATGATCTCGTCGATCCGGCGCATCAGTTCCGCGTCGAGCCGCACGCCGGCCGCCTTGGCGTTCTCGGCGACCTGCTCCGGGCGGGAGGCGCCGACGATCGCGGCCGACACGGCCGGGTTCTGCAGCACCCAGGCCACCGCGAGCTGGGCGAGGGTGAGCCCGGCCTCGTCGGCGAGCGGCCGCAGCCGCTGCACCCGGGTGAGCACCTCGTCGCGCAGGAAGCCGCTGATGAAGGCGGCACCGCCCTTGTCGTCGGTGGCCCGCGATCCGGCGGGCGGCTGCTCGCCCGGCAGGTACTTGCCGGTCAGCACGCCCTGGGCGATGGGCGACCACACGATCTGCCCGATGCCCAGTTCGGTGCTGGCCGGAACGACCTCGCCCTCGATGACCCGCCACAGCATCGAGTACTGCGGCTGGCTGGAGACCAGCGGGATCCGCAGTTCACGGGCGAGGGCGTGGCCCCTGCGGATCTGGTCGGCGGTCCACTCGGAGACGCCGATGTAGTGCGCCTTGCCGGAGCGCACCACGTCGGCGAAGGCCTCCATGGTCTCCTCCAGCGGAGTGAACAGGTCGAAGCGGTGCGCCTGGTACAGATCGACGTAGTCGGTGCCCAGCCGGCGCAGCGAGTTGTCGATCGACTCGAGGATGTGCTTGCGCGACAGGCCGCGGTCGTTGCGGCCCGGCCCGGTCGGCCAGTAGACCTTGGTGAAGATCTCCAGCCCCTCGCGCCGCTCGCCCTTCAGCGCCCGCCCCAGCACGGACTCCGCGCGCGTGTCGGCGTAGACGTCCGCGGTGTCGAAGGTGGTGATCCCGGCGTCCAGCGCGGCCCGGACACAGGCGACGGCGGCGTCCTCGGCCACCTGGGAGCCGTGGGTGAGCCAGTTGCCGTAGGCGATCTCGCTGATCATCATGCCGCTGCGGCCGAGGTGACGGTACTCCATGGACTGCGGTTCCTCGCTTTCGGTTCGTCGTCGGGGCGGCTCGCCGGGCTTCCCGGCCGCACCGGTGCGGGTGCCGGGCGCCACCGCACCCATGCCGGCTCCTTCCCTGCCGGGGGGCGGACCGCCCGGCCGGTGCGCCGCGGCGGTCATCTCCCGTAGACCGTACGCGATCAGGCCCCCGGTAGCCCGGTGGGGTGCGGCGGCGGCTCTGGCGCAGCGTCAGCGCCGGTGCCGGAGCGGGCCAGCCAGCGGCCGTCGTGCCGGGTCACCCGGATCGGCCGGCCGAAGCAGGCCGTCATCCGCTCGCCGGTGAGCACCTCCTCGGCCCGGCCGAGCGCCAGCACCCGGCCCTCCTTGAGCAGCAGGGCGTGGCCGATCCCCGGGGAGAGCTCCTCCAGATGGTGGGTCACCGTGACCGTCGCCAGCTCCGGGCGGGAGCGCGCCAGCCGGTGCATGGCGTCGACGAGGTCCTCGCGCGACGGCAGGTCCAAGGCGTTGAACGGCTCGTCGAGCAGCAGCAGTGAGGGGTCGGGCATGAGCGCCCGGGCGATCAGGATGCGGGCGCGCTGCCCGCCGGAGCACACGCCGAACGGCCGCTCGGCGAGCTCCTTCAGTTCCAGCTCCGCCAGCAGCGTGTGCGCACGCTCCCGGGTGGCCGCATCGTACTTGCGCCACAGCGGCTGCACGGTGCCGGTCGCCCCGGTGAGCACCACGGTGTGCGCGGTGGCGTCCTGCGGAACGCGCTGCGCGGACGACACCAGGCCGATGGCCGCGCGCAACTCCCGCATGTCGACCCGGCCGAGCCGGTGCCCGAGGACCTCGACGGAGCCGGCGGTGGGGTGCATGACCGCGCCGATCAGCCGCAGCACCGTCGTCTTGCCGGCTCCGTTGGGGCCGAGCAGCGCCCAGTGCTCACCGGAGCGCACGCTCCAGGTGACGTCGTCCAGGATCACCTGGCCGGTGGTGTGGCGGCGCACACTCGCGCGCCGCAGTGCCGCGACGACCTCGACTCCCACGCGCTGCCTCCCCGTTCCGCGGTCTGGTCCCGCCGTGCCGCGTCGCAGGATAGCTGTACAGATCATCTTTCCGCCGGTCTGTCCGAGGACCGGACCACTGGGCCGCACCGGTGAGCCGTGCGGGCGCACCGCGACGCCGCCGCCGGTCGCGGGTTCGCCGGTAGCAGACTGGAGGCATGACGAGCGGTCGGGAGTCCGTCCGGTTCACCGCTGACGTGACGACAGGGCCGGCCGGGGCGATGACGTACGAGGGCGGAGCCGTCACCGGGGAGCTGACGGTCGTCACCCGGGTCCTGCCCGGCGGGCGGGCCGAGGTCACGGTGCGGCGCCGCACGGCCGACGCGCCGTGGCTCACGCTCGCCGGCAGCCCGTTCACCGTGCCGCCCGAGGGGCCCGAGACGCTGCACGCCGTCATCGTCGCGGCCATCGGCGCCGACGCCGTCCGCCAGGGCCGGGACGGCTGACCGGGGTCAACCCATGCGGTCTTCCGGGGAGTTCACGCCGTCGCGGCGAAGGTCGGGCGCGAGCAGCCCGGCGACGGTGGCGATCGGCGGCCACGACCACTGGCCCTGCCGGGCGATCAGCGCGGTGCGCCGGGTTCCCGCCACCGGGTCGAGAGGCCGGAACGCCACATCCGTACGGTGGCGTTCGATGCCCGACTCGGCCAGCAGCGCCACGCCCAGTCCCGCGCCGACGAGGCTGTTGACCAGGTGCACGCTGTCCACGCGGTGCGCGATCCGCGGCGCGAACCCCGCCATGGCGCACACCCGCTGCACCAGCTGGTCGTCGTCGGTGCCGCGCGAGTTGGCGATCCAGCCGCTGTCGGCGTACGCGCTCAGATCCGCCAGGCCGGCCGGGCGGTCGGCGTGCGCGTGCCCGGACGGCACCGCGAGGTAGAGCGGCTGCTCGGTGAAGCGGCGCGTGCTCAGCCCGGCCGGCACGGTACGCGGCACGAGGCTGTAGTCGTACACCACGCCGAGGTCCGCCTCGCCGCGGAGCAGCAACTCGACCGCCTGCTCCGGCTCGTGCTCCGACAGCTCCGCCTCGACCTGCGGGAACTGCGCCCGCAGGCGGACGAGAGCGGGCAGCACGAACAGGTCGACAGCGGTGCAGAACGAGACGATCCGCACCCGACCGGCGGGCCGGGCCGTCCCGCGCAACTCCGCCGTGGCCTCTTCCACGGAGGCCAGGATGCGCACCGCATGCTCGGCCAGCCGCTCCCCGGCCGGGGTCAGCTGGACCCGGCGGCCGACCGGGGTGAGCAGCGCGACCCCCACCTCCTGCTCCAGCACGGCAAGGTGCTTGGAGACCGCCGAGGTGCCGTATCCGGTGCGTCGGGCGACGGCCGCCATCGTGCCCAGCCGGCCGAGCTCGACCAGCAGCCGCAGCCGCCCCAGATCCGGCAGCCCGCCCGTCTCCGGTGTCCGCATGACCATCCACTCATCGTAAACAGTTCGTCCACCATCGGCCCGTGGACAGAAACGGTACCGGCCCGATCCAATGGCCCGGTGACCGCCTCGACCGCCTCCGCCCCCGCCACCTCGCCGGATGGCCCCGGCGCTGCCCTGCGCACCGTCCTGCGCCGCAGGCGGCACCGCGCGCGGCGGCTGCCCGGGGCTGTGCTGCTCCTCGCCGCGATGACCATGCTGCACACCGGCAGCGCGCTGGCGACCGAGCTGTTCGCCGCGATCGGGCCGGGGGGCACCACGTGGCTGCGGCTGACCTGGGCCGCGCTGATCCTGCTGCTGTGCACGGGACGCTCGCTGTGGCCGGTGCTGCGCGCGGCGCGCCGCGCCGACCTGCTGGCGACCGTGCTGCTGGGCGGCGTCAGCGCCGGGATGATGCTGCTGTTCTCCCAGGCCGCGGCTCGGCTGCCGCTCGGCACGGCGACCTCACTGGAGTTCCTGGGCCCGCTCGCGGTCGCCGTCGCCTCGCTGCGGCGCCGCGCCGAACTCGGCTGGCTGGTCCTGGCCGCCGGCGGCGTGCTGCTGCTGACCGCTCCCTGGGCGGCGGGCGGCGCCGACACCGCCGGAGTCCTTTTCGGCGTGGGCTCGGGGGCCTGCTGGGCGCTGTACGTGATCGGGACCCAGCACGTCGGCAGCAGGTTCTCCGCGCAGCACGGCCTCGCCCTCTCGCTCACCGTGGCCGCCCTGTGCACGGCACCCTTCGGGGCGCCGGCGGTCGTGGCGCACCCGCGCTGGACGGTACTGGCGGCCGGTGCCGGGATCGCGCTGCTGATGCCGCTGGCCCCGTTCCTGCTGGAGATGAAGGCGCTTCAGCGCATGGGCCGGACGGCCTACGGGACGCTCGTGGGCCTGGAGCCCGCGGTGAGCATGACGGCCGGCCTCGTGCTGATCGCCCAGACCCCGACCGCACTCCAACTGGCCGGTACGGCGCTGGTGGTCACCGCCGGCATCGGTGCGGCCCGCGGCGAGTCGCGCGCGCAGGCGGCCGCACCGGCGCGGCACCCCTGAGCGCTCAGACGCCGGCGGCGCCGAGCAGCGTTCCGGCGGTGTAGGTGATGCCCATCGCCACGGCACCGCCGATCGCGTTGCGCAGCACCGCGGGGCGGGCCGGGGCGTTGCCCAGGCGGGCGCTGCCCCAGCCGCACAGCACCAGGGCGCCCACCACCGCCACCACGGTGACGACCAGCCGCAGCGAGGGCGGCGGCAGGACGATGGCGAGCAGCGGCAGCAGGGCCCCGGCGGTGAACGCGGCGAAGCTGGCCGCCGCGGCGTGCCACGGGTTGGTCAGCTCCTCGGGGTCGATGCCCAGCTCCACCCGGGCGTGGGCGGCGAGGGCGTCGCGGGCCGTGAGCTGTTCCGCCACCTCCCGGGCGAGCTCGGGGGTGAGGCCGCGCTCCTCCAACAGCCCGGCGAGCTCGGCGAGTTCGGCCTTGGGCGCGGCGGCGAGCTCCCTGCGCTCCACGGCCAGCGCGGCCCGCTCGGAGTCGCGCTGAGTGCTCACGGACACGTACTCGCCCACCGCCATCGACAGCGATCCGGCGAGCAGCCCCGCCAGGCCGGCGGTGAGCAGGGCCCCGCGGGACGTCGTGGCGCCGGCGACGCCGACGACCAGCCCGGCCGTGGAGACCACCCCGTCGTTGGCGCCGAGCACGGCTGCCCGCAGCCAGTTCAGACGGGCCCCGAGAGCGCCGCCGTGCGGCTCGTCGTGGTGCGCGGAGGGCGGCTCGTTGCTCACGCGTCGAGGATCTCACCCGGAGCGCCTCACCGTGCCGTCCGCGCGGGCCCGATCCCGGCGCGCGAAGCGGTCGGTGGGCGCGGGCCCGGACCCGGGACGGGGGCCGTACGGGCGGCGGTCACCCGGCGCGGCGTTGGAGCGGCGGGCGCGGCGTCCCGGGGGTGAGCACGACCGACCGGGGCGGCCGGGGCAGGCTGCCCACAGTGGGCAGCGCGCTCGGCCGCGTCACCGTGAAGTACCCGGCCGTCTCGGAGGCCGACAGCAGGGCGAGCAGCTGCGGGCGCGGGCACAGCAGCTGCAGGCGTACGCGAGCGTCCACCGCCAGATGGCGAGCCCGCAGCAGGGCGTTGAGCCCCGAGCAGTCGCAGAAGCCGACCCGGCTCAGGTCGATCGAGAGGCTCTCCAGGTGCTGCTGGAGGCAGGTGGAGACGGCCAGCCGCAGTACGGGGGCGGTCTCGATGTCCAGTTCGCCGCAGACCGTTATGACGGCGTCCCGGTCCGCGACGGTGGTGCGCACAGTGATCGGCGGAGTGTTCATCTTCCCGCCTTCCGGATACGAGGTCCGAACTGGCTCACGGGCGAGTGCCTGGCGCCCGGACACACGGTCGGGCCTTGTTCCCAGCAGCTTTCCGAGACCTTCCCAAGCCTTCCGAAGGCCGGTACCCGTCGATCGTCTCCCCGCCGGGCGCCCCTGTCAACGAAACATGCGAAGCGCCATTCGTGAAACGGCGGTCCCCGTACCGGATCGCGCGAATGCCGCTTCACCATGGGCATACCGCGGAAGCGGCTCCCGGTCCGCGGCTTCCCGCGCAACGGTTCGTAGGATGGGGGCATGAGTGGCTCCGCAGACGCGCACGCCGGCCGGTGGACCTTCCTCACCAGCCATGCGCGGGTCCTGTTGGAGATCGCCAAGGACCCCGAGGTGCGGCTGCGCGACGTGGCCGCCACCGCTCGGATCACCGAACGCGCGGCCCAGGCGATCGTCTCCGACCTGGAAGCAGCCGGCTATCTGACCCGGACGCGGGTGGGCCGGCGCAACCGCTACACCGTCAACGCGGACAGCCGGTTCCGCCACCCCAACGAGGCCGACCACCGCATCGGCGCCCTGCTCGCCCTGTTCATCAGCCGCCACAGCGACGGCCGGGACGACCGGGACGACCGGGACGCCGAGCCCGGGGTGCCCCATGCCGCCGAGCCGGCCGAACACCGCCGAACGGCCCGCCACGAGCACTAGGCGCCGCGCACGCCCTGCGCGTCGGCCTGCTGCACGCGTGCCGCCCTGCGCAGCGCCGTGAGCGTCTCGCCGTGCATGTGCTCCCGGATCGCCCGCTGGATCACCGGGTGCCGGCTCACCGCGCGGGCGGCCTTGCGATAGGCCTCCCAGCGCTGGTTCCACTCCTCCCGCTCCTGCGGCGACCAACTCGACGGAGACCCCACGTCGGGGCCGCCGAGCGCCGCCAGTGCCTCGTTCTGCGCGCGCTGCAACGCGATCAGGTCGTCGGGGATCTCCACGGACTCGGCCATGTGTTGATCGTATGCGGATTATGTGATGGCAGTGTCACGAGAGCGGGTCGGCAGCGGAATCGGCAGTGGAATCCGCAGCGCGGTCAGGTGCCGCGCAGATGACGCAGCAGTTCCTCCGGCAGCTCGACCCAGCGCCGCGGCGGCCCGGTCACCGCCATTGTGTCGTCGACGCGCACCCCCACCCGGGCTGCGGCGTAAGCGAGATCGCGGGCACCGTAGGCGGCGCCCTCGCCATGGTGCCACAGGCGGTAAAGCCACTGCTCCGGCGGTGAGCCGGCGGTGGGGGACCAGTCGGTGCGCTCGCGTGCCTCGATCCCGCCGCCCCGGGCGAACGTGCCGAAGGTGCCGCCGGCCGGGTCGAAGTGGAGCCCGTAGGCGACCGATCCCGCGGATATGCGGGCCAACAGGCGCTCGTCGGCGGGCAGGGAGCCGTTCGGCTGGCTCAGGGCGCAGCCGCCCACCACCGCGGTGACGCCCACGAAGCGCGAGGACGTGTCGAAGTCGTAGGGGTCGAAGCCGCCGGGCCCGGTGCCGAACGGGCCCGGCTCGCGGGACAGATCGAGAACCGGGCACCGCTCGGGGATGCTGCCGAGCGCGCGGATCACCGCCTCCTCATCCAGGCCCGCGACGAACGCCACCCCGAGCCCCTCGACGTCGACCCCGGCGAACTCGGCGATCCGCCGGTCCGCTTCGTCCTGCGCGGCCCGCTCGGCGGCGGTGGGCGGCACGGCCCCCGGCAGGCGTTCGAACAGCGGCGCCAGCGGCGTCAACAGCGCCAGACGCCCGGGGGAGTAGTCCGCGGTCTGCCGGCGCCAGGGGGCGGCGCCCGCACCCAGCAGAAGTGCGGCGGTGGCGGCGTCGCCCGCGCAGACCGCGTACCACAGCGGCGTCTGCCCTTCCGGATCGGGCGCGTCCACCTCCCTTGCGTGGCGCAGGAGTTCGGCGACCACCTCCGCCGACCCCTCGGCCGCGGCGAGGTGCAGCGGCGCCCCTCGACCGGGCCCGACCGGGCCGTCCGGATCCGCCCCGGCGGCCAACCGGGCGGTCACCAGGGCGGGATCGCTCCAGTCGCCGTAGCCGAGGTCCGCCCAGTCCGGCCGCGGCGCGTAGCGGGCCGGGTCGCCGGGGCGGCGTTCCGGACTCGTGACGAGGGCACCCGCGTCGCCGGGGTACGCGGTGCCGAAGGCGGCGGCATGCCCTCCGGCCGGCAGCCGCGTCGCCGGGACGGTGTGCGGCCCGCCGCCCCAGGGAGCGCCCCGCCGGTCCTCCCAGGCCCCCGGGGCGGGGCCCCGGTCCTCGAACTCCGGCTGCCGCAGGCCCGGCCAGACCTCCACGGCCTGCGCGGCGGCGTCCCGGATCGCGGTCGCGTCGAGCTCGGTGTGCCTCTCGCGCACGCCCTCGTCGGGCCACTCCACGACCAGGGTGAGCGGGCCGTGCGGCGGAAGGCCGGTCAGGAACAGGTCCAGACACCGCCGGAACCCGGAGCCGTCCCGGGCGCCGCCGTCCGCCTGACGCAGGGACAGCGGCACCGGCGCGCCGGGCGGCGGGGCCGGCCACGGGTCGCCGTCGAGCGTGGTGACCCGGTGCCCGTCGGCCAGCAGCAGTCCGACCCGCAGCGCACCGGGGTCCAGCGGGCCGAAGGGCAGCTGCTGCGGCTGCGCGGTGCGGATCCGCCGCGCGAAGACGACCAGGTGCACCGTGACCGCCGACGGCCACACCGAGAACCCGGTGAGGACCACTCGCACGTACTCGCCCGCGCCGACCTCCCGTACCTGGGGGAGCGAGGCCGGCGCGTACCAGTCCGCCGGCGGTGCGCCCGTCCAACCGGCGGGCGGCGTCGGGCCGAGGAACCTGAACTCCGGGCGCTCCCAGGCACGTTGCCGCGGCACCACCAGATCGTCGAAGAACCCCATCGCCACCCCCTCGCACGACCGGGGCGTGCCCCGCGGCCGTCACACCAGATCGTCGCAGAGGGGACCGACGACGCGACGCGACGGTAACGTGACCCACGCCGTCGCCGGTGCGGGCGACGACGCCGCGAGCAGACAGGAGCGAGCCGGGCGATGAGTGTCCGCGTGGAGCGCGAAGGCCCCGTCACGACGGTCGTGTTGGCCCGCCCGGAGGCCCGCAACGCGGTGGACGGGCCCACGGCCGCCGCGCTCGCCGAGGCGTTCCGGGCCTTCGGCGCCGACCCCGGGGCGCGTGTGGCGGTGCTGTGGGGCGAGGGCGGGACGTTCTGCGCGGGCGCCGACCTCAAGGCGGTCGGGACGGACCGCGGCAACCGTGTCGCCCCGGACGGGGACGGCCCGATGGGGCCCACCCGGCTGCGCCTGGACAAGCCGGTGATCGCCGCGATCAGCGGTCACGCGGTGGCGGGCGGCCTGGAACTCGCGCTCTGGTGCGATCTGCGGGTCGCCGAGGAGGACGCCGTGTTCGGCGTGTTCTGCCGGCGGTGGGGTGTGCCGCTGATCGACGGCGGAACGGTACGGCTGCCGCGGCTCATCGGGGAGAGCCGCGCGATGGATCTGATCCTGACCGGCCGTCCCGTCCCCGCCCCGGAGGCGTACGCGATCGGACTCGCCAACCGCCTTGTCCCGCCCGGCCGCTCCCGGGCCGCCGCCGAGGAACTCGCCGCGGAGATCGCCCGGTTCCCGCAGGCCTGCCTGCGTGCCGACCGGGCGACCGTGCTGGACCAGGGCGGACTGGCAGGCGATCAGGCGATGGCCCTCGAACTGCGCCGCGGCCGGGAGGTGCTCCCCGAGGCCCTGGCCGGCGCGGCCCGGTTCGCCCAAGGCGCCGGGCGCCACGGGGACTTCGGCGACATCTGAGACTTCGGCGACACCTGTTCGGCCGCCCTGACGGCCCTGGCGGCCGCCGCGCCCGGCACGGGTTCCGCGCGACCGCCGGTCCCGGCCGGGGCGCCCGGGAAACCCGCTCGTCATCGCCGCGTTCCCTGTGCCAGGCTCGCGCCATGCATGCGACCTACGTCCTGGTACACGGCTCTTTCAGCAACTCCTTCTCCTGGGCCCCGGTCCAGCGCGAGCTGACCCTGCTCGGTCACCGCGCGGTCGCCGTGGACCTGCCCGGCCACGGCTTCGAGGCGGCGTTCTCGCGGGCCTACCAGGCGCCGCAGGACCTGGCGGCACTCGCTTCGGCACCGGCGGCGGTCGGCGGCGTGGCCGTCGAGGACAACGTCGCGCGTGTCGTGGAGACGGTGCGGCGCGCCGCGGGGCACGGGCCGGTCGTGCTCGTCGGACACAGCGCGGGCGGGCTGACGGTCAGCGGGGTGGCCGCGGCCGTGCCCGAGTTGCTTCATCGGCTTGTCTACATATCCGCATGGTGCTGTGTGGACGCCACTCAGGCCGAATACGCGCAAGGCCCCGAGTACGCGACCAGCGAACTCCACGAGACCGGTGCCCTGCTGGTGGGCGACCCCGCGCAGTCGGGGGCGATCCGGCTCAACTGGCGTACCGCCGACGCCGGGATGCTCGCCGTCCTCAAGGAGGCGATCGCGGCCGACCTCACCGAGGAGGAGTTCCTCGCCTACCTCAACCTGCTGGAGCCCGACGAGTCGCTCGCCCTCGGGGCGACCGAGGCCCGCGTCGAGGCCGCGACCTGGGGGCGCATCCCGCGCACGTACGTCAGGCTCACCGGAGACCGGTCGATACCCCCGGCCCTGCAGGACCGCTTCATCAAGGAGGCCGACGCGCTCACGCCGGACAATCCGTTCGACGTGCGCTCGGTCGACAGCAGCCACTCGGGGTTCCTGGTGCGCGGCACCGAGGTGGCGGGGATCCTCGCCGAACTCGCGCCCGGGGCCTGAACCCCCGGCCTCAACCCCGGCCGTTACTCCGAAGAGGTCACGGCGCCCTCGAGGGTGCCGGCCGGCGGGTCCGGCTCCAGGTCCCGTTCCGGATCCGGAACGGGGTCCGGGGCGGGGTCCGGGACGGGCGCTTCGCCTTCATCGGTGCTAGGCGGCAGCAGTACCGCGTCCTCGTACCGGCCCAGTGCGAGCACCATGCCCAGCAGGGCGAGAGGCAGCAGCACAGGTAGCAGTACAGCCAGTGCGGGCATGGGCTGTCCCTTCGCCGAGGGGACCGCGAACGGCCCCGAGGAGTCCGGGAACGGGCCGGGGGTCCCTTCGGGGGAGCCTGCTGTTCGGGTGACCGGCCAACGTCACCGTAAACCTGGACGAACGGAACGGCTCGTCGATCAGTGATGCCCCCGTTCGGGCCACACCCGGCGAGCGGAAGTCGCCGCGCGGGAGTAAGCAGGACGCAACAGGGCACCCGCCTTGCGGCTGACGCGCGCCGACGGCCGGCCCGGCACGACCGGGCCGGCCGAGCTGACGCCGGCTCACGGCGTGCCCCGGCCGGCGACGTACCGAGGCACCACGCGGCACCGGAGGGACGATGGCGTTGCGCTCACGCTTGCGGAGCTGGCCCGTGTACCGCCAGCTCACCGGGGGCGACCGGCTCGGCCGGGGGGCCGCCGTCCGGTCCGAGTACACCGAGCGGCTGCATCCGCGCACCAATACCGCCGAACGGGTGGTGAAGTCCGTCTGCCCCTACTGCGCGGTCGGCTGCGCGCAGGAGGTGTACGTCCGGGACGGCCGAGTGGTGCAGATCGAGGGCGACCCCGACTCGCCCGTCAGCCGGGGGCGGCTGTGCCCCAAGGGGTCGGCGACGCTCCAGCTGACCACCGGGGACGCCCGCCGCCACGAGGTGCTCTACCGCCGCCCGTACGGCCGGGACTGGGAACCGCTCGACCTGGACACCGCGATGGACATGGTCGCCGACCGGGTCGTCGCCACCCGCCGCGAGACCTGGGAGTGGGAGCGCGAGGGGGCGCGGGTCGCGCGCACCCTCGGGATCGCCTGCCTGGGCGGCGCCACCCTCGACAACGAGGAGAACTACCTCATCAAGAAGCTGATGACCGGCCTCGGCGTGGTGCAGGTCGAGAACCAGGCGCGGGTCTGCCACAGCTCGACCGTGGCGGGGCTCGGCACCTCGTTCGGGCGCGGCGGCGCCACCACGTTCATGCAGGACCTGCAGCACTCCGACTGCATCGTCATCCAGGGCTCCAACTTCGCCGAGGCGCACCCCGTCGGCTTCCAGTGGGTGATGGAGGCCAAGGCGCGCGGCGCCACCGTCATCCACGTCGACCCGCGCTACACCCGCACCAGCGCCCTGGCCGACCTGCACGTACCGATCCGCGCCGGCACCGACATCGCGTTCCTCGGCGGGATCGTCAACCACGTCCTGACCGAGGGCAAGGAGTTCCGCGAGTACGTCCTCGCCTACACCAACGCCGCCACGCTGGTCGACGAGGACTTCCGGGACACCGAGGACCTCGACGGCGTCTTCTCCGGCCTGGACGAGGAGAACCGCCGCTACGACCCCGACAGTTGGCAGTACCAGGGCGCCTACGTGCAGGAACCGGCCGGGGAGGTCGACAAGCAGTACGAGCGGCGCACCCGCGGCGACGGCGACCGGGACGCGGTGCGCCACGCCCGGCACGCCCCCGGCCGCGCCGAGACCTACGGCGCCGGCGGCCCCGCAACCCACCCCCGGCCCGAGCGGGACGAGACCCTGCGGCACCCGCGGTGCGTCTACCAGGTCCTCAAGCGCCACTACGCCCGCTACACCCCCGAGATGGTCGAGCAGGTCTGCGGTGTGCCGCGGGAGACCTTCCTGCGGGTGTGCGACGCGCTGACGCGCAACTCCGGCCGCGACCGCACCAGCGCCTTCGTCTACGCCGTCGGCTGGACCCAGCACTCCACCGGAGTCCAGGTCATCCGTGCCGCGAGCGTGCTCCAGCTGCTGCTGGGCAACATCGGGCGTCCCGGCGGCGGCATCCAGGCGCTGCGCGGCCACGCCAACATCCAGGGCTCCAGCGACATCCCCACCCTGTTCAACCTGCTCCCCGGCTACCTGCCGATGCCGCACGCCCACGAGAAGGAGACCCTGGAGTCGTTCATCGAGGCCAGCCGCACCCGCAAGGGCTTCTGGGCCGGCATGCGCGCCTACTTCGTCAGCCTGCTCAAGGCGTACTACGGCGACGCGGCGACCGCCGAGAACGACTACTGCTTCGGCCACCTGCCCCGGCTGACCGGCTCGCACAGCACCTACGACACGGTGATGGCCCAGCTCGACGGGGTGTGCAAGGGGTACTTCCTGATGGGCGAGAACCCGGCCGTGGGATCGGCCAACACCCGGCTCCAGCGGCTCGGCATGGCCCGCCTGGACTGGCTGGTGGTGCGCGACTTCTCGCTCATCGAGTCGGCGACCTGGTGGAAGGACGGCCCGGAGACCGACACCGGCGAGCTGAGCTGCGACGAGATCGCCACCGAGGTGTTCTTCTTCCCGGCCGCCGCACACACCGAGAAGTCGGGCTCCTTCACCAACACCAATCGCTGGGTGCAATGGCACGACACGGCCGTCGAGCCGCAGGGGGACGCCCGCAGCGACCTGTGGTTCACGTACCACCTGGGCCGCCGCATCAAGGAGCGGCTGGCCGGCTCCACCGACCCGATGGACCGCGCGGTCCTCGACCTCGCGTGGGACTACCCGGTCCACGGCCCGTTGCAGGAGCCGGACGCCGAGGCCGTGCTCGCCGAGATCAACGGCACGGGCCCGGACGGCTCGCCGCTGTCCGCCTACACCGAGCTGAAGGACGACGGCTCGACGTCCTGCGGATGCTGGGTCTACTGCGGGATCTACGCGGACGGCGTCAACCAGGCCGCGCGCAAGAAGCCGCACACCGAGCAGGACTGGGTGGCCGCCGAGTGGGCCTGGTCCTGGCCGGCCAACCGCCGCATCCTGTACAACCGCGCCTCCGCCGCCCCGGACGGCACCCCGTGGAGCGAACGCAAGGCCTACGTCTGGTGGGATCCGGGGCGCGGCAGGTGGACCGGGCACGACGTGCCCGACTTCATCCCCGACCGCGAGCCCGGCCACGTGCCCCCCGATGACGCCGAAGGGCCGGACGCGCTGCGCGGTGACGACCCGTTCATCATGCAGGCCGACGGCAAGGGCTGGCTGTACACCCCCGCCGGGCTCGTCGACGGGCCGCTGCCCACCCACTACGAGCCGCAGGACTCGCCCTTCCCCAACCTGCTCCACCCGCGCCGGCCGCGCTCCCCGGTCCGCCAGATCTACCCCCGGCCGGGGAACGAGTACCACCCCAGCGGCGACGAACCCGGCGCCGGGGTGTACCCCTACGTGGTCACCACCCACCGGCTCACCGAGCACTTCACCGCGGGCGGGATGAGCCGCTGGTCGCCCTATCTGTCCGAGCTGCAACCGGAGTTCTTCTGCGAGGTGTCGCCGGCACTCGCCGCGGAACGCGGGCTGGAGCACGGTGGATGGGCCACGATCATCACCGCGCGCGGCGCCGTCGAGGCCCGCGTGATGGTCACGCAGCGGATCAAGCCGCTGACGGTGCACGGCCGCACGGTCCACCAGATCGGGCTGCCGTTCCACTGGGGGCCGAACGGCCACGCGCCCGGGGACGCCGCGAACGAACTGGTGGCCATCGCGCTCGACCCCAACGCCCACATCCAGGAGGACAAGGCGCTCACCGCCGACATCCGCCCCGGCCGCCGGCCGCGCGGGCCGGACCTCCCCCGGCTGGTCGCCGCGTACCGCGCCCGTGCGGGCATCACCGAGCACACCGGGACGGAAGGGTAGGACATGACCGGTATCGACCTGCGCGATCTGCTCTCCGGCCCGGAACCGGACCCGGCGGGCGACGCCGGACACGCCGGACACCCGGACCGCGTCGGCTTCTTCACCGACACCTCCGTGTGCATCGGGTGCAAGGCCTGCGAGGTGGCGTGCAAGGAGTGGAACGCCGTGCCCGAGGACGGCCTCGCCTTCACCGGCATGAGCTACGACAACACCGGCGGTCTGGGCGCCTCCACCTGGCGCCACGTGGCCTTCGTGGAACAGCCCGCGCAGGACGGGGAGATGCGCTGGCTGATGTCGTCCGACGTGTGCAAGCACTGCACGCACGCCGCGTGCCTGGACGTCTGCCCGACCGGATCGCTCTTCCGCACCGAGTTCGGCACGGTCGTGGTGCAGGAGGACATCTGCAACGGCTGCGGATACTGCGTCCCCGCCTGCCCGTACGGCGTCATCGAGCAACGCCCGGGCGACGGGCGGGCGTTCAAGTGCACCCTGTGCTACGACCGGCTGGGCGCCGGGCAGGAGCCCGCGTGCGCCAAGGCGTGTCCGACCGACTCGATCCAGTTCGGCCCGCTGGACGAACTGCGTGAGCGGGCCGCCCGGCGCGTCGACCAGCTGCACGAGGCCGGGGTCGAGGGCGCCCGCCTGTACGGCCACGACCCGGACGACGGCGTGGGCGGCGCCGGGGCGTTCTTCCTGCTGCTCGACGACCCGGAGGTCTACGGGCTGCCGCCCGACCCGGTCGTCACCACCCGCGACCTGCCGGCCATGTGGAGGCACGCGGGGGCCGCGGCGCTGTCGCTGGCGGGCGGATTCCTGCTCGCCTTCGCCGCGGACGCCCTCGGCGGAAGGGGGCGGCGATGAGCGGGTCGGACGTCACCCGTGACGGGGTGCGCGGCGCACGCCCCGGCCGGGACGCGACCCCGGCCGCGCTGCGCGGCGGCGGACGCAAGGGCCGCGGTGAGCAACTCATGGTGCCGCGGGCCGAGTTCGGCTCCTACTACGGCCGCCCGGTGATCAAGGCGCCGTCGTGGCGGGCGCGGGACATCGCCGGGTACTTCTTCCTCGGCGGGCTCGCGGGCGCCGGTTCCGTCCTCGCCGCCGGGGCCCACCTGACCGGCCGCCGCCGCACGGCCACCGCGATGAAGCTCTCGTCGCTGACCGCCGTCTCCCTGTCCGCCGCCGCCCTCGTCAACGACCTGGGCCGGCCCGCCCGGTTCGGCAACATGCTGCGCGTGTGCAAACCGACCTCCCCGATGAGCGTCGGCTCCTGGCTGCTCGCCGGGTACGGACCGGCTGCGGGCGCCGCCGCCGCGTGCGCGCTCACCGGGCGGCTGCCCCGCACCGGCGCCGCCGCCACCGCGGCCGCCGCCCTGCTG
>CAYNNX010000107.1:8369-19531 GCA_964398515.1 uncultured Streptantibioticus sp. | reverse complement strand
GTGCCTGCGGTACGGAATTCCTGCGACCACGCGAGCGTCGTTCTATCTGTACTCCACCCCGGCCGAGGTCGACGCCCTGGTCGAGGGTCTGGAGCAGGTGCGGAACTTCTTCGGCTGACGAAGGCGGGCCTCTTGAAGCTGGATTCGATGTACCAGGACGTCATCCTGGACCACTACAAGCACCCTCACGGGCGCGGCCTCCGGGACGGCGACGCTGAGGTGCATCACGTCAACCCGACCTGCGGCGACGAGATCACTCTGCGGGTGAAGTACGACGGCGAGACCATCGTCGACGTCTCCTACGAGGGCCAGGGCTGTTCGATCAGCCAGGCCAGCGCCTCGGTCCTCAACGAACTGCTGGTCGGCAAGGAGCTGTCGGAGGCGCGCAGGATCCAGGAGACCTTCCTGGAGCTGATGCAGTCCAAGGGCCGCATCGAGCCGGACGACGCGATGGAGGAGGTGCTGGAGGACGCCGTGGCGTTCGCCGGCGTCTCCAAGTACCCGGCGCGCGTGAAGTGCGCACTGCTGAGCTGGATGGCGTGGAAGGACGCGACCGCGCAGGCGTTGGCCGAGAAGGAGACCGCATGAGCGACAAGAGTGAGGCGACGGGCACCGCGCTCGCGACCGAGGAGGACGTCCGCGAGGCGCTGTACGACGTCGTCGACCCCGAACTCGGCATCGACGTGGTCAACCTGGGCCTGGTCTACGGGATCCACATCGACGACTCCAACGTCGCCACCCTCGACATGACGCTGACGTCCGCGGCCTGCCCGCTGACCGACGTCATCGAGGACCAGGCCAAGTCCGCCACCGAGGGCATCGTCGCCGACCTGAAGATCAACTGGGTCTGGATGCCGCCGTGGGGCCCGGACAAGATCACCGACGACGGCCGCGAGCAGCTGCGGGCGCTGGGCTTCAACGTCTGAGCCCGCCCCGCCCAGCCCGTTCGGCGAAGAACGGCCCCCCTTGCGAGGGGGGCCGTTCACGTTCGCGTGTACGCCCGTACACAACCGATGCGTACACTCGTACACATGCCTTACGTGACCCTCGCGGGTGCGATCGCCGCCGAGGTGCTCGCGACGACAGCGCTCAAGTACACCGACGGATTCCACCGGTTGTGGCCGTCGGCGGTCACGGTCGTGGGGTATCTGGTCTCCTTCGCGCTGCTGGCCCAGACGCTGCGCAGCATGGAGGTCGGAACCGTCTACGCCATATGGTCCGCGGCGGGGACCGCGGCGATCGCGGCGATCGGGATCGTCTTCCTCGGGGAGGCCGCCACCGCCGCGAAGGTCGTCGGCATAGCCCTGGTGATAGCCGGGGTCGTCGTGCTCAACCTGGGCGGTGCCTCGCACTGATGCCCCGGCGCCACGACCCCGACCGGCGGGAGCGGATCATCGACGCGGCGATCCGGGTGGTCGACCGGCGCGGGATCGCGGGGCTGAGCCACCGGGCCGTCGCCGCCGAGGCGGACGTGCCGCTGGGGTCGACCACCTACCACTTCGCGAGCCTGGACGAGCTGATGGTGGCCGCGCTGCGCCGGCTCGACCAGCGGTTCCTGGACGATCTGGGCCTGCGCGCGGCCGTCGCCGACCCGCAGACCGATCTCGCCGACGAACTCGCCCACCTGGTGGGGGAGTTCGTCCGCAACCGGGAGCGCACGGTGCTGGAGTACGAGATCTATCTGACCGCCCTGCGCCGGGCGTCCGTGCGGCCCGTCGCCGCCGAGTCGCTGGACGCGGCCACGGACGTGCTCGCCGCCCGCACCGACCGGGCCACCGCACGGGCGCTGGTCGCCCTGATCGACGGACTCGCCCTGCAGGCGCTGCTCACCGGGCGGGAGCACGACCACGCCTACGCCCGGGAGATGTTCGCTCGGCTCATCGACGGTCACGCATAGCGGAAGAGCCGTTCCGCCATCCGGGCCGGTTTAGCATCCCGGCGGGGCAGCGACTAGCGTTCACCGCATGAGTGAAACGACCATCTTCCGCGCCGTCGGCGCAGCCGCCGCCGGCCTCGCCACGGTGGCCGACGACGGCACCGTCCTCGACACCTGGTTCCCGGCGCCCGAGCTGGTCGACGAGCCGGGGCCCTCCGGCACCGAGCGGCTCACCCCCGAGCGCGCCGCCGAGCTGCTGGGCGACGCCGCGCCCAAGGCCCTCGGGCCGGACCCGCGGCGCGGCGTGGAGGTCGTCGCCGTCCGCACGGTCATCGCCTCGCTGGAGGACAAGCCGCTCGACGCCCACGACGCCTACCTGCGCCTGCACCTGCTCAGCCACCGCCTGGTCCGCCCCAACGGCCAGAACCTCGACGGGATCTTCGGCCTGCTGGCCAACGTCGCCTGGACCTCCATCGGTCCCGTGCCGGTCGACGGCGTCGAGCGCGCCCGGCTCGCCGCCCGCGCCGAAGGCGTCCACCTCGCGGTGTACGGCGTCGACAAGTTCCCGCGCATGACCGACTACGTCGTGCCCTCCGGCGTGCGCATCGGCGACGCGGACCGCGTGCGCCTGGGCGCGCACCTGGCCGCCGGCACGACCGTCATGCACGAGGGCTTCTGCAACTTCAACGCCGGAACGCTCGGCACCTCCATGGTCGAGGGCCGGATCAGCCAGGGCGTCATCGTCGGCGACGGCTCCGACATCGGCGGCGGCGCCTCGATCATGGGCACCCTGTCCGGCGGCGGCAAGCAGACCGTCTCCATCGGCGAGCGCTGCCTGCTCGGCGCCCAGGCCGGCATCGGCATCTCGCTCGGCGACGACTGCGTGGTCGAGGCGGGCCTGTACGTGACCGCGGGCACCCGGGTCACGCTCCCCGACGGCCAGGTCGTCAAGGCGCTGGAACTCTCCGGCGCGGCCAACCTGCTCTTCCGCCGCAACTCCGTGACCGGCGCGGTCGAGGCGCTCCCGCGCACCGGCTCGTGGGGCGGCCTCAACGCCGTGCTGCACAGCCACAACTGACGCGCGACAGCGGCCGATCCGGCGCCGACCCCCCGTGGGCCGGCGCCGGATCCGTCCGTCAGGCCTCTTTCTGCTCCTCGGCGACCAGCTCGAACGAGGTCTTGCCGTCCAGCGTCTCGCGGATGATGTCGGCGTGGCCCGCGTGGCGTCCGGCCTCCTGCACCAGGTGCATCAGGATCCACCGCGCCGAACGCTTGGTCCCCGGCGGGAACCAGGGCCGGTCCGGCAGCGACACGGTCACGTCCAGGTCCGGCAGCGCCCTGATGATCTCCTCGGTCTCACGCGCCGCCGCCTCGTACGCCTCCAGCACCCCGGCGAGCGTCTCGCCCTCGACCAGGCGGAAGGACTCGGGCCAGTTGCTCTCGTCGCGCTGGAAGAGGTCCTGCGGGCGACCGCTGAGGATACCGATGATCCACTGGCGCTCGACCTCCATGTTGTGCTTGATCAGGCCGGCGATCGACAGCGCGCTCGCGGTCGGTGTCGCCCTCACCTGCTCCTCGGTGAGCCCCAGCGCCGCCCGCCGCAGCGCGTCGCGCTGCGCCTCGACGAAGGTCAGCAGCGTCTCGCGCTCATCGGGGCCCTCCCCTACGAAGGTGACCATGGCCGTCCTCCCGTTTCCGTCGTCGTTCCTCGGTTCTGCCGAGAAGCACGCTACGCGGAATCGCGGTCAGTTCCTGTCCGCAAGGGAGCCGGATCGCAAAGCGGAGGCGGCGTTCCGCCACGCAGCGTCACCCGTCGCGCCATGACGGGTGAGCAGGGCCTGGGTAGGGCCTAGGCTGGGGGGCGAGCGTCCGGGTGCCGGATTCCGCTCTCGTTTTGATCCCGCACGAGGAGAACGCCCCTCATGGCCGCTGCAAGCCGAGACATGCCGCCGGTGCGGCTGCTTCCCGAGACCGAGCTGGCCCGCCTGGTGCGCTCCGCGCCGTTGTTCGAGCGGGCTGAGCGCCTTGCGCGATGGGCCGCGCCCGGGGTTCCGGTGGCCCCCACCGCCGAGCTGGAGGAGGCCGAACTGGCCCGTGCAGCAGCCGAGTTGGGGGACGGCGACCCGGGCGAGGCGGCCGAGGCCTGGGCGTTGGCGGTGGGCTCCGGGCTGGTGGAGGTCGCCCCGGACGAGGACGGCCGCCGCGCCTCGGCCGCTCCCGGCAAGGCGCTGGCGCTGCTGGACGAGGGCGCGCCCGCCGACGTCGTCGCCCTGTGGGTGAAGGGGGTCGGCGCCCTGCTCGCCGACCTCGCGGCGTCGGCGCCGCCCGGGCTCTTCACGGGGGAGTACGGTGACGACGCGGGCGATGCCGGGTTCGCCGAGGCGGACGCCTGGGCCCCGCGGGAGGAGGCCGCGTTCCTCGACGACGCTCTCGCCAACCTCTATCTCCTCACCGCGCTTGAGGAGTTGGAGCACGCCTCGGCCGCGGGCGAGCTGACCGGCGCGGGAGCGGTTACGGCCGTGCCGCTGCCGGTGCTCGCCGCCTCCCTGGTCGTCCCCGAGGACATGGACGTTCCGACGGACGCCGTGCTCGAAGAGGTCTCCGAGACGATGATGCGCCTCGACGACCACTTCCGGCTGCTGGGCCCCACCGGCCTGGTGGACTACCAGCCGGTGGACGACGCGCTCATCGCCGAGGAGGCCGCGGCCGTGGCGGGCGAGGGCGGTGCCGCCGAACTCGGTGGGCCGATCGGCGAGTTGGGCGACGAGGAGGTCGCCCGGTACGGCATGGTGCGGCTCTCCCCGCTCGGCGTGGCGGCGGTGCGGCAGCGGCTGGCCGACAGTGGGGTGCGGGCACCGGTGGTCGGCGAGCTCGCCGGACAGGACGCGGCGGCGCTGCTGGACGCCCTGGTCACCTTCCCGGAACCGGCCGCCTACGCCGAGGCCGAGGCGTGGCTGGCCGGACGGCCTCCGGTGGAGGCGGCGCGCGGGCTGCTGGCCGCGGCGCGGGGTGCCGGTCCGGGGGCGCCCGCCCGGCGGCTGGCGTGCCAGCAGACGCTCAGCAGGCTGGGCACGCAGGCCGAGCCCGCGCTGCGCGAGGTGCTGGACGACCGGGAACTGGGCGGCCTGGCCCGGGTGTGGCTGGTCGAGCGGGGCAGCGCGGACGTGCCGGCGCCGGACGAGGCGATGGTCTTCTGGCTCACCATCGACACCATCGCGGCCCAGCTGGGCGTCGACGACGACCCGGAGCCGCTGCGCGACCTGGTGCGTGACCTGGTGGCCGGGCACAACGGCTTCTTCGACGCCGCCTGGCGGGTCGACCACCCCGCGACCGCCGACGTGCTGGAGGCGATGGGCCGCCTGCACCCGGACCGCAAGACCGCCAAGGAGGCCCGGAAGGCGGCGTTCAAGGCACGGTCGGCGGCCGGCGTGAGGTAGGCCCACGCGCCCTGCCGGGAGGCCGGGCCGCCCATGTGGCCCGTCACCGCGGCCACATGGGCGGGTCATCGGTGCAGAACTCCCCGCCCAGACAGGCGTGTCCGGGGTCGGCGGGGTCGGTTTCGCCCTGAGCGGCGAGGATTCGGGGCGCGTACACCTCTGAGTCGTCGCGCGGTTCGTAGCCCAGGGCACGGGCGGTGGACAGGTCCCACCACAGACGGGTGTTGGCGGAGCTGCCGTAGACGACGGTGTGCCGCACGTCGCGTGCGGTGAGGGCGGCGTGGAAGAGGCGGGCCGCGTCGGCCGGGCTCAGCCAGGTCGACAGCGTGCGCACGCCGGTCGGCTCGGGGAAGCACGAGCCGATGCGCACCGAGACCGTCTCCATGCCGTGCCGGTCCCAGTAGAGCGAGGCCAGGTCCTCGCCGAAGCACTTGGACAGCCCGTAGAAGGTGTCCGGCCGGTGCGGGGTGCCGACCGGGATCAGCGGACCGTCCCCGGTGGGGCGGGGGGTGAAGCCGACCGCGTGGTTGCTGGAGGCGAAGACGACGCGCCCGACGCCCTCCTCGCGGGCGGCCTCGTAGACGTTGTAGGTGCCCTCGATGTTGGCGCGCAGGATCTCCCGGAACGGGGCCTCCAGCGAGATGCCGGCCAGATGCAGGATCGCGTCGGCGCCGCGCACCGCCTCGCGCAGGGTGCCGGTGTCGGCGAGGTCGGCGGTGAAGACCGGGGTGCCCTCCGGAGCGTCCTCGACGGGCACGACGTCGAGCAGCCGCAGCGCGTATCCGTAGCCCGGCAGCAGCTCGCGCATGAAGGTGCCGACGCGCCCTGCGGCGCCGGTGAGCAGGACGGTACGGGGAGCGGCCATGCGACGGATCTCCTTGCGGGACGCGTTCTGGGACTCGATCAGGGGCGGGTTTCCGGGGCGGGATCCATCTTCGCCTGCCGGCGACGCCCCCGTACGCGGCTTCGCCGTGGCCGCCCTCGGCGTCACCGTCCGCCGGGGCGGCGGCCCGCGGGGTGGGTCCGGCGGAACGTGGTACTGACAGACCTACCCTCAGCCCGGCTGACCTGCCCTTTCGCCGTCGATACTGGAGCGTATGGATCACCACGCGGAGTTGGGGGAGTTTCTGCGGTCGCGCCGTGCCCGGCTCAGCCCGCAGGAGGCGGGCCTGCCGGCCGGGCAGGGCCCGCGCCGGGTCCCGGGCCTGCGGCGCGAGGAGCTCGCCCGGCTGGCCGGGGTCAGCACGGACTACTACGCGCGGCTCGAACAGGGCCGCCAGCTCGGCGTGTCGGAGGCGGTCCTGGACGCCGTGGCCCGGGCACTGCAACTGAACCCCACCGAGCGCGCCTACGTCCTCGAACTCGCCAAGCGCAAGCCGCGGGGCCGCCGCCGCCCGGTGGTGCGGCCCGAGCGGGTGCGGCCCGGGCTGCACCGCATGCTGGAAACCCTCGACGGCCTGGTGCCCGCCTTCATCATGGGCCGCCGTATGGACGTGCTGGCCGCCAACCGGCTCGCCCGGGCGCTGATCGTGGACTTCGACGCCCTGCCGCAGCGGGAGCGCAACGCCGCCCGGCACATGTTCCTCGACGAGTCGGCGCGCGAGCTCTACGTCGACTGGGAGGGCTGCGCCGCGGAGACCGCGGGCGCCCTGCGGATGCTGGCCGCCCGGTACCCCGACGACCCGCAGCTGACCGACCTCGTCGGTGAACTCAGTATCAAGAGCCCGCAGTTCCGCACCTGGTGGGCCGACCACAACGTGCGTGAGCGCACCCACGGCACCAAGCGCTTCCACCACCCGGTCGTCGGCAGGCTCGACCTGGCCTACGAGACCGCCGCCTTCCCCGGCGACGCCGGCCAGACCTTGTGCGTCTACACGGTCGAACCCGGCTCGCCCTCCGAGAGCGCGCTGCGGCTGCTCGCCAGCTGGACCGGCGAGGACGCCCCGGCCCGCCCCCACGCCAACGCCATATCTGGAGAGCCCTCGCAATGAGCATCACCACCGTCGCCGCATACGCCGCTCCCGCCGCCAAGGCACCGCTGGAGCGCACCACCGTCCCGCGCCGCCCGGTGGGCGAGCACGACGTGCTGATCAAGACCGAGTACGCGGGCATCTGCCACAGCGACATCCACCAGGCCCGCGACGAGTGGGGCCCGGGCACCTTCCCCATGGTCCCCGGCCACGAGATCGCCGGCGTCGTCGCCGAGGTCGGCCCCGGCGTCACCAAGTACACCGTCGGCGACCGCGTCGGCGTCGGCTGCTTCGTGGACTCCTGCCGCGAATGCGAGAACTGCCGCGCGGGCGAGGAGCAGTACTGCAACACCGGCGGCGTGCCCACGTACAACAGCACCGGACGGGACGGCGAACCCACCTACGGCGGCTACAGCACCCACATCGTCGTCGACGAGAACTACGTGCTCCGCATCCCCGACAGCCTGAGCCTGGACGTCGCCGCGCCGCTGCTGTGCGCCGGCATCACCCTCTACTCGCCGCTGCGCCACTGGAACGCGGGCCCCGGCAAGCGTGTCGCCATCGTCGGCATGGGCGGCCTCGGGCACATGGGTGTCAAGATCGCGCACGCGCTCGGTGCCGAGGTGACCGTGCTCAGCCAGTCGCTGCGCAAGAAGGACGACGGCCTGCGGCTGGGCGCCGACCACTTCCACGCCACCAGCGACCCGAAGACCTTCGAGGAGCTGGCCGGCCGCTTCGACCTGATGGTCAACACCGTCTCGGCCAACATCGACCTCGACGCCTACCTGGGCCTGCTGGCGCTGGACGGCACGCTGGTCAACGTGGGCGCACCTGAGCACCCCGCCTCCCTCAGCGTGGCCACGCTGATCGGACGGCGTCGCCGCCTCGCCGGTTCGATGATCGGCGGCATCCGGGAGACCCAGGAGATGCTCGACTTCTGCGCGGAGCACGGCCTCGGCGCCGAGATCGAGGTCATCAGCGCCGACCGGATCAACGAGGCCTACGAGCGCGTTCTCGTCAGTGACGTGCGATACCGCTTCGTCATCGACATCGCGTCCCTGCACAACGACTGACCTGGGCGCGCATCCGGAAAGGCGCACATGGACTACGTGAAACTCGGCTCGACCGGCCTGGATGTCTCCCGTCTGGCGTTCGGCTGCATGAGCTACGGCGTCCCCACCCGCGGATCACACCCGTGGACCCTGGACGAGGAGAGCAGCCGCCCCTTCATCCGCCGTGCGGTCGAGGCCGGGATCAACTTCTTCGACACCGCCAACTCCTACTCCGACGGCACCAGCGAGGAGATCGTCGGCCGCGCGCTCGCCGACTACACCCGCCGCGACGAGGTCGTCATCGCCACCAAGGTCTTCTACCCGGTACGGCCGGGACGGCCCAACGGCGGCGGCCTGTCCCGCAAGGCGATCATGACGGAGATCGACAACAGCCTGCGCCGCCTGGGCACCGACCACGTCGACCTCTACCAGATCCACCGCTGGGACCCGGCGACGCCGATCGAGGAGACCCTCGAGGCGCTGCACGACGTCGTCAAGGCGGGCAAGGCCCGCTACATCGGGGCGAGTTCGATGTACGCATGGCAGTTCACCAAGGCGCTCTACCTGCAACGGCTGCACGGTTGGACCCGCTTCGTCACCATGCAGAACCACTACAACCTGCTCTACCGCGAGGAGGAGCGCGAGATGCTGCCGCTCTGCGCCGAGGAGGGCGTCGGCGTCCTGCCGTGGAGCCCGCTGGCCCGCGGCCGGCTCGCCCGTGCGTGGGACACCGCGAGCCACCGCAGCGAGACGGACGAGCCCGGCAAGCGGTTCTACGTGGACGAGGACCGTGCGATCGTGGAGGCCGTCGGACGGATCGCCGAGGAGCGCGGTGTGCCGCGCGCCCAGGTCGCGCTCGCCTGGGTCCTGCGGCAGCCCACCGTGACCTCGCCCATCATCGGGGCCACCAAGGCGCACCACCTCGACGACGCCCTCGCCGCGCTCGACCTCACCCTGACCGACGACGAGGTCAAGCGGCTGGAGGCGCCCTACACCCCGCGCGAGGTCTCCGGCCTGGTGTAACGGGCGTCAGCCGGCGGGCCGTTCCCCGCTGCCCCGTGCCTCGTCCGGCCGCCGACGAGGCACGGGGACACGGGAACGGCCCGGCCCAGCGTCTTCAACGCTGCTGCGCGGGCTGAGGCAGGCGGACGCAGCGCTCGGTGAGCGTGAGCATCGGCAGGTCGAACTCGCCCGCCGCGGTCTCGGGACGGCTCGCCACAGCTCTCGGTCGCGACGGTCGCCACGCATTCGCAGGTGCTCATCCCGCCCGACGACGAACGGGCCGTGCTGCTGGACCGGGTCCGGCGCAGGGCGCCGCCGGTGGCGTCGATCGTCTGGCCGGTCACCCGGCGGGCGGCGACCCCGTCGAGCCCCTGCTCGGCCAGCGCGTCGAAGGCGGCCCACAACCGCTCCGCGTCACCGGGCGCGCCGAGTTCGGCGTGCAGCGGACACGCCCGGCCGCCTGCCCGCTCGATCGCGCTCACGGCCCCCTTCGCCGCCCTCTCGTCATGGGCGTAGCGCACGACGCCGAACGCCCCGTCGCGCCACAGGCGTTCGGCGATCCCCCGGCCGATCCCCTTGCTGCCGCCGATCACCAGCACCGTCCTGCCGCCGAGCATGACGCACCCCCCAACTTTCTGTATCGTTCACTTCATAACGACAGGGCGACCGTAGCACGCTTCTGTAGCGTGCGCTATAGAAAAGAGGCGGAAAGATCGCGGGCTATCCTGGCGCCGTTCGGGAGCCTTGCGCCGTACAGGGCCGTGCCGCGCCCGGCGGAGCCGTACGAAGCTTCACACCGCCGCAGAGAAGGACAGCGACTGCCGTGTCTCACCGTTCGCAACGCCGCACCCTCGGGGTCGCCGCCACCGCTTTCGCGGCCGCCGCCGCACTCGCCCTGACCGCGTGCGGTCCCACGGCCGACGCCGACAGCAAGGCGCCCTCGGGTTCGTCGAACCCCTCGGGCTCCGCACCGGGCGCGGACGCCGCCGGGATGCCCAAGACCCCGCGGACCACGGCCCAGGGGCGCAGCACCATGCCGCCGTGGGCCGCGCCGGCGGACGCCTCCGCCCACGTGCAGGCCGCCGGGCTGCCGATGCTGGGCGCCGAGGGGCAGGTGATGCACATCCACGCCCACCTGGACGTGCTGGTGGAGGGCAAGCCGGTGACCGTACCGGCGTTCATCGGGATCGACGAGAAGTCGCAGCGCATCAGCCCGCTGCACACCCACACCCCGGACGGGGTGATCCACATCGAGTCGCCGGTGAAGGCCGAATTCACGCTCGGCCAGTTCATGACCGAGTGGGATGTGGCCCTGGACCCCCAGCACCTCGGCGGGCTGGCGGCGGGCGGCGGCAAGGAACTGCGCGCCTACGTCAACGGCAAGCAGGTCAAGGGCGACCCCGCCGCGATCGTGCTCAACGCACACGACGAGATCGCCCTTGTCTACGGACCGGCCGGGGCCGCTGTGAAGATCCCCAACGCCTACCAGTGGCCGGACGGTCTGTAGGTCTCACCTGCCGCCCTTCACCCGGTGCCACCGGAGCACGGTGCCTTCGGGTGAGGGGCGCTACCGGACCGGGGTGAAGTCCCGGGCCCCGATGAACTCGGGGCGCCGGGCCGGGGCCGCGAAGGGTTCGACGGCCGCGTTCTCCACGCTGTTGAAGACGATGAAGACGTTGCTGCGCGGGAACGGGGTGATGTTGTCGCCGGACCCGTGCATGCAGTTGCAGTCGAACCACGTCGCCGAGCCGGCCGGGCCGGTGACCAGCTTGATGCCGTGCCGCCCGGCCAGCTCGGTGAGCGCCTCGTTCGACGGCGTGCCCGC
>CAYNNX010000107.1:0-8359 GCA_964398515.1 uncultured Streptantibioticus sp. | reverse complement strand
TTCTTGTAGTTGTCCTTGGGCGTCACACCCGCGCAGCCGAGGAAGGTGCGGTGCGACCCCGGCATGATCATCAGGCCGCCGTTGGTCGGGTGGTTCTCGGTGAGCGCGATCGACACCGAGACGGTGCGCATCCGCGGCAGGCCGTCCTCCGCGTGCCAGGTCTCGAAGTCCGAGTGCCAGTAGAAGCCGCTGGCACCGAAGCCCGGCTTGACGTTGATCCGGCTCTGGTGCACGTAGACGTCGGAACCGAGGATCTGCCGGGCGCGGCCGAGCACCCGCGGATCGCGCACCAGCTCGGCGAAGACCTCGCTGATCTTGTGCACCTCGAAGACCGAGCGCACGTCCAGCGACCCGGGCTCGACGATCGACCGCTCGTCCGCGCGGACCGCCGGGTCGGCGACGAGCCGGTCGAGCTCGGCCCGGTAGCGCGCCACCTCCTGCGGCGTGATCAGCTGATCCACCGTCAGAAAGCCGTCGCGCTCGTAACTCCTCAGCTCGGACGGTTCGATCGGCCCGGGAACGCCCGGATCGGACCACACCACCGGGTCCTGGCGGGGGACGGCTACCTCGCTGGTGCCACGGGTCGGGTACAGATCGGCGGTCCGCTCGGGCGCGGTGGTCATCGGGGCTCCTCTCCTCGGGTCTCGCTTGCGGTCGTCGTCACTCAGGCGCCGGCGGGTTCGGTCAGCAGCGGGTAGACGCCGTTCTCGTCGTGGTCCTCGCGCCCGGTCACCGGCGGGTTGAAGACGCACAGGCAGCGGAAGTCCTCCTTGACGCGCAGCGTGTGCTTCTCGTGGCCGTCGAGGAGGTACATCACGCCGGGCGTGATGGTGTGCTTCTCACCGGTCTCGTCGTTGGTGAGCTCTGCCTCGCCCTCGGTGCACACCACGGCCTCGATGTGGTTGGCGTACCACATCGACGTCTCGGTGCCCGCGTACAGGACGGTCTCGTGCAGGGAGAAGCCGACGCGCTCCCTGGCGAGCACGATGCGCTTGCTCTCCCAGGTGCCGGACTTGGCCTTCACGTGCCGGTCGGTGCCTTCGATGTCCTTGAACGAACGGACGATCACGGTGGGTCGAGCCTTTCTCTTCTCGCGAGTGCCTACTCGCGGGTCTCTTGTCGCGGGTGCTGGAGATCAGGCGGTCTCGCGCACGGCACGGGCGAGCGTGCGCAGGCCTTCGTCGAGTTCCTCGGGGGTGATGGTGAGAGCAGGCAGCAGCTTGACGACCTCGCTTTCCGGGCCGGAGGTCTCCAGCAGCAGGCCGAGGTCGAAGGCGCGTGCGCAGACCCGGCCGGCGCGCTGCCGGTCGGTGAACTCCAGACCCCACACCAGGCCGCGGCCGCGGTACTCGGCGCCGGCGCGCTGGTGCTCCCGGGCGATCTCGCGCAGCGCGGCCTCGACCTGCTCGCCGCGGGCCAGGGTCTGCTTCTCCATCTGGCCGTCGGCCCAGTAGGTGTCGAGCGCGGAACGTGCCGTTGTGCTCGCCCGGCTCCCAGACGTCCAGCTCCGGTTTGAAGAGCGTCAGCGACATGGGCAGCCCGTAGCCGCCGATGGACTTCGACAGGGTGACGATGTCCGGCACGATGCCCGCCTCCTCGAACGAGAAGAAGGGGCCGGTGCGCCCGCAGCCCATCTGGATGTCGTCGACGATCAGCAGCATGTCGCGCCGCTTGCACAGATCTGCCAGGCCGCGCAGCCACTCCGGGCGGGCGACGTTGATGCCGCCCTCGCCCTGGATGGTCTCCACGATCACGGCGGCGGGCTGGTTGAGCCCCGAGCCCTGGTCCTCCAGCAGGCGTTCGAACCACAGGAAGTCCGGCACCCGGCCGTCGAGGTAGTGGTCGAAGGGCATCGGCGTGCCGTGCACCAGCGGGATGCCGGCGCCCGCGCGCTTGAACGCGTTGCCGGTGACCGCCAGCGAGCCCAGCGACATGCCGTGGAAGGCGTTGGTGAACGACACGATCGCCTCGCGGCCCTTGACCTTGCGGGCCAGTTTCAGCGCGGCCTCCACGGCGTTGGTCCCGGTGGGGCCCGGGAACATCACCTTGTACTCCAGCTGCCGCGGGCCCAGCACCACCTCCTGGAAGGCGGCGAGGAACGCGCGTTTGGCCGTGGTGCTCATGTCCAGGCCGTGGGTGATGCCGTCGCGTTCGAGGTAGTCCAGGAGCGCGCGTTTGAGCACGGGGTTGTTGTGGCCGTAGTTGAGCGCGCCCGCGCCGGAGAAGAAGTCGAGGTAGGAGTGGCCGTCCTCGTCCTGGAGCCGGCTGCCCTGGGCACGGTCGAACACCGCCGGCCAGCCGCGGCAGTAGCTGCGTACCTCGGACTCCAGGGACTCGAAGACGCTCAACTCGGGCGGGGTGATGGTCACCGTGGGCTCCTCGGATGTGGGGGAACTCTGCGAAGTGGCGGAATCAGCGGAAATCGGCGGGACTCGACGGAGGGCTCGACGGAGGGCTCGACGGAGGACTCGGCTGTGAGCCGGCCGAGAGCCGTCCGGGAGTCGGCCGAGAGTCGGGGGAGTAGGGAGTTCGAGGGAGGGGGGAGGTTCCTGGGCCGCGGCGGCGTCAGCCGGCGGTCAGCGGCCCGATGCGGTACAGCACCTCGGGGTCGTGGCTGTCGGGGAAGTGGCCGCCGTGGAAGAGCACTTCGCGCTCGACCGCGGCGCCGTGCCGCTCCCCGAAGGAGGTGAACAGCCGGTTGGAGGCCTCGTTGCCGGGCGTGATCGTGGTCTCGACGCTGCGCACACCGGCCGCGGCGACGCGTGCGGCGAGCCCGTCGAGCATCGTTGCGGCCAGCCCGCGGCCGCGCCGGGCGTGGTCCACCGCCACCTGCCAGACGACCAGCGTCCGCGGCCGCTCGGGACGGATGTAGCCCGTCACGAAGCCGACCGGTTCGCCGCTCGCGTCACGCGCCACGATCGAGGTGCGCGCGAAGTCGCGGCACCACAGCAGGTAGCTGTAGGACGAGTTGAGGTCCAGCGCCTGGGAGTCCCGGGCGATCCGCCAGATCGCGGCGCCGTCCTCGACCGTCGGGATGTCCAGCCGGAACGGAAAATCCTGCTGCAGGTTGCTCTCATCGCGGACAAGTTCTTCTTGTGCGGCGGTCATGCGAATTGAATTTACCGAGTGGAGAAGCGAAATGCATCGACGTCCGGGGTTACACCGAGCGGGGTTCCTGTGTTATCGCGCGCACGCGAGAGCCGGGACGGCGCGGGACTCCGGGTGGCCAATTGCCCGTATATACCCGGGCATTTGGGTCGGTGTGTGGAGTCGGTCACACCTTGGTAACATCGCCGAGACCTGCGGACTTCACGCTGTCGGGCTTAACGGAATCTTGGTGTTTAGGTCGGGAAGAGCTGGGCAGAAGAAAGCGGGCACCTGCTTTCCCGGTAATTCGGTAAAAGAATCGCGGAAGACTTTGGCGGCGGTGTGCTGAATTGCGTCCCGACACCGTATTCGAGGTTTGCGGTCGCGTCGACGGGAAAGACGCGCGCCAGGGGTGCTGCCCGGGGATCGCCGGGGGCTTGGCCGGGCGTGCCCCGCGGCTCGTAGAGTCCTGTCCATGACGGATGGCGCGGTGCTGCACATCAAGGGACGGGTGCTGGTCGGACCCGAGGAGGTTCGCGACGAGGTGTGGGTGGTGGGCGGCAGGCTCACCTTCGACCGGCCGGGCGTCGCGCGCGACGTGCGGACGGTGACCGGCTGGGCGCTGCCCGGACTGGTCGACGCCCACTGCCACGTGGGCCTCGACGCACACGGCGCCGTGGACGAGGCGACGACCGAGAAGCAGGCGCTGGCCGAGCGGGACGCCGGAGCGCTGCTGGTGCGGGACGCCGGCTCGCCGGCCGACACCCGCTGGATCGACGACCGCGACGACCTGCCCCGCATCATCCGCGCGGGCCGCCACATCGCGCGCACCCGGCGCTACATCCGCAACTACGCGCACGAGATCGAGCCGGGCGACCTGGCCGCCTACGTCCGCCGGGAGGCCCGGCGCGGCGACGGCTGGGTGAAGCTGGTCGGCGACTGGATCGACCGCGCGGTCGGGGACCTGGCGCCCTGCTGGCCGCGGTGGGCGGTGGAGGAGGCGATCGCCGCGGCCCACGAGGAGGGCGCCCGGGTCACCGCCCACTGCTTCGCCGAGGACTCGCTGGCCGATCTGGTGGAGGCGGGCATCGACTGCGTGGAGCACGCGACCGGGCTCACCGAGGAGACCATCCCGCTCTTCGCCGAGCGCGGTGTCGCCATCGTTCCCACGCTCGTCAACATCGCCACCTTCCCGCGCCTCGCGGCGGGCGGCGAGGAGAAGTTCCCGCACTGGTCGGCCCACATGCGACGGCTGCACGCCCGCCGCTACGACACCGTGCGCGCCGCCTACGACGCCGGGATCCCGGTGTTCACCGGCACCGACGCGGGCGGCTCGCTGCCGCACGGACTCGTCGCCGACGAGGTCGCCGAGCTCGTGGAGGCCGGGATCCCGCAGATCGACGCGGTCTCCGCGGCCACCTGGGGAGCCCGGGCATGGCTCGGGCGGCCCCAGCTCGAGGAGGGGGAATCGGCGGATCTGGTGGTGTTCGACGCCGATCCGCTGGCGGACGTACGGGTGTTGGCCGCACCGCAACGGATCGTGCTGCGCGGCCGGGTGGTGGGCTGAGCCTGTTGGCCTGTTGGCCTGTTGGCCTGTTGGTCCGGTGCGTCGACCGGCCTGCTCGCCGACGCCGCTCGTCCGCCTGTCCGTCCGGCGGCCGAGCCGTCTCGTTGACCTGGGTCTGTCCGCCGAGCGGTCCCGGCCGCCCGGCTCGTGTCACCTCGGGGCGCGGCGGCCGGGAGGTGGTTGCGCCCGCCGCGCCCGAAAGGATCGCCGCGCCGTGACGAGAACGGCAGCGGTCACGCCTTCTTGCGCTTGGCCTGCGGCTGGAAGGCGGCGAGGGCGGCGAGGACCGTCTCCTCGGTCCGGTCGTGGGTGACGCCGAGGCCGATGAGCACCTCGGAGCCCAACTCGCCCTCGTTGCGCAGCAGGCCCAGCAGGATGTGCTCGGTGCCGATGTAGTTGTGGCCGAGGTGCAGGGCCTCTCGCAGGGCGAGTTGCAGGCTCTTCTTCGCGCCCCGGGTGAAGCGGAGCCGCTTGGGTGCCGCGTCCTCGCCCGGTCCCAGGATGGCGACGACCGCCTCGCGCACCTGGTCGCCGGGGGCGCCCAGAGCCTCGACGGCCTTGGCCGCCAGCCCTTCGGGCTCGCCGAGCAGGCCGAGGATCAGGTGCTCGGAGCGGACCTGGGCGTGCCCGAGCCGCTGCGCCTCGTCGCGGGCGTGCTCCACCACGTTGCGGGCCCGCGGCGTGAACCGGGTGAACAGGCCCGACGTCGGCAGGTCCAGCTCGTCGGCGAGGGTCTCCTTCGGTACGAAGCGCTTCTGCGCGGCCTGCTTGCTCACCCCCATGTGCTGGCCGATCTCCGTCCAGGACGCGCCGGCGCGGCGTGCCTGGTCCACGAAGTGCCCTATGAGGTGGTCGGCGACATCCCCGAGGTGGGTCGAGGTCTCGACGGCGTCCGCGAGGTGCTGGAGCGGATCGCCGTCCGGGTGCTGGTCGATGACGTGCTCGATCAGGTCGTCGAGCCGCACGGGGTTTCTGGGGTGCTTCTGTGCGTTCTCTGCGCTCTCCATGCGTCAACCGTAGGTTGTCGCTCCTGGGGGTGTCAACCACTGGTTGACACATGGTCTCCCTCTTCCCGCATCCCTGTTCCCGTACCCCTGTGTCAGGCGCGGCAGGCCTCCTTCAGGGCCTCGGCGAACGCGTCGGTCGTCCCCCGGTCCCGCACCGCGACGCGCAGCCAGTCCGGGCCGAGGCCGGGGAAGGTGTCGCCGCGGCGCACCGCGAAACCGAGGGCGCGCAGCCGTTCGCGCACCTGCGTGGCGCCGGGCAGGCGGATGAGCAGGAACGGCCCGGCGGGAACCCCGGCCACGTCGAGCGCGGGGAACTCGCCCAGACGTGCGAGCAGGTACGCGCGGTCCTCGGCCACGGCCACCGCCGCACGGGCGGCCTCGTCCAGGGCGGCCGGTTCGCAGCAGGCCGCGGCGGCGGTGAGCGCCGGTGTGGAGACCGGCCACAGCGGCTGGGCGCGGCCGAGCGCCTCGACGGTCTCGGGCTGCGCCAGCACGTACCCGACGCGCAGCCCGGCCAGCCCCCACGTCTTCGTCAGGCTGCGCAGGACGATCAGCCCCGGCACGTCCCGGCAGGCCGCCACGGAGGCGAACTCTCCGGGCACGGCGTCCATGAAGGCCTCGTCGACCACCAGCAGCCGCCCGGGGCGGGCGAGCCGGACGACGGCCTCGGCCGGGTGCAGGACGGAGGTCGGGTTGGTCGGGTTGCCGACCACCACCAGGTCGGCGTCCTCCGGGACCGCGCCGGGGTCCAGACGGAAGCCGTCCTCGGGATCGAGCAGGACCCGGTGGACGGGGTGGCCCGCGTCGCGCAGCGCGGCTTCGGGCTCGGTGAACTGCGGGTGCACGACGGTGGCGTGGCGCGGGGCGAACGCGCGGGCGATGAGCACGAACGCCTCGGCCGCCCCCGCCGTCAGCAGGACCTCCCCGGTCGGCCTGCCGTGCCGTGCCGCGACCGCGGCCCGGGCGGCGCGGCCGTCGGGGTAGGCGGCGAGGCCGGTCAGCGAGGCGGCGATGCGCTCGGTGAGCCACGAAGGCGGCGTCGCGCAGCGGACGTTGACGGCGAGGTCGACCAGTCCCTCACCGTCGTCGCGTACCTCCGCGTCCCCGTGGTGGGCCAGGTCGTGGACGTCAGTGGGAGTGTGCATGGCCGCCGTGGTGGTGTCCGTGGCTGTGGGAGGGGTCGTCGGGGTGGTGGTGCGGCTGCTGCGGCAGGCCGACCCGGTCCTCGAAGCCCGGCAGGGCGATGCGGTAGACGCAGGAGTCGCAGTTCATCCGCAGGTCGCCTTCGAGGGTCTCCCGGTAGCGCTCCATGACCAGTTCGGCCAGTTCCCCGGTCGGCCCCATGACGTCGGCGTGGCGCACGTCGATCTCCGGGTGCGCCTCCGCCCAGCCCTCCGCCTGCTGCCGCACCCGGTCCGGCAGGACCCCGGTGAACAGGAAGTAGGGCAGGACGACGATCCGCCGGGCGCCGAGCTTCCGGCACCGGTCCAGACCTGACGGTACGTCAGGTGCGGCCAGTGACACGAACGCGGTCTCCACGCCCGCCAGCCCGCGGCCCTCCCACAGCAGCCGGGCCACCTTGTGCACCTCGGCGTTGGCGTCCGGGTCCGTCGAGCCGCGGCCCACCAGCAGCACGGTGGTCGAGGCGCGGTCCGCCGGTGAACGGTGGCCGTCGCCCAGCGCCTCGTCCAGCCGACGCTCCAGCACCTGCAGCAGCGCCGGGTGCGGGCCGAGCGGGCGCCCGTACTGGTAACTCGTGCCCGGGTGGCGCAGTTCCTCACGGGCGAGCGCCGCCGGGATGTCGCCCTTGGCGTGGCCCGCGGAGACCAGCACCAGCGGGACGGCGGCGAACCGGCGCACCCCCTGCTCGACGAGGTCGGCGACCGCGTCGGCCAGCGGCGGCGGCGACAGCTCGATGAATCCGCCGCCCACCGGCAGCCCGGGGTTGCGTTCACCGAGCATGCGGACGAAGGAACGGAAGGCCTCGGCCCCCGCGTCGTCACGGGTGCCGTGGCCGACGAGCAGAAGGGCGGGTGCCGGTGCGTGCGCGGTCACTGAGGGGTCTCCTTGGTACGGGGACTGCTGAAGCTGACGGTACTGAGCGGTAACGGGCCGTCGGAGGCCGGGGTGCGCCCGGGGCGGTCGCGCCGGTCACCCGGCCTGCCAGCGGTAGCCGCGCGGGGTGACCATGCGGCCGGCGATCTCGCGGGTGGCGGTGTTGCCCACGGTGACCACGGTCACCATGTCGACGCCGGTCACGTCGAGCGCGGCCAGGGTGGTGACCTCGCTGCGCTCGTCCGGGCGGGAGGCGGCGTGCACGACGCCAACCGGTGTCGTGGGCGAGCGGTGCTCGGCCAGGATGCCGAGGGCCTTGGGCAGTTGCCAGTCACGGCCGCGGCTGCGCGGGTTGTAGAACGTGACGACCAGATCCGCCTCGGCCGCCGCACGCACCCGCCGCTCGATGACCTCCCACGGCGTGTGCAGGTCGGACAGGCTGATGGAGACGTGGTCGTGGCCGAGGGGGGCGCCCAGGATCGCGGCCGCGGCCAGCGCGGCCGTCACCCCGGGCACGCCGATCACGTCGATGTCACCGCTCGCCTCCGCCAGCGCGGGCGACGCCATCGCGTACACCCCCGCGTCCCCGCTGCCGATCAGCGCCACCGCGTGCCCGGCCCGCGCCTGCGCCACCGCGGTGCGC
>CAYNNX010000106.1:0-19534 GCA_964398515.1 uncultured Streptantibioticus sp. | reverse complement strand
CCGAGAGAAGTCTGGATTGGTGGCGACCCGACCTTTGTCGCGGACGCCGCAAACCGTCGGGGCGTCCCGGGTAGGCGTTGCAAGCCCCGCTGGCTCCACCGGTCGCGACGGCGCAGCCGAACCGGCGTGCGCTCTGGCGGTCACCGTGCCGCGCGCACCGGCTGCCTCTGCCGGTACCGCTCCTTGAGCGATCGGCGGAAAGCCCTGACTCGCCGTGCTTGCACAGGCGTTGCTGCCCGGCGTGGTCACCTCCCTGCCCTGCGGAGGATGCCCACTCGGTCCCCGAAGGCGGAGCATGCCTCGCGCGGCCCTTGTTCGGTGTAATCGATGACGCCGACGCGGTCGTGGAACGCGGATGCGTACGTGCCGCCATCGTCGTGCTCCGCGCATTCCTCGGCGACGGCGAAGTCCAGGTTGGTCGGGGACCTGATGCCTGTGAGCTGCGCGGTGTTCTTCTGGGCGATGGCCAAGTGCCGAGCGTGCGCGTGAGCGGCCGGCAAGGTGATGAAGGCCGTGGCGTCGTCTGCGGTGAGCAGGTGGTCCGAACGGCTATAGCTGTCGTGGTTATCGGGCTCGACGACGTTGAAGCCCCGGTCGGCGCACTGGTCGATCGGCCGGTCGGCTGTCGTGGCAACGCGCTCGCGCTTGGCGGCTGTGCCGATGTCCAGCGGGGCCGCGGTCGCCGCGACGACGGCCGGCAGAGCCGCTGTCCGAGGTCGCCCGGCACGGGATGGCTGTTGGGCGGTCATGGTCCGCTCCTCCAATCATGGATGGCGTCCCCACCTCGGGCTCCCTCGGTGTCCTTGCGACTCCGGCCGGACTCGGGACGCGTCCCACCAGTGGCTGGGCGCACCCCTCCTCCGTGCTGGACTGAAACCGGCCCGAGCACCGGCCTGATCAAATCGCGTCCGCCCAGCCAGCGTCAACCTCCAACAGGGCCCTCCTGCGGTGGCCGGGCCCTTGATTCGGCCAACCGTGCCCTTCACCCCTCAGTGGAAACCACCGCCCAAGGGCGAAGCCCGGTTCACGAACCTGCACGCCTCCCACGGTCGCGCCCCGGTGCCGGGTGCCGTCGTCCACCGGGCCGTCTGTTCAGGGCCGGTGCGCGCTGGCCGACTGGGAGGTGCCGAGGAGGCTGCGCGTGGGGCCCGTGTCGATGACGCGTCCTGCTTCGAGGATGTGGACGGTGTCGGTGTGTGCGGCGATGAGGTGGAGTTCGTGGCTGACCAGCACGAGGGTGAGGCCTCGCTCCGCCCTCAGCCGGGTGAGCAGTTCCATGACGGCGTTCGCGGCTCCGGGGTCGAGGGCGGAGGTGACCTCGTCGCAGAGCAGGATGGCGGGATCCGGGGCCAGGGCTCGGGCGATGGAGGCGCGTTGGCGTTGGCCGCCGGAGAGTTCGTGCGGGTAGCGGCGCCCGAACTCGGCCGGCAGGCCCACCTGGTCGAGGAGTTCGGCGACTCGGTCGGGGATCTGCGGCTTCGGTACGGTTCGGTGGAGTTGCAGGGGGCGGCCGATCGTGGCGCCGATGGTGCGAGCGGGGTTGAGGGCGCCCAGTGGATTCTGCGGCACCAGTTGAATGCTTCGCTGCTGGTGGCGGGGGCGCTTTCGGGCGGTGGTCGGCAGTGGTCGGCCGTGGAGGGTGAGGTTGCCGGTGTCGGGGCGGTGCAGTCCGGCGAGGACGCGCAGCAGGGTGGTCTTGCCGGAACCGGAGGGCCCGACGATGCCGTGGGCGCTGCCGTGTGCGGCGGAGAAGTCGACGTCTGCGAGGGCGCGGTGTGGCGCCCGGCGTTGGGTGAACGTCACGTGGATGCCGGTGGCGACGATGTCGGCCGCGCCGGCGGATTGGCGGCGGGAGCGCGCCGCTTCCCGCTGAGGTGTCCTCAGGATCGGGCCGCTGAGGGCGATGACGTCGTCGGCGCAGCGTGCCACGAGTTCGGGGTCGTGGCAGGCGAGGGCGATGCCGAGGTGGCGGGTGTCGGCGAGATGGCGTAGCAGGTCGGCGATGTCGTCACGCAGGGCGGCGTCGAGTCCCGCGGTGGGTTCGTCGAGCAGGAGCACATCGGGCTTGCGGGCGAGCGCCCGGGCCAGGGCGACCCGGCGCTGCTGCCCGCCGGACAGGGCGGTGGGGCGGCGGTCGAGCAGACCGTCGTCGACGGGCAGGCGGCACTCGGCCGACAGGTCGCGGATGGCTTGGGGGCCTGGGTCCGCGGCGACTTCGGCGATCAGATGGCGGACGCGCATCCGCGGGTTGAGGGCGGAGCCGGGATCCTGGCCGACGTAGGCGATGTGGTGGCGGCGCAGCCGCCGCAATTCGTCGGCGTGGAGGGCGAAGACGTCGCGGCCGAGGACGTCGATGGTGCCCGCGGTGACGTGGGCCCCGGCAGGCAGCGCTCCGATGACGGCACGGAGCAAGGTGGTCTTGCCGCAGCCGGATGGGCCGGTGAGGGCGGTGATGCGGCCGCGCCGGACGGTGAGGCTGGTCTCGTGCAGCAGGGCCGGGCCGTCGGGGATCCGTACAGCCACGCCGGTGGCCTGGACGACGGGCTCGTTCGCCGGTGTCATCGTGCGGTCACCGCCGTTCGTCCCGCCTCGGGTGCCAGCGCGTCGGCGGCGAGGTTGACGCTGACGGCCAGCAGGCCGATCGCGATGCCGGGTGCGACGACGGCCCACGGGTTGAGCAGGATCCCGGGTGCGTTCTCGCGGATCATCAACGCCCAGTCGGCAGCGGGTGGCCGGGGTCCGAGTTGGAGGAATCCTGCCATGGAGACGACGTAGACGGCTTCGACGAAGCGCAGCCCGAACAGGGCCAGTACGGTCGAGCGCAGGTTGGGCAGCAACTCGCGCAGTGCCAGGTGCCACAGCTGTTCCCCACTCGCGGTGGCCGCTTCGAGGAATCCGCTGGCGGCCAGTGGGGCGGCCGCGCCGGCGACCACGCGTACCGCGTAGGGCGTGCCCAGGGTGATGGCGGCGGCGATGACGGCGAGCCGCCCGCCGGCGGGCCAGGCCAGGGCGATGAGCATGACGCCGAGGACGGGCGGCAGCAGGACGGCGACGTCGCAGGTGCGCTCGACGATTCGCCCCAGTGTGGGGCGAAGTACGGCGAAGCAGCCGAGCAGGGCCCCGATCCCGGTGACGATCAGGGCCACGGCCAGGGCGCTGCCGATCAGCGCGCCGCCGCCGTGCAGGAGCCGGCTCAGCACGTCTCGGCCGAGTTGGTCTCCGCCGAGGACGGCGTCCGCGTCCGGTGCCGCGTAGGGTGCGGTGACGGGCCGGTCGAGGGCGCGCGGTGCCAGCAGCGGGCCGAGCAGACCGAGCAGTGTCAGCAGCAGGCCGGGGGCGACCCGCGGCAGGATGTGCGCCCGGGAGCGGGTGTGCGGGGGGTGGGCGGGCGAGGCGGCGAGGATGCTCATGGCCGGGCTCCCAGGGTGCGGGCGCGGATGAGGTCGGCGAGGAACAGGACGAGGCTGATGGCGGCTCCGGCGCAGGCGACCACACCGGCGACCACGGGGGTGTCGCGGTCGGCGACGGCACCGGCCAGGATCGTTCCGACGCCCGGGTAGTTGAAGAGGGTCTCCACGACCACCGCGCCCCCGAGCAGCATCCCGGTGGAGGTGGCGATGCCGGTGGCGATGGCGGGCAGGGCGCCGGGCAGTTGGTGCCGGAGCAGGATGCGGCGCGGCGGGAGGCCGTCGAGCCGGGCCGCTTCCACATGCGGGGCGCCCGCCTGGTCGGCGAGGGCTGCGCGGATGACCCGGGTGTTCCATCCGGTCTGCGGGACGGCGAGAGCCAGGACCGGCATGACCAGCATCGTCCAGGAGGCGGGTGAGCCGTCGGCGCCGGCGGTGGTGACGGCTGGCAGCCAGCCGCTCCACAGGGACAGGGCCAGCAACAGGCCGACGGAGACGACGAATTCGGGAAGCGCGAAGGCCGCGGTGGAGGCGAAGCCGATGAGCCGGTCCACCACACCACCGGGGAGTGCTGCCGCCCAGCAGCCCAGCGCGAGCGCTGCGGCGGCGGTCAGGACGAAGGCGGTGCCGCCGAGCAGGAGGGTGTTGGGGAAGGGCGCGGCGAGCAGATCGCTGACGCGCTGGCCGCGGGCGGAGGTGCCCAGGTTCCCGGTGGGCAGGGCGCTGATCCACTCGAAGAACCGGATCCACACCGGTTTGTCCAGCCCCAGCTGGTGGCGGCGGGCCGCGACATCAGCGGCGCTCTCCCCGCGGTCGGAGGTGGCCGAGGCGGCGTCCCCCGGCAGCAGCTCGATCGCCGCGAACACGACGGCGAGCAGGAGGAACAGCATCGTCGCGCGCTTGGCGAGCAGCACCGCGATCCGGCCGGTCACCGCCGCGATGCGACGTGATGCCGGAGCCGCCGGGCCTCCGGCTCGTTCCACCGCGGTCGCGCTCAACGGGAGAGCCAGACGTTTTCCAGCTGGACCCGGCCGTAGCCGGGCAGCCTGGGCATACCGTGAACCTTGGCGGCGGCCAGGTCGATGCCGTCGGCCATGCCCCACAGCAGGTAGCCCGACTTGTCGTACTCGATCTGCTGGAGTCCGTGGAGGGCGGTGGCACGGGCGGTGCCGTCGGCGGTGCCGATGACACGGCGGTAGGCCTGGTCGAACTGCGGATCGGACCAGCCTGCTTCGTTCTGCCCTGCGCCGGTGGCCATGGTCTTCGAGGCGAAGAAGACCACGGAGTCGTTGGTGCCCCAGTAGTTGGTGTAGAAGTCGCCCTTGAGCCAGGTCTTGTCGTAGAAGGTGCCGGACTCCTGCCGGACGACGTTGACCTTGATACCGGCCTCGCGGGCCTGGGCGGCGAACAGGGTGGCCGACTCGGCGAGGCCCGCGACGTCCTCGGTGGTGACCAGGTCGTAGCTGCGGGACAGGTCGAACTTCGCCTCCGCCAGAAGTCGCCTGGCGGTGGCCAGATCGCGCCTGCGCTGCGGGATGTCCTTGGCGTAGTGCGGGTCGCCGGTGCCGAGGATGTCGTTGGCGATGCTGCCGTACCCGGAGAGCACCTGCTTGACCATGGCGGCCCGGTCCACGACGAGCTTCATCGCCTCGCGGACCCTGGGGTCGGCGAAGGGGCTGCCGTCGGCGGTGCGCATCACGATGGGCATCGCCATGTCGTTCGGGCGGCGGACGACCTGGATGTCGCGGCGAGCGGCGGCGGTTCGGGCGGCGACGGCACCTGCGTTGGAGGCCACGTCGATCTGTCCGGACAGCAGGGCGTTCACCATGGCCTGCGGGCTTTGGAACATCGTGACCTCGATGGCGTCGAGGTGGACCCGGCCGCGGTACCAGTGCTCGTTGCGGAGCAGCCGGGCGTTGCCGCCGCGGTACCAGTCGAGTTTGAACGGGCCGGTGCCGGGGGCCTTCGCCATGTCCTTGGCGGGGGTGTCCTTCTTCAGGACGAACGTCGTCAGCCGGGTGAGCAGCGGCAGTTCGGCGTTGGCGTAGTCGCAGACCAGGACGGCGGTGTCCCTGCCGTCCGCGGTGATGTTCTGCGGCTGGATGCCCGGTAGCCGGGCCGCGCCGGCGGGGGTGTTGCGCAGTCGGCGCAGCGACCAGACCACGTCGTCGGCGGTGACCGGGGTGCCGTCGTGGAAGGTTGCGCCCTCGGCGATGGTGAAGCGCCAGGTCTTCAGATCCCTCGACGGTGTCCAGCCGGAGGCGAGCCGGGCGACGGTGTTCTGCCTCAGGCCCGGTGCGGTCAGGGTGTCGTAGACGAGCGCGGTGATCAGGTAGTCGCTTTCGTTGCCCTGGTTGCCGTGCGGGTCGCGGGTGACGGCCGAGGCGTTCCCGAGGGCACCGACGCGGAGGGTGCCGCCCTGCTGGGGCGGGCCCTCGGCAGCCGTGGAGGCCGCGTTCTCGCTGCCCGAGCAGGCGGCGAGCAGCGCGGCTGCGCCTATGCCTCCGCCGGCCCACAGCACTTGACGCCTGTTCAGGTTCACCGGTCCTCACTCCACGTCGAATCCAGGTGGACGTTACTTAGGATTGCCTACCCTAACAACGACCTTCATCGCAAGATCGCACAGCCCAGCTTACTTAGGTTTGCCTTACCTAAGTTCGATGGGTAGGTTCATGGTCGTCCGCTGACGCCGGCCGACGAGCCGCCACTTGTGGAGACCTCGTGACAGGCCCTGGGCGCACTCCGGCCTGCCCGCCACTTCGAGCGCCCGCGTCATGCCCGGACTCAGTCCCCCTGCCCGCAACTGAAACGGATGATCTCGCCATGAGCACGGGAGCCGCCCCCGTCCGCCAGCTCGATGCCGCCTCGGTCCGCGAACTCAACGAGGCAGCCGAGCGGATCCTCGCCGAATTCGGCACCTCCGCCACCTCACCGGCCCTGTTGGAACGCGTCGCCGCATCGGCCGCTCGCCTCGGCGAGCCGATACGCCACCAGTGCCGCCCGGTCGACACCGACGACGGCCTGTTCGTGCTGCGCGGGCTGGATGTCGACGACAACGCGATAGGCCCGACCCCGGCCAGCTGGGCCACCGCCGGTGACAGCGCCGCCGTGTACGACATCGCGCTGCTGCTGCTCGCCGCCGTCATGGGCAACCCGATCGCCTGGGAAGGCCAGCAGGACGGCCGCTTCGTCCACAACATCGTCCCCGCGGCCGGCCGCGAACAGGAGCAGACCGGCGCCAGCAGTGCCGTGCTGCTCAGCCCGCACACCGAGGACGCCTTCCACCCCGGCCGCGCCCACCTGCTGATGCTCTGCTGCATGCGCAACCACGACAACATCGCCACCACCGCCGCGAGCATCCGCAAGGTCCGGCTCGACGACGCCGACATCGCCGCGCTGTCGCATCCCGCGCTGCCGATCCTCCCCGACGACGCCTACACCGAGGCACAGGGCTTCGACGGACGGCCGCCGAACGTGCCCACACTGTGGCGCTCCGAGGACGGGCTCACCCTGCGCTTCGACCCCGCCTACACCCCGCTGGACGAGGCCACCCCCCGGCACCGGGCCGCCTACCGGCGCCTGGAAGACGAACTCGCCCGCGTCTCCACCGCGGTGAGCCTCGGCCCCGGTGAGGTCCTGGTCGTCGACAACGACCTCGTCGTCCACGGCCGCGTCCCCTTCCAGGCCCGCTACGACGGCACCGACCGGTGGCTCAAGCGCGCATCGGTGCGCGTCCCCGGCCGCCGCACCCGCCCGCCCGCCGAGGCCGCGGAACACGGCTACGGACAGGCCGCCATCGAGGCCTACGCCGCCTGAGGACCGACCCGGAACCGAGGACGAACATGAGCAAGACAACTGCGGCCATGCCCTACGAGGACATATCCGCCGACACCGCCACACTCCACGTGCTGTCCGCCGGCGACCTGGCCGGACTCGACATCCCCCTCGCCGATGTCGTGGACACCGTTGAAAACGCCTACCGCACACTGGCCGCCGGCCGGTCGGACAACCCGCGCAAGCTCACCGTCAAGCCGGCCGACGGACACTCCGTCTCCTACGCCATGCTCGGCCGTGACGGCTCCCGCGACATCGTGGCGATCAAGACCTCCTACAAACACGGCCTGGACAAGAACCGCGCGGAGCAGCACTACTACACCACCCTCACCCTCTACGACGACCGCACCGGCCTGCCGGTGGCGATGATGGACTGCGCACGCATCGGCTCCCTGCGCACCCCCGCCGTCTCCGCCCTGCTGGCCCGCGAATGCGCCGCCCCGGGCGCACGCAGCGCGCTGGTGATCGGCACCGGCACCCAGGGCCGGCTGGCACTGCCGTTCCTGCTGACCGTCCTTCCCGCCCTGGACCGGCTGATGGTCTTCGGCACACACAGCGAGGGGCTCGCAGCCGTACGGCGGCAACTGCGCGCCCACTTCCCCGACCGGGACGTCGAAACCGTCACCGACCTGCGGACCGCCGCCGGGGACGCCGACATCATCGTGGCCACCGCCGGCGGTCACACCCCCGCCGCCGTCGAGGCCGAGTGGCTCAGGCCAGGGGCCCTGTCGATCCTCGTCGGCCACGGCCTGGCGCCCTCGACGCTGCACCGCGCGGACCGGGTCATCGCCACCAGCGAGGCGCAGATGAAGGTGACCGGCACCGACATGGCGGACCCGCACGGCAACCTCCCCTGCGTCGACGCCGAGTTCCCACCGGTCATCGCCGGGATCACCGCAGGCCGCCGCCGGCCGGACGAGCGGATCTTCGCCTACAACAGCGGCCTGGTGGTCACCGACATCGCACTCGGCCACCGCTTCGCCCAACTCGCCATCGCCCAGAGCCTGGGAAAGCCGGTGGCACTGTGGCGGTGAACCCCGTGCCGCTGAACACCATGGGGCTGCCGTCGCTGCCCTCCCTGCCCGATCCCGAGACCGACGCCGTACTCGACAGCGGCCTGCTGCACGAGCTCTCCCACGCCCTGGGCGGCCCCTACCACTTTCTGCTTCCCTCGCGGTTCGCCGCCAATCTCGCCGACTTCCGGGCCGCGTTGGACGAGGCTGCAGTGGAGGGACGGGTGTACTACGCGAAGAAGGCCAACAAAGCCTCCGCGTGGATCGAGCACTGCGCCGCCACCGACACCGGTGTGGACGTGGCCAGTCTCGGCGAACTCCGCGAGGCGCTCGGCCACGGCGTGCGCGGTGAGAACATCGTGGTGACCGGGCCCGCCAAGAGCGATCGGCTGCTCGGCGTCGCCACGCTCCAGGGGTGTCTGATCGCGGTCGATTCGCTCGACGAACTCGACCGCGCCCTCGCCCTGGCCTCCCGGCCGAAGCGTCCCGTGCGGCTGCTGCTGCGCCTGCTCCCCCCGGCCCAGCGGCACAGCCGCTTCGGCCTGACCCCCGCCGAGCGGACCCGGGCGCTGGAGCGCTGCGTCAAGGCCGGGGACGCCGTACGCGTGGAGGGGTTCAGCTTCCACCTGACCGGTTATGCCGTGCAGCCGCGCGCCGACCTCGCGGGTCACCTCGTCGACCTGTGCCTGAAGGCCCGCGTCATGGGCCTCCAGGCGGACCGGATCAGCATCGGCGGCGGCTTCGCCGTCGACTACGCCGCGGCCGAGGACTGGCACACCTTCCTCGCCACCCAGCAGTCCGCGCACTACCACGCGAACAAGTCCTTCGCGGCCTCGGACTTCTACCCCTACCACTCCCCCGCCGCCGGAGCCGCCGCACTGCGCGCCATCCTGGCTGCCGTCCCCGAGGGCGGTCACGACACCCTGGCCGACCGTTTGAAGGAGACAGGGACCGTCCTGCTCATCGAGCCCGGCCGCGCCCTGCTGGACCGCGCCGGTGCTTCCGTCTTCCGCGTCCAGGGAGTCAGGGAACGCGACGGCTACGGGATCGTCACGGTGGACGGTACGAGCCTGAGCCTGTCCGAGCAGTGGTTCAACAGCGAATATCTGCCGGACCCGGTGCTGGTCACGCCGGCCGGACGAGCCGACGGGCACACCCTCTTCCCCGCGTGCGTGGGCGGGACGAGCTGTCTGGAGTCCGACATGCTCACCTGGCGCAAGATCCCGTTTCCCAGCCGCCCGGCCCCCGGTGACCTGATCGTCTACCGCAACACCGCCGGTTACCAGATGGACTCCAACGAGTCCCCGTTCCACGATCTGCCGCTGCCGCCCAAGGTTGTCATCGACCCTTCGAACACCCGTCCCCGCTGGCGGCTGGACCACCACTCGCCCCGCTGACCCGTACCGACCCCACAGGAGTCCCCCGCCATGAACGAGGCACTGGCGCGCCCCGCCGTGGTGTCCCGCATATCCGATCTCATCGGGTACACACCGCTCCTCGAACTGTGCCGTACCGACAACGGCAGCCGCCTGTTGCTCAAACTGGAGATGTTCAACCCCACCGGCACCGCGAAGATCCGCATGGCCCGGCAGATGATCCTCGACGCCGAGACACGCGGCGAACTGCGCCCCGGCGGCCGGATCATCGAATCCACCTCCGGCAACACCGGGTTGGGCCTGGCGGTCATCGCGGCCGAACGGGGCTACACCTTCACCGCCGTCGTGGACAACCACGCCTGCACCGACAAACTGCGCGGCATGAAGGCCCTCGGCGCCGAACTCGTCCACGTCACCGACGACGGCACCGAGGAACTCGCCACCGCCGCCCGTGAGGAACTCGCCGCACAGATGGCCCGCGGCCAGGACAACACCGTCTTCACCGAGCAGCACAACAACCCCAGCAACGGCATCGGGTACTTCCCGCTCGCCCACGAACTCCACCAGGCACTCGATGGCCGCATCGACATCCTCATCGGCGCCGTCGGCACCGGCGGCTGCCTCTGCGGCACCACCCGCGAACTGCGCAAGCTCGTACCCGGCTTCACCACGATCGGCGTCGAACCCAAGGGCTCAACCGCCTTCGGCGGACCCGCTCACGACTACTACCAGTCCGGCACCGGCACCCCCGAAGGCGCCGAGATCGGCGCCCTGGTCGACTTCGACCTCATCGACGAGGGAGTGAAGGCCGGCGACGTCGAGGCGTTCGCCACCGCCCGCGTCATCGCCCGCACCACCGGTGTGCTGATCGGCGGCTCCGCCGGCGGCGTCGTCCACGAGGCGCTGACCCGTATGCCGTCGCTGCCGCCCGGGACGACCATGGTCGCCCTGGTGAACGACGGTGGTGAGAAATACCTGGACACCGTCTTCGACGACGACTGGATGAACGCCCGCGATCTGATAGATCCCGCCGTGGAACGGGAGATCGACGAAACCCTCGCCAAGCTTCGCAGGGACTGACGCCCTCCATGCAACCCTCCACACAACCGAAACACTCCACACAACAGAAGCTCACCGCTGTCCTCCGCGACAGCCGTGCCCTGGCCGCCCTCGCCGTCCCCCTGGTCCTCACCCAGCTCGCCCAGGTGGCGCTCACCACCACCGACACCGTGATGATGGGGCTGCTCAGTACGACGGACCTCGCGGCCGGCGGACTGGCCATCGTGATCTTCAACCAACTCCGCACCATGGGCGTGGGTTTGGTCACCTCCGTCGGCAACCGGATCGCCGCGGCCTCCGCCCGGGGCGAGGAGACGGACGGCGGAAGCGAGCAGGACCGCTCCAAGCAGGAGGCGGCCGACACGGAGGTCCGCGGGATCGTCCAGGCGAGTCTGGGGCTGGCCACGCTCGCCGGTGTCGTCGGAAGCGCCCTCATGCTCCTCATCGGCCAGGGACTCACCTGGCTCGGCCAGGAAGCAGACGTCGTCTCCCGGACGCAGACCATGCTGCTGGCCCTCGCCCCAGGTCTCGTTCCGTGCCTGTGGTTCCAAGCCGTCCGCCAGTTCACCGTCGGCATGCGGCGCCCTCAGGCACTGCTCCGGATCACCCTGGCCTCGGTCGCCGTCAACATTGGACTCGATCGGGTGCTGAGTCAGGGCACTTGGGGAGCGCCCAGACTCGGCCTTGCCGGCATCGGCGTCGCCACCACCTTGGTCTATCTGCTCTCCTTCCTCGCCCTGCTGGCCTCGGCGAAGAAAGACCCCGTCCTGGCCCCGCTGCTGAGCCTGGACATCGGCAAGGCCGACCGTGCCGTCATCCGCAGGCTCATCGGCCTCGGTGTGCCCATCGCCGCCACCTACGGCTCGGAAGCGGGATTCTTCTCCATCACCGCCCTGATGGCCGGCAGCTTCGGCAGCGCCGCCCTCGCCGCCCACACCGCCGTCAACCAGCTCGTCTACATCGTCTTCCAGGTCGCCGTGGGCCTCTCCCACGCCGCCTCCATCAACGTCAGCCGCGAACTGGCCCTCAGCCGCGTCGATGAGGCCCAGCGCATCAAGAACACCGCCCTGGCGTGCGCTGCGACCGTCATGGCCGCCGTCGCCCTTGTCTACGTCACCGTCCCCCACCTCGTCCTGCGCCCCTTCCTCGACCCCAACGCGGCCTCCGGCGAGCAGGCGGTCCGGATAGCCGCTCAACTCCTGCTCGTCACAGCCGCCCTGCAGTTCTTCGACTGCGCCCAGAACATCGGCGTCGGCCTGCTCCGCGGCCTCGACGACACCAAGAGTGGCTTCCGCATCACGCTCATCGGCTACTGGCTCATCGGCCTGCCCGCCGCCTGGCTCCTCGGCTACGCCGCGCGACTCCACACCCTCGGCATATGGCTCGGTCTCCTCACCGGCCTCGCCACCACCGCGATCCTGCTACTGCGCCGCTACACAGCAGGACTGCGCGCCCTGTCCCTCCAGGGGGCGCAGGGGTGAGGCAGCCGGCGGTGGACCAGTCCAGGCGCCATGAACAGGTCGTGCGGGAGATCGAGGACACCGGCGGGCGCGCCTGGTCCGCCTTCGTCACCGGAGCCGGCCCCACCAATCGACGGGGGCTTCACCGCCTGCCGAGGGGCAAGGCCGTGGCGGCTGGCCTCTCGGTGTGCCGCGCCAAGCTCGGCGAGTGGAGCAGGGGACGACAGAGGCGGGCTCGTTGCGCCTTCGACCGTTCACCGTCGGCGACATCGACCGGGTCCGGCATGTGCAGGGGTGATGGCGTGACCATCCTCGTGACAGCCCGCCGACGGGGATCGCCGAGTCAGGGAATCGGCGCCAAGGTGCCGGTGGAGGAATCACGGGGCGGACATGGGCGAGGAGCAGCCCCCCGAGCACCCGCTGCCTACGCTGTGTCGACTTCATGCCCTTCTCGCACCGGCTGTGTGCCGGCCGGCGCTGTGGACCGCGCGGTACGACTGGTCATGGCGAGCAGGACGGCCGCGGCCAGGCCGATCGTGCCGGCGGTGAGGATCTGCGCCCGGTAGTCGAGGCCGGCCACCATTACCGTACCCAGGAGCAAGGCGAGCCCGGTGGGCGCGTACATCAGTGTGTCGGCGGTGGCCGCGACGCGGCCGAGCAACTCGGCCGGGGTCTCCCTTTGGACTGCGGTCAGCGCCGCGATGAGCGGGCAGGGCAGGCCGAGACCGATCGCCAGGCTGCCGCCGAGTACGACGGGAAGCCAGGGCGTCGCCCGGGCCAGCACACCGAGGGCGAAGAGCGCGAGTCCGAGCGTTGAGAAGGTGCGCTCGGACGTTCGGCGCATCAGCGCACCGGCCGCCAGCCCGCTGACGACCGACCCGAGTCCCTGAATCGGCGTGAGAACCCCCGCGAACGCGGCGGATCGGTGCAGCCCGGCATCGAGCATCGCGTACGTGGCCGTGCTGCTCAAGCTGGACAGCACCATGGCGGTCCCGCCCGCGAGCACCAGGGAGCGCAGCAGCGGGTGCCGCCGCAGGTAGCGGGCGCCTTCGGCGGTCTCGGCAGTCCACGCCCGCCGAGGACGAGGTCCGGGAGCGGTCTCGTGCACCCGGATCAGCTGGAAGGCGCCAGCGGCCAGGACGAAGGTGACCGCGTCCAGCAGGGCCACCGCAGAGCCGCCGAACGCGGTGAACAGGCCCGCTCCCGCCAGGGGAGCGAGCAGTTTCATGCTCTCGATCGCGGTGCGCACCAGGCCGTTGAAGTCGCCGCGCAGCTCGCCCGGTACGGCAGCCGCCACCAGCGCGGTCTCAGCCGCGCCCGTGAGCACCGTGCCCACTCCGACCAGGGTCGACACGGCGAACAGCAGCCAGACGTCCCCCCGCGAACGTAAGGCGACAGGGGCGGTCATGACGGCGGCCAGGGCCAGGTTGGTGACGGCCAGGAGCGGACGGCGGCGCACCCGGTCCGCCACGGTACCGATCGCGGGCCCGGCGAAGGTCGGTAGCCACAGGCAGAAGCCGACGAGCGCGGCGAGGCTGTTGGAACCGGTGAGCGTCTTGACCCAGATTCCGGCGGCCAGCGACATGGCGGAGTCGCCGAAGCCGGAGACGATCACCCCGCCCAGATAGAGACCCGCGTTGCGATCCCGCAGGACCTTGAGGGTGCCCCAGCCCATGCCCGCCCCCTTCGTGGCTCTCGACCGCGCCAACCTACCCCCAATCACTTGCTTGGTGGTAGGGGTTGCCATGGTGTCGGTGTGCGCTTTACTGGCTCGCGTGACCGATACCGACCCCGTGCTGCGCGCGCTGGCCCACCCTCTGCGGCTCCGGATGCTCAACCTGATGTGGCCAGGACCGATGTCCGCCGCCGAGCTCGCCCGCGAGTTGGACGTCTCGCACGCGCTGGCCAGCCAGCATCTGCGGCGGCTGGATGCGGTGGGCCTGGTCGAACTGGCGGAGGAACGCACCCGTCGCGGCGGCAGGGAACGCCGCTACCGGACCGTCCAGGGCTCGCCGCTGTCCGACCAGCGCGACGGGGCCCCGCTGCTGGCCGAGACCCTGGCGTACACGCTGCGCGAACGCGCCGGTCGCCGCCTGGAGGCGAGCGAGGGCGTGACCGTCGACGCCGAACTGTGGGTGGACCCTCAGACCTGGGATAACGTCCGCCTACGCCTCGCCGAGCTCACCGCCGAGCTCCACCAGGCCGCCCAGCCCCCGCACGCGCCGGGCACGGTCCCGGTGGGCATCAGCGTGATGGCCTTCCCTCTGCAGGACGCGACGCGTCCGGACAGATGACCCGCTCCGGCGGCACCGGTTCCGCCCCGCGGAGCAGCCCCGCGCCCGCCGGGCCGGAACCTCGGTGGGGGCCGATCCGGCACGGCCCCCACCGGATGAGTACCCCCAGCAGGCCTTGGGCCTGTTGTCGCTGCCGACTCGGGCAGCGGTGAGGAGCCGCCGGGGACGACCCGGCGGCTCCTCGGGGTTGCGGGGCCTCCTCTCGTCCTGGCTGGAAGTCCGCGGGGAAGGTCAGGACTTGGGCATCAGGACGTCGTCAATGATGTAAACGGTGGCGTTGGCGGTGTGCACGTTGCCGCACACGACGTTGGCGGTGTCGTTGACCTTGAACGACTCGCCGGAGCCGGAGGTCATCAGCTTGCCCTTCTCCAGCGTGGTGAAGTCGCCGTTGGCCAGGCGTGCCGGGGCGATCTTCCGGCCGACGACGTGATAGGTGAGGATCTTGGTGAGCATCGCCTTGTCGTTCAGGACCTTGTCGAGGGTCGCCTTGGGGATCTTCGCGAAGGCGTCGTTCGTGGGGGCGAAAACGGTGATGTTCCGGGCGCTGTTGAGCGTGTCGACCAGGCCGGCCTTCTTCACCGCGGACACCAGGGTGGACAGGACCGGGTTGTGGGAGGCGGCGGTGGCGACCGGAGCGGTGGCCATCCCGTCGAAGCTCCCGGGGCCGCTGGCGGGAACCGCGGAGCACGCTGCACCGAAGGGCTTGGCCATCTTGTCGTCACCGGCGGGCATCGAGGAAGCGGCGTCGGGAGCGGCGGCCTGGGTGCTGCTCGCAGACGCGCCGGCAGAGGAAGACCCGCTGGACGAGGGCTTGTTGCCCCCGCAGGCGGTCAGCGTGAGCGGCAGGACCGCGGCCGCGGCGGCGATCAGGGCGACACGGCGAGCACGAGTGGTCATCATCGACTCCTTTGAGAGAGGGCTTGTGGTGGCAGGCCCGAGGTGAGGTGTGATCGGGGGCGGTGCCGGGCCGGCGGGCGTTCGCGCCGGTCTGGCGGTGGTGCTGTGCGCCAGGGCACCGGGGTCTAGGTCACGGTGACCACCACCGAGTGCCAGCCGGTCGCGCCGTCGGGGAGGGTGCCGACCCGCTCACCGGTCTGGGTGTAGCCGGTGCGGTCGGTGGCGCGGACCTCCAGGGTGTGGCTGCCGGGTGTGGCAGGCCATGGCCACATCCACTGCCGCCAGGTGTCGGCGGTGTCCTCCGCGGCGAGCGTCGCGGGGTGCCACGGGCCGCCGTCGACGCGGACTTCGACCCGGTCGATCCCCTTGTGCTGCGCCCAGGCGACACCGGCTACGGGGATGGTGCCGGCGGCCAGGGAGGCGAAGGGCCGAGGGGTGTCGATGCGGGATTCGGTCTTGATGGGGGCCTGGCGGGACCAGGAACGCTTGACCCAGTAGGCGTCGTAGGCGTCGAACGCGGTCAGCTCCAGATCGGTGAGCCACTTGCACGCGGAGACGTACCCGTACAGGCCGGGGACGACCATGCGGACGGGGAAGCCGTGCGCGAACGGCAGTGGTTCGCCGTTCATGCCGACGGCGAGCATCGCGTCGCGGCCGTCCATGACCGCCTCGACCGGACTGCCGATCGTCATGCCGTCCACCGAGCGTGCCAGAAGCTGGTCGGCCGGTCCGCCGCGGGAAGGCGGTCGTACCCCCGCCTCGCGCAGCAGGTCTGCCAGGCGGACGCCGATCCAGCGGGCGTTGCCCGCATACGGGCCTCCCACCTCGTTGGAGACACAGGTCAAGGTGATGTCGCGCTCGATCAACTCGCGGGCGAGCAGGTCCTGATAGGTGAAATGACGCTCCTCGCTCACGCCCTTGCCGTGCAGCCGCATCCGCCAGGTGGTCGCGTCGACGCGAGGGATGACCAGTGCGGTGTCGATGCGGTAGAACGAGGAGTTCGGCGTCACGAAAGGACTCAGTCCCGGGATGCGCAGATCGGCGCGCTCGGGAACGGGAGCCGCCGGCGACGTGGGGCGGGGCAGGCGGACGGCGGTGCGTGAGGCGGCCGCGCGGGCGCCGCTTGTGGCGTTCAGCGACCGGCCCAGCACACCGGCTCCGGCCGAGGCTGCCGCCGCGGCGGCAGCGGCCAGCACGAAGCCGCGCCTGTCGAAACCGCCTGCCGGCGGCGCCTGTTCGGACGTGGTGTGCGAGCCCGAGGCAGTGGCGTTCCGGACCGCCACTGCCGACCCGCTCGGGTGAAGGCGGAGTCGGCCCGACAGCGCGTACAGCACACCGGCGCCGACCACTGCACCGAGCACGGACGGCAGTGGATCGAGGGTGGTGGCATCCGGACGCGACACGGCGGCGGCGACCCCTACCGCGCCGAAGAGGAGGACGGCGGCGGACCCGGCCACCCGATAGCGCGAAGCGACGACCCCGACCAACGCGGCGAACACGGCGAGAACGGCGACGATGCCCAGTTGCAGGACGAGCTTGTCGTCGGTGCCGAAGTGCCGGACGGCGAAGTCCTTCAACTGCGGCGGCGCCAGGTCGATCGCCGCGCCGCCTACGGCGGTGACCGGACTGGCCTGCGGCCTGACGACCACACTGGCCAGTTCTGCCACCGCCAACGACGCGGATGCGGCGACCGGGCCGGCGAGCGCGGCAAGCACTGTGTGCAGCACCCGTCCGGGATTCCCGTGTTGGTGTGCGGTGGTCTGCGTCGCACTCGTCTCATCGCTCACACCCGTCATTCGGAGGGCCGACTGCGGCGGATTGGTAGCCGGCCCCGGTTTTTTCTCCGCCCTTGCGCGCACTCGTCGTCGCCCGACTGCCCCGCCCGAGAAATCGGAGGGAAACCAACGCCGGGGCTACGCGACAGGCCCTGGCAGCACCGGTGTTGACCTTGACGTAGCGGCAAGGTTTCTACTGGGAGCATGCGGATCGGAGCGATCGCCGCGCTGGCCGGGGTCACCACCCGGGCCATCCGGCACTACCACCACATCGGACTCCTGCCCGAGCCGGAGCGGCGTGCGAACGGCTATCGCGAGTACACCGTGCGCCATGCGGTGCTGCTGGCGCGTGTGCGGCGGCTGACCGAGCTCGGCCTCGGTCTGGACGAGGTCCGCGATGTCGTCGCGGACGACAACGGGCGCGAGCTGGCCGAGGTCTTGCAGGAGCTCGACGCGGATCTGGCCCGGCAGGAGGCCGAGATCAAAGAGCGCCGGCGCCGGCTGGCCGCGCTGCGGCAACCATCGCCGAGCGACATCGAACCGGTCTCCCCCGCGCTGGCCGAACTGCTGGCCAAGGCGCCCGTGACGGGTTCGCCGATGGCCGCGAAAGACCGTGACTACCTGACGCTCGTCGACGGCCTCGGCGTGGGTGAGGACCTGTACGCAGCGCTCGGTCACCTGGCCGGTGATCCGGCCGTGCAAGCGTTGTACGAACGGCTCGACGAGCTGGCCGACGCCCCCGTCGACGACCCGCGGATCGGCCCGCTCGCGGCGGCGCTGGTCGCGGCTGTGCCGTCCCGGGTGCTCGCGGCGATCCCGGCGGACGGGCCGGTCGTCCCCGGCTTCCAGGAGGCGCTGCTGGCGGATGTCGCACCGGCGCAGGCCGAGGTGATGCGCCTGGTGATGAGGGGGCTGATGCAGAGGAGGCCGCAGTGAGGATCCGAGTGGCGCGCCTGGCGGTCGCGGCGGTGGTCCCTGGCGAAGTGGTTCTCGCGGCCTGCCTGGCTACCGGGATACGCCTGCCCGGCACCGTCCTGCTCATTGCCGAGGTGCTGACGTCGGCGGTGCTGGGTTTCGAAGCGTTCGTACTGGGGCGCTCGTACGTGGCGGAGCGGCGCGGTGGCGCCAGGCCCGGGCAGGCGCTGCGGGCAGCGGTTCGAGTGGTCGTCCCCGTGCAGGTGAGCAGAGTGGCGGCGCACGAGCTGAGGGCTGCGGGCAGCCTCGGGCTGTGGGTGGCCCGGCGCCGGACCGGGATCCGGGACGGCGATCTGGCCGCCCCGTACACCGGTCCGCAGACCGCGATGATCTACGGTCTCGCATTCATCGCACTGCTCGAGACGGCGGCGCTCGCGGTACTGATCCCCTGGCCGCTTGCGCACCGCATCATGCTGGTGCTGGACGGGTACGGCGTCCTGGCCATCCTCGGGCTGCACGCCGCGTGCGTGACCCGGCCACACGTCATCGGTCCGGACGGCACACTGCGGATCCGCTACGGAGCACTGTTCGACCTGACGGTGCCGGCCGCTGCGATCTCAACCGCCCGCGTGGAACGGCGTTACCCGCAGGCGTGGCTGCTGCAGGTGACCGAGGACGGGGTGCTGGACCTGGTCGTGGGCAACCAGACCACCGTGGCCGTGGAACTGGCCGAGCCGATGGAGTTCGTCCGCCCGCTGGGAGCACGAGGCACTGCCCGGACGATCCGCTTCCACGCGGACGACCCGGTGGCAGTCGTAAGGGCGTTGCGCCCCGCGGTAGCCGGGCGAGGCCCTGCCCCGGCGGAACGGATCTCTTGACGTCGCGCCTCGGGATCTGCGTCCTGCGGCGAGCCCGCCCACAGACACCGGCGCTTGGCAGGGTGTCAGAGCGGAAGCACAGCCAGCGGCGGGCTCGTGGGCTGGCGCGAGCCCCCACGCGGCTCGGCCGTCACCCCGACCCCGGCCGCGCCCGCGGGCCCGCCGTCCAGCAGCATCGCCCCCGACGAGCCGTCGGCCTCGACCAGCCCCGCAGGCACCATGGTGCCGCCCCGGCTGTACCACAGCTCATACACCCGCTGATCCGGCAGTCGAGGCAAGCCCTGGTAGACGAAGGCGGCCTGCCCCAGCTTCTGGGAGACCACGACCGTGGCACTGCCGCCTCCCCTCAAAGCACCGGTACGCAATGCCGCATCGGGCGCCGCCAGCACCGCGCTCAACGCGGCCGCCCGCTGCTCCGCCCGCACCGTACGAGCGCGCTGCCCCTCGGCCTCCCGCCAGGCATCGACCGCCGCACCGCCGGCCACAGTGGCGAGGACCAGACACGCGGCAACCGCCAGATGCGGCATACGCGGCCGCCACCGCCTGCGGGCCTGCGGCACCGTCACGGCGCCGCGTCCGACCGGGGGCAGTTGCCTGACCTCCGGCAGCGCCGCCATCACCCGCTC
>CAYNNX010000105.1:5262-19572 GCA_964398515.1 uncultured Streptantibioticus sp. | reverse complement strand
CCTAATACTGCGCCCCGTCGGAGGGCGCCGCCGGGAAGAAGGTTCGGCTGAGTAGGTAGGGTGCGCGGCCCGGAGCCGGCTGGCTGGCGAGCAGGGGGCCCAGCACCGCGAGCAACTAGCGGGATATCTCGGCGAGTTCGCCCGCACTGAGCCAGAGCGTGCCCTGGCGGTAGGAGACCCCGTCGGCGACCGGGTCGGCGCCGGGTCGGTCGAGGTAGGCGTTGAACCCTGCGATCAGCACACCCATGGCGGCGGCGAAGCCCCGGCGGTGGTCGTCCAGAGACATCGCGGCGGCCGCGGCGGCGTCGACGACGGGGCGGTCCTGACGCAGCCGGTAGTGCCGCTCGACGGCGCCGCGCACCCGCTGCTCCCCCGCGACCTCCAGGAAGCCCGCCTCGGCCAGCAGGGCGACGTGCCGGTACATGGTCACCTTCGGCACCTCAGGCATGCGCTCGCACAGCTGCGAGGTGGTCAGCACCCGGCCGCCGGAGAGCGCGTGCACCACGCGCCAGGTCGGTCACGTTGCTCCTCGGTCGTGCCCGCGGGCAGGGTCGGCACGCGCCGCCGGGGCGGGGCCGCAGTCGCGTGTGGGGGACGGAAGCACTTTCGCTGAGGGCGGCCACCCGAGGTGGTCCGGAGGGAGGTCATCGACGTGGTCCGAGCCGCCGATCGGCAGGTCGGCGGCTCGGCAACCCGGTGAGCCGGGCGCCCCGCCCTCCTTGGAGCCGGCAGCGGTGGGGGCGTTGGGATCCGGAAGGCGAGAGCGCACCGCGGTGACATGGGGTGGTGTGGCTCATGTCACTCGTCGGGGCCACAGGAAGATCTTGTCGGAGTGCCGCGCCCGCCAGTAGAACTGGGCTCTCTTCGACAGACCTGAAAGTAGTCCGATGCCCGCAGAGCCGCCCCGGCCTGACGAACCCTCGCGCCAGGCCGACGGCGACGGGGAAACCGCCATCCCCGACGAGGTGTTCGAGAAGCTCCTCGCCGATTCCGAGAGCGCGATCCGGGCGTCCGCGCCCAAGGAACCCTCGGCACGCGCCCGTATGGTCGCCGACCGGCTGCGGCGCGAGGACGGGGCAGCGGCCCAGGCCAGGGGCTGGAGGGGGAGGAAGACCAAGCGGGCGCAGCCGGATCCCTGGCGGGCGGCGCCCAACGTCATCCCGCTCAGGCGTCGGCGGAGGTTGCCCAACTGGGCCCGTAACGCGCTGGCCGCGCTCGTCGCCGCCGGGCTGACCGCGGTCGCCCTCAACCCCTCTGCCGCGCTGTCGCTGATACGCGGCGGATCGCGCGGTGGGCCGGGCAGCCACTCCGCCCTTCCGCTTCCGGCCGAGACGGGCGCCCCGAGCGGCGCGCCGCCCACCGGCCCGACCGCTCTGGCGTCGTTCGACCACCCCTTCGACGGATCCCCGGCCCAGCAGTGGGCCGACGGCGCCGACGCCATCACCGTGCCGACCGCGCAGCCGGTGGGCGCGATGAGCCGCGACCAGGTCGCGGCGGCGTTGCAGAGCACCAAGGGCTACCTGGTCGCGACCAATCTCGACCCCCAGGTGCTCCGGGGTGGTGTCCCGCAGCGTGCCATCGACGCGATCGACCCGCTGGAGAACGGGACCCGGGACCGGTTCGAGGCGGCCTTCCGGTCGCCGAGCAAGGAGAACAATCCACTCAACGTCGCGACCCGGTACAACCCCCAGGAGCTCAAGCCGGTCGGGAACGTGGTGAAGGTCCGCGGGCGGATGACGTTCACCGAGGATCAGCACCGTTCGGTGCTGGTCTCAGCCGACTACACCTTCGTCTACGCCTTCACCAAGGCCGACGGCAGCACGGATCAGGTGGTGCGGGTCATCATGCGCCGTGAGGTCGAGGTGCGGGTTGGTGATCCGTCTCAGGTTCAGGTCACCGCCGGCAAGTTGTGGCTGGTGAAGGACGACTCCTACTTCGGCAACTCGGGGTGTGACGTCCAGGATGGCTATGTGCACCCGAAGTTCGAATTCGAGCAGCCCTCCGGCGGCGCCCCCACCGGCTCGGTCGTCGATCCGTACGACCGCAGCCAGCCGCTGCCCAAGGGGAGGGGCGTCTGCCATGAGGACTCGCGTACCTGACGCGTCCGGCCGCTGAAGCGCCCGGCGAAGCCGGCCAACCGGTCTGGCCCCGTACGCCTCCGCGTCCCACACTCCCGGCGCCCCTGGGTCCGGGGGATGCAGGACCCAGCGCTTCGGACGAGCCCGCCGTCCCAAGCCATGCTGGAACTCGGCGCAACGCTCCGCCCAGGGTTGACCCGCCCCTTGCGGCAAAGCGCCTCCAGGCCAGTGGCTTACTTTTCGGTAACAAAGTTGCCGGGCCATGGCGCCTCGGTCACCGGGCCGCAATCGACCAGGGACTGCCGATCGTCCATTCCGTCCGAAAACGCCGCATGTCAACCGGCCACTTCTCGCATGACTCCAGCCGTTGTTGAACCTTCAACACATGGGGGGCGAACGGCGGCTGTACGACGAGTCCGACCAGCGGCGTACTGTGCACTTCGCAACCCGTCGGATCCCGAACCGACAGAGCATCCGGACTGTCGGCTTGGGAGTGGCCCAGCCGGTGGCCCCCTAGTCGAGCACCCTGCCAGGAGGAGCAGCCGTCATGCGGTGGCGCAGCAATGCATCCTCGTCACCTCGCGCGTTGCGCAGGAGGTGCCTGCGGCTCCTGCGCAACCTGCCCATCCCCAACCCGTTCAGCGTGCCCGAACTGGTGCGGAACATGGAGGCCGTCCGCCGGCGCCGGATCCATCTGGTGGAACTGGCGGAGGACAACGTCGGATTCGGCTCCGCGTGCGGCCTGCGGGTCAGGGCGGAGGACGCGACGTACGTGCTGTACCGGCAGCGGCCGACCATACCCGAGACAGAGCACACGATCCTGCACGAACTGGTCCACGAGTGGTTCGACCACGGCACCACCTTGACCCCGCCGGAACTCCAGCAGTACGTCCCCGCCTACGTCCTCGACGACCTCGTCCACCGCTTCGGACCCGCCCCGGTCATCCAGGCACGGGCCCGGTACGAGACGCCCGAGGAGCAGGAAGCCGAACTGTCGGCCTCGCTCATCAAACGGATCGCCCGGCAGCAGCCGCCGCCGGCCGACGACATGGTCAGCCGCCTCGAAAACTCCCTCTCCCACCCGGTCGCGCAACCGCGCCGCGGGTGGAAGTGACCTCAGAAAGCTCCCCCGTGCACGCCTTCCTCGACTACACGATCGCGGTCGTGATGACCCTCGTGGCGCTGTGGCGCCTCCCCGCCGTGCTGTACGCGGATGCGCACCGCCGGGCCCTGTGGGGCTGCTACGCCGGATTCGCCGCGGCCTTGTGGCTGAGCACGCGGGCGGTGATGAACGCCCTGCGGCGCATACCGGTGGTCGACCTCGACGTGCTGCTCAAGCACTACGTGTCCATTGCAGCGATCCTGGCGATCCTCACCTACGTCGCGGCCATGTACGGCAGGCACACCGGGCCCGTGGTCCCCCGCCATGTCGCGGTGTCGGGCTGGATCGCCCGGGTGGCCTACAGGTACGCCTTCGGCGCCGTGGCCCTGCTGACGCTGTTGTTCTTCACGGTGGTGCACCGCGCCCGCCCCAGCCAGGACTTCGTCGCCGACCACACCGGCGAGTGGGGAGCCGCGGCATACCTGACGGTCTTCTACGTCTACCTCATCGCCGCCTCCGCCGTGTGCGGGTACCAGTGGACCGGTGCCTTCCGCCGCGCCGAAACCGCCCTGCTGCGCACCGGCTTGCTGATGATGTCCATCGCCATGTGGATCGGCGTGCTCTACACCGCGGTGCGCATCGCCCTGATCTGGCTGGCCGTGGCCGACGCGCTCAGCCGGAGTGCCGAGCAGCGGATCGTCACCGTGACCGCCTACATGGTCGTCGTCCTCTTCCTGCTCTTCGCCGCGGGCGTGAGCATCCCCGTGGTCGCCGCGATCCGCACCCGCTGGCAGGCCTGGCGGGCCCTGCGCCGGCTCTACCCGCTGTGGCGGGACCTGATGACGGCCTTCCCCGGTACGAGCTTCACGCCGACGGCGTCCCGCCTGCGGGAGATGACCCGCTTCTCGCTGCCGGTCGACATCCGTCTCGACCGGTGGGTGGCGGACATCGCCGACGCCGTCGACGCACTGCGCCACTACGCGCCGCCCGCTTTGTTCCTTGCCGCGGAGGACGCGGCCGAGGAGCACCCCGACCCGCAACCCGCCGCGGAGGCATACTGGATCAAGGCCGCGCTCCAGGCGGTCGCCGGGAACGCGCGGCGTGCGGCGCCCTCAGCGCCGCTGCCGGCCAAGCCGTTCGTGGACTCCGACGCACACCTGTCCTGGCTCCTGCGCGTGCAGAGCGCGTACGAGCACGTCACGACCGCCCAGGCCCAGCAGTTGCTGGCCCAGACCGCGCAGGAACCCGCAACATGAGCGTCGCCCGCCTCATCAGCAGCGTCCTTCAGCCCCGCAACGTACTCGTGGCCGGCCTGACCGCCGTCGGGGCGGCGACGACCGGCAGCGTGGCAGGGGCAGCGTGGGGGCTGTTCGCCTCCTTGTGCGCCGGCGTCGTCCCGGCCGGCTACATCGAGTGGGAGCGGCGGCGCGGCACCTGGGGCGACCGGCACGTGACCGACCGCAGGCAGCGCCCGCGGATCTTCGCCGTCATCCTCGCCTCGGTCGGGCTGGGCACCGCGGTGATGGAGCTGGCGCACGCGCCGCGGGTCGTCGAGTCCTCCATGGTCGGCCTGTGGGGCATGACGGTGGCGCTGCTCGCCGTGAACGCGGTGTGGAAGATCTCCGTCGACGCGGCCGTCGCCGCCGCGGTCGTAGGTCTTCTGGCGGTCTTCGCCTCCCCCTGGTGGTCCCTGGGCTGCGCGCTGGTGGTGGCGGTGTGCTGGAGCCGGGTGAGACTGGACTACCACTCGGTCGCCCAGACGGTGGCGGGGACCTGCCTGGGAGCCCTTACGGCAGGCGTGTTGGTCCTGTGATCCGCCCGGCGGCCCGACACGAGGAGCTGCTGAAGGCTGCTGCTGCGCGGGGAGACGGCGAGGCGGCCCACCGCGGCTCCTGTCGGCTCGCACAGCAGCGTCACGTCGGGGAACCGGCGCAGCAGCAAAGTCACGGCGGCCTCGTTCCCCAGCCGCGCCGACAGCGCTCCCGGGCAGTAGTGGGCGCCGTGGCCGAAGGCGAGATGCGCCGCCGTGCAGGCAACCTCCTCGTGCGTTGGGCGGTGCCGGGGACGGCGGGCCGGATCCGGACCGCGGGATCCGGGCGGTCCGGGCCGTCGGCTGCCCACGGCTAGGGCCGGTCTTCGTCCGGGTCGGCGCCGGGGATCTTTCCGCGCTGGATGTCGGCGACGAGGTCGTTGATCCTGGCGATCATGTCGGCCGGCAGACCGCCGCCGTCGTTTCCGCGCGCCCCGAGCCCGAGGATCGTTCCCCGCTGGATGGAGGCGAGGAAGCGGATGGCCTCGGTGACCTGACGGGCGACGGCCTCGTTGGGCTGGAAGAACAGGTGCGAGACCGAGAAGACCTGCGCCAGTCCTTCCAGGACGGCCGGATCCTCGGGGTTGACGCTGGTCTCGCCGTCGGTCCGCAGCGCGCGCACGTCCTGGTCGGTGACGAGTGGCCGGCCCGCCTTGGCGTTGATGACCCGGGCCATCTCGCCGTCCGTGGGGGCCTGGCGGTCGGGGAAGGTGTGCTCCAGCAGGTAGGTGATCTTGTCGGCCAGCGTCTGCGGGATCGGCCGCGGTTCGGGGAGCGGCTGCGGTTCCTGGTTGCCGAACGACCGCTCCTGCGCTGCCAGCAGGTCCTCGGAACCGACCCCGTACGCCTGAGCCAGCGGTTGCACGTAGGCGGGATCCAGGCGGCGTTTTCCGCGCTCGGCGTTGCTGAGGGGGACCCGGCTGGTTCCGATGATCTCGCTGGCCTGGCGCTGGTTGTAGCCGGCGTCGCAGCGCAGGTCGGCCAGGTCCGGCAGGCCCTTGCGCGGGAACAGCTCGTCGAGGGGCCGGCCCAGCAGCTGCGCCAGCGCAGGCAGCTTCTCGCCGGGGGGAAAGTCCTGGCCCTTCTCCCACCGTGCGACCGCCGCGTCGCTGACGCCCAGGTGCGTGCCCACCTGCTTCTGGGTGAGGTCCTTGCCCCGGCGCAGCACGCGGAGGCGTCTGCTGTCGAACAGGCGTGGGGGCATGCGGACTCCTGGTGCTGCGCGCCTCGGGGAAACGGACAATGGGGGTACTTTAACTTCTCGCTTGATACCTCAGCGTAAGTATTCTAAGTTCTTGTATCGGGAGCTGGTGATCACCGCACCACCAGCGGCGCATCTTGACTTGCCGGCACCCGTCCCCCGGAGATCCTCCGCTCCATCACCGAAGTGGAGCTGTCAGACCCCTCCGGTGGTCGGCCTCGGCCGGCCGCGACGGTACCCGTACCGCCCAGCAACGGCGCCTGACCCCCATGTGGGCGCCTTTCCCGGGTCCCGTACGGGACCTGACCGGGGAGCGGGAGGTTCGGACTCCCTGTGTGTTTCCGTCCCGCCACGGGGGGCGGGACGGCAGCACACGCACCGGGCCCTTCACCGCTCCCCGGTCTCCTTCCTCGGAGCGCGAGGCGGAGGGCCGGGTCGCCGTCATCCGCGGATCACCGACTGGATGAGCCGGGCGCTGGGGCGCGGCCTGCGGTCGCGGTCGAAGAGCCCGAAGCTGACGCGGTAACCGTCGGTCCACTCGTAGTTGTCCACCGCGGTCCAGAAGTGCACACCCGTGATGTCCATGCCACGGGTGAGAGCGTCGTGGATCTGCGCGAGGGCCGCGGTCAGGTAATGCGAGCGGCCGGTGTCATCGTCCCCGCCGTAGCCGAGTTCGGCCACCAGGAAGCGCTCGCCGGGCAGTTCCTTCTCCAGGCGTTCGAGCACCTCGCCCAGGCCCTGCGGCCACGCGACATAGCCCTGCGGTCCGACGGACAGGCCGGACGGATACGGCACGAGGTTCCCGGTGCCGGTGACCGCCGGGGTGAAGTAGTAGCTGAAGCCGTACAGGTCGAAGGCCTCGCCGTACCGGTCACTGCGGGCCAGGCTGAGCCAGGATTCCCACACCGCGGCATCCAGGGCCGCGGTCGCGGCTGCGGCTTCGGCACTGTCGTCCGCGGGGTGCAGCTGGGCCAACGACTCGTTCGTCGACGTCGGCCGCCCGGTCTGCCGCAACCTCAAAGCGGCCTCGAAGTCGGCCTGGTGGACGGCCTTCAAGGCGGCCCGGAACTCGTCCGGACGGGTGCGGCCCGGAGGGAAGGTGCCGGCCAGGTAGGCCTTCTGCGCAAAGCTGCTGGGGTTGTTGACAGGCATCCATCCGCCCGCCAAGTCGCCGAACGTCTCGGCGACGAAGTCGACGTGGCGCGCCCATGTCCCGGCTGCCTCGGGGGACAGCAGCCCGCCGTCGGCGGCGAACCACGCGGGCAAGGCGGTGTGCAGCAGGCAGACCCACACGGTCAGCCCGGCCTCACGGCCGGCGCGCAGGATCTCCCGGTAGTGCTCGACGGCCCGCAGGTCGTGCTCTCCCGGTCGCGGTTCGATGCGGGCCCAGTCCAGGGACAGCCGGTACTCGGTGAACCCCCAGTCGGCCAGCAGGGCGAAATCGGACGCATACCGCTGGTCGAAGTCGTTGCCGCTGCCACTGCGCGGCGCCCTGCCCGCCCGCTCCCAGGCCCACCAGTCGTCCGCCGGTGTCGCACCCTGCGCCTGCGTGGCGGAGCTGGCGGTACCCCAGCGGAACCCCGCGGGGAACGGCTCAAGGCCGGGAACGGGTGTCGTCATGGCTACGGTCTCCTGATCTAAGCCGACGCGATGGGGCTCGCGCTGCCGTGGCGAGGGGGCGAGGAACACGGCCGGAAGGCCGAACAGGAACGAGCGTCGGCGCACTGCGGGGGAATCCCGGCCCACGGGCGCATTCGGGGTCACCGTCACTCTTCCTGTCGTGCTCTGCCGCCGCTGAGGCCCGGGAAGTGCCGGCTGCACGGTCCGTGCCTCGGGCCGGCGGGTCCGGGCCGCCCCTAGCCTGGCATACCGAACCGACGGGCGGCTCAGCGGATGCCGGTGGCCGCCGCCGAACCCCCGTCAGGCCGTGGCGAGGGACCCGGCGGCGGCGTGGCAGCCGCGCGGGCGCCACGGGACGGATCCGCGCCGCGAGCGCGGGTCGGTGGGCGGCCCCAAGGGAGCCGCCGCTTCATGATCACCTCTGATATCCGTATCCGGCGCTTCGTCCCGCCCGCCGCCGCCCCAGGTCGGTAACGGCGCTGGACAGACCGATCGCGCGGTGGCTGTCCAACCTGCGGCGGCCGGCCGTCCGGAGCGGGCCGTGGCACCGGCGACGATCGACCCGGACTGGAACCCGAAGTGGCCGGTGGGGTGGCAGCGGCATTACGCCGCCGTACGCGAACTCCTTTCCACGTCGGCCGACTTCGCGGAGATCCCGGCCCCGACCCGCTCGCACCGCTCACCCGGCGGGAGCGCGAGGTGGCTGCCGCTGATGGCCGGGGGCGCGGCCAACGCCGACACCGCCAGGGCGCCGTACCTGCCGGAGGGCACCGCCAAGGCACACGTCGGGCGGATCCCGGCCACGCTCGGCATGCGCGACCGGGTGCACGCGGTGATCTGCACCCACGAGCACCGACTCGGGCGCGTTTGACATGCAGGCCATTGCGCTTTGACGACTCGTCCGGTCAGGCCCTCGGGCGCAGTGGCCCACTTCTTGGGAGCCTGTCAGACCGCCGCCAGCGCATGGCCGGCTGAACGCTTGACTCGAAAGGCAGCGTCATGGCTTGTTCAGGTAGGTGAGGACGGCGAGGACGCGGCGGTTGTTGTTGTCGTCACCGGTGATGCCGAGTTTGCCGAACATGGAGGTGGTGTACTTGCTGATGGCGCCTTCGCTGAGGAAGAGCCGCTGGCCGATGGCCTGGTTGGACAGTCCTTCGGCCATGAGGCTGAGCACGGAGTATTCGCGTTCGGTGAGCCGTTCGAGTCGTCGGTTCGAGGACCCGGTGGACAGCAATTTGGTGATGACCGCCGGGTCCAGGGCGGTCCCGCCCTCGGCGACGCGTTCCAGGGCATCGATGAACTGGTCGGCGTTGAACACGCTTTCTTTGAGGAAGTAGCCGATGCCACCGGCGCCGTCGGCCAAGAGCTCGCGGGCATAGAGCTGTTCGACGTGCTGGGAGAGGATCAGGACTGGCAGTCCGGGAAGTTCGCGGCGGGCGGCGAGGGCCGCCCGCAGGCCCTCGTCCGACTGGGTCGGCGGCATGCGGACGTCGACGATGGAAACATCCGGCCGCCACGTCAGCAGCGCGTCGAGCGTCTCGGGTCCGGTGGTTGCCGTCGCCACCACGTGGTGTCCGTATGCCTCGATGAGGCGGACCATTCCGTCGCGCAGGAGGTAGAGGTCTTCGGCTACAACGATTCGCATGGCACCACTATTCTTGCGCGGGTCGGGCCGCCTGCCGGGCTGGTGATCTCCAGGGTGCCGTCGAAGACCGCGAGGCGGCGGCGTAGCCCCGCGAGTCCGCCGTCGGCGCGCACCCCGGCTCCGCCACGGCCGTTGTCCTCAACGTCAACGACGATGTCGGTGTCGTCCCGGGCGATGGAGATCCCTACCCGGGTCGCACGGGCGTGCTTGACCGCGTTGGTCAGCAGTTCGGCGATGCCGAAGTACACGGCGGACTCGATCGGCGGGTCCAGGCGGAGTTGATGGTCGGCGCTGACATCCGCTTCGAGCGGGCTGTCCAAGGCAAGAGCGCGAACGGCATCAACGAGCCCTCGCTCGTTCAGCACTGGCGGGCTGATTCCCTTGACCAGTGCGCGAAGCTCGGTCAGTGACGTGGCGGCGCCGGCTCGCGCTTCCCGCATCAGCGCCTTGGCCTGGTCAGGGTCGGTTTCCATCAGCTTCTCCGCGGTCGCCAAGGAGAGCCCGAGCGCGACAAGGCGTGCCTGCGCTCCGTCGTGCAGGTCCCGCTCGATCCGGCGGATCTCGGCGGCCTGCGCGACCGTCGCATCCGCGCGCTGGGCCGTCAGCTCGTCCACCCGGTCCGCCAACACCATCGCAGGCGACGCGCCCAGGAAGCGAACGGCTACCGGCTCGACGGACCGCCAGGCGTACGGGGCGCAGGCGACGGCCACGACCAGGCCGAGTGCCCCGACGAGGCGCGCTGCGGGCCCCGGCTGGCCGAGCCCGAGGACCGCCGCGGCCACCCCGGCCGGCGGGAGGGACGCGACCACGCCCGCGGTGAACGGCGCGATCCCCGTGAACCGCAGGTCGCGCCAGTTGGCGGGGTCGCTCCACCGGGCCCGCCACTTCTGATCCAGGAGGGCGTCCCGACGGCTGCGCTCATAGGAGAAGCCGTTCCACCAGTACCCGGTGGACATCCGCGTCACCGGCCCGGCCTGCCGGTATCCGGCGGGGATGGCGGTGGCGGTCCACCTCGCGACGAGTAGGCGGACGATCCGGCAGACCGGGCGGGACAGGGCGAGCGTGCCCACGCATGCCAGCACGAACGGCGCTATCCACGACCAGGGGTTTCCCGCCCCCCACCAGATCCCCAGCGCCACGGCGGCGGTCCACACGGCCGGGACCAGCATGCTGACGGCCGCCACGACGCACGCCCGTACGAAGCCCACGCCGGCACTTGCCACCCACGGCACCAGCCTTCGCATGATCATTCCCCCTCACTTCACAACCCGACTGTGGCACCCGCGTGTTGCTGGTCTGCCCCGATCGGGCCGGTTCCACTTGGTGCTTCCACTGTGCGCCACAAGGAGCCTGATCCCCGCCGGATCGGCCCGGAAGTAGGCCTGGCCCCACCCCCCGGTGCGTCCAGGCCCATACCGCCCCACCCATGCGCTCCCTAGCGTCGGCACCACGACGACGACACGAAGGAAGAAAGACATGGAAACCACCAACCACACCACGGCCGAGGCGGCTCACCTCAACCATCCACGCACCCAACGAGCCTTCGGCAAGGCGAAGACACTCGTCGCGGCCTACGGTGCGCTCAGCGCCGCCGTCCTCATCACGGTCGCCATCCTCGCGATCAGCGGACGAACGGTGACCTCGTTCATGTGGGGCCGATCAGCCGGAGTGCTCGCGAGCGCCGCGGTGATCTACTGGCTGACCGTCCTCGCCTCACGGGGAGCACGATGGGCCTATCTACGCGTGCGCATCATCTCGGTCATCATGCCGTTCGTGATCATCGCCGTCGACATGTTCCCCGGTATCTGCCCGGCGTGGTTCGCCATGATGCAGGCCGCATGCGCCCTCGCCCTCGCCGCAGCCGCTTTCATCAGCAACGGATCCACACTGCGCGCCGCCTTCCCCAGGAGCTTCTAGGCAGGAGGCTCACCGCCTGCGGCGCCGAAGGATCACCGATGTCCACACCAGCGCGGCTGAAGTCTCAGCTCGCCACCGCCCCGGCGCCGTAGGCGGGTCCGCTCGGCCCGGCTCCGTCGTATCCGCTTCCATGACCTCCCGCACTCTGCTGCAACACTCCTGCCGGCCCGAGGAGTCGAACTCGCCATGACCAAAGAACTCCTTGGTCACGCCTGGATCGGCGCCACCACGCCGCCACCGTCTACGCCCACGACCGCATGCGACTCCAGCCCCAGGCCATCGGCACCCCCAGCAACGCACCCCGAGGCCCGGGGAAGACACCCCCTCCTGACTCTCCGGCGGATGGCCGGGGCCCTCCACCGTGCGAGCGCGACCCAGCCGCCGGCACGGCGCAGCATGACATTTTCACCCGGATCACGGCAGCTGACGTTATGATGCGCCCATGCATCTTTCGTCGTCTCTGAGCTGGTGGCGCTCCTTGTAGGAGCGGCCGCCTCTCATGCATGACCGGGCCGTTCGGATGGACGGCCCTTTTGTGTCCCCTGGACCAGGGCTCGTCTCATCCTGACGGCGAGACCGACCCACCAGGAGACCTTGTGAACACCACCCCCCAGACCGCAGGCCCCGACGCCTCTGCCTCAGGTCCCTCCGCCGACACGCTCGGGATGTCTGCCGCGCAGGCCCGCAACGCGGTGCTGGAAGAGCTGATCCTCAAGGACCCCGGACGCTTCCGTGTGCTGACAGGCGACCGCCCTACCGGCCGCCTGCACCTGGGGCACTACTTCGGCACGCTGCACAACCGGGTACGTCTTCAGGACCTCGGAGTGGAGATGTTCGTGGTCATCGCGGATTACCAGGTCCTGACCGACCGCGATGTAGCGGACAACCTGACCGGGCACGTCGAGGAACTGGTACTGGACTACCTCGCCATCGGCGTGGACCCGGCACGCAGCACGATCTTCACGCACAGCGCCGTCCCCGCCCTCAACCAGCTGATGCTGCCCTTCCTCAGCCTCGTCTCCGTCGCCGAGCTCAACCGCAACCCCACGGTCAAAGACGAGATCACCCACTCGCGCCAGTCCGCCGTCAGCGGCCTGATGTTCACCTACCCCGTCCACCAGGCCGCCGACATCCTCTTCTGCAAGGCCAATCTGGTCCCGGTCGGCCAGGACCAGCTCCCTCACCTCGAACTCGCCCGAACCATCGCCCGCCGCTTCAACGACCGCTACGGCAACGGCACCGCCGTGTTCCCCCAGCCCGATGCCCTGCTGTCGAGCGCACCACTCCTGCTCGGCACGGACGGCACCAAGATGAGCAAGAGCCGAGGCAATGCCATCACCCTGGCCGCCGACGCCGACGAGACCGCCCGCCTGGTCAAGGGGGCCAAGACCGACTCCGAGCGCCACATCACCTACGACCCGACCACTCGCCCCGAGGTGTCTTCCCTCCTCCTGCTGGCGGCCCTCTGCCAGAACCGAACCCCCCAGCAGGTGGCCGCCGACATCGGCTCTGCGGGAGCCGCAGCGCTGAAAAAAACCGTGACCGAGGCGGTCAACGAGTACCTGGCCCCGATCAGGGCCCGCCGGACCGAGTACGCGCAGGACCGCGCCTACCTCCGCCAGACGCTGCGCGAAGGCAACGAGCGAGCCAGAGCTGTGGCTGATGCCACTCTCGCCGAGGTGCGTGCCGCCATGAACAGCCATTACTGACGAGCCCCGGCCCGGTTGAGAAACCGCCGTCCTCTTGTGACGAATCGGTGTCTCACCGCCCAGCGCCTACCGCCCGCCGGGTGGTCGGAACGTCGTGTCGAAGGAGATGGAAAGGCTCGCGGTCGGCTGTAATGACTCCTCACCAGGGAGCGAATGGGGACATTTAGAGCGCGCCGGCTACGCAATAGCCGACATTGGACGTGTGCACAGGACGTCTCACACAGCTTCCCCCGTTGAAGCCTCGTGGCTCACATCGGGTCGACCACTTCGCCGGCCAGCTGGGCGGCGAGCACCATGGGTGCCTCGACCAGGGACGGCCCGTACCAGGTGAGGTGACGCCCACTTACCAGCGCGGCCGCCACCCCCGGGAACGCCTCGGGTCCGTCATCCGCGGCGAAACGGTAAGGCTCGTCCGGCAGGACCACCAACTCCGGCTCGCGGGATCGCAGTTCGTCCAGTGGGACGGCCGGGTAGCGATCGGCGTGATCCGCGTAGAGCTGCTCCACCCCGAGGCGACGCAGCAGGTCGCCTGCGAAGGTGTCACGGCCCAGCACCATCCACGGACGGCGCCAGATCGGCACCACCGCCCTACGCGGCGGGCCCGGCGCGACGGGCGGTGACAACCAGGCCTGCCGGGCCTCGTCCAGCCACTGCGGGCTGGGCAGGCCCAAGACGGCGGTCAGCAGACGGTCCAGGGAGGTGAATGCCTGGTCGAGTGTCCTGATCTCGGTGACCCAGACGGCCAGGCCGGCCTCGCGCAGCGCGTGGAGGTCCGCGGCACGGTTCTCCTCCTCGTTGGCGACCACCAGATCCGGGCGCAGAGCCACGATCCGAACGGTGTCCGGGTTCTTGGTACCGCCGATCCGCGCCACGTCCAGCCCCACGGGATGGCTGCACCAGTCGGTCGCGCCCACCAGCAGTCCTGGGGCGCTGACGGCGATCGCCTCGGTCAGCGACGGCACCAGCGACACCACCCGCCGCACCACGCCGAGCCGCAGCGACGTCCCCTGATCGTCTGCGACCGCACGGGTTCCGGGTGACATCGCCATGGCCCCACCGTAGCCGACACAGAAAACGGAAGCACCGACACCACAATCGGCAGCACCGGTCATCGGCGCCCCGCGCATAGGGCGAGGTGCCGCTGCCCCTCTCCCACCGCCGACCCGGGCCGGGCAAGGTCTGCAGCGCGCGGGACAACTTCCCGGACACCAGTCTGGCCCGCCTCTCC
>CAYNNX010000105.1:0-5162 GCA_964398515.1 uncultured Streptantibioticus sp. | reverse complement strand
GATCCCTACGCGCAGGGAGGACGCCATGGGTGCCGCAGACCAGGCCCGCAACGCCGTCGACGCGCCGCCGATGACGAGGAACTGAAGGCCCGCGGTAAGGGCGACCGGGTCAAGGGCGACGTCAGGCGGGCAGGCGAGATGGCCAAGGACGCCTTCAAGGGCCGATCACCCCGATTCCGACGCCGGTCAGTGGCCGCACCCTGTGCCCACTGACCGGTGTTTCAGTTGTCTCGTCCCGTTGCCGTCCCCATGCCTGGGGGCGGCAACGGCCCGGGGACAATGGTGAGATGGACCATCGCTTCGTCGGCACCGCGGAGTTGGCCGAGATTCCTCGCGTGGCGGTGGTCGTCGATGTGATGCGTGCCTTCACTGTCGCCGCCTGGGCCTTCTCGCGGGGTGCCGAGAAGATCGTCCTGGCGGCGTCCGAGAGCGAGGCCTTGGCGTTGAAGGACGGCCATGCGGACTGGCTCGCCGTGAAGGACGGCGCTCCGGCACCGGGCTTCGACTCGGTGAACTCGCCGGGTCTGATCGCGTCGGCCGATCTGGTCGGTCGAACAGTGGTGCAGAAGACGACAGCGGGGACCGTGGGCGCCTTGGCTGTCGCGGACGCGCCGCTTGTGCTGTGCGCGAGTTTCGTGGTGGCCGACGCGACAGCGCGGTTCCTGCGGGCCGAAGGTGCCGGTCCGGTGACGTTCGTCGTCACGGGCGAGGGAGGGAGGGCCGATGATGATCTGGCCTGCGCCGAGTACATCGGGCAGCTGATCACCGGAGGCGATGTCGGGGTGGACCCGTATCTGCGCCGTGCGCGGGTTTCGCGTGCGGCGGCCGATCTTGCCGACGGGCTGCGGCGCGGATACCGGGGAATCCATCCGGACGATGTCGAGCTCTGCCTGGAGGCCGACAGATTCTCATTCGCCATGGTGGCGTGCCCGGAGCAGTCGCTGATGGTTTTGCGTCCTGTCGCAGTGCCTCGTCAATGAATCGGCGCCGGGCCTGGGTACCTGCTGTGCGAGCGCCTGGCTCCGTTGCCACCGCCCGGGCCGCCGCGTCGGCACCGCCACCCGGGTCGGAGGCCGGTCCCGGTGCGAGCCCGGCCGGCGGGCATCGACGGCTTCCGGAGGGGCTCGGCCAAGCGCTCCGTGCAGTTGGGCTGAGCGGCTCCGCCGGTGGATGGTCGGGGGCGGTGCACCCCCGCACACCCACCGGCAGTGCACCGGATGCCGGTCAGCCGTGCGTCTTGGCGAGGAGGTCGAGGATCTCGCCGGTGGTCCCGGTCTCGGCGAGGCGGGGGAAGATCCTCTCGACGCTGTTGCGGTGGGCCTCGGCGTCGGTGTCGGTCACGGCGTCGCCGGCCACGGTGACGTGGTAGCCGTGCTCGTGGGCGGCGCGGGCCGTGGACTCCACGCCGATGCTGGTGGCGACACCGGTGAGCACGATCTGCGTCACGCCGCGACGCCGCAGGTGCAGGTCGAGGTCGGTGCCGTAGAACGCGGACCAGTTCCGCTTCGTGACGACGATGTCCCGGGAGTGGCCGGTGAGTTCGTCCGCGATGACGTCCCAGCCGGCGGGGAACGTCGAGGCGCGGCGCGGGGCCTCGGTGCGCCCGGGCGCGCTGTCCGAGCCGTCGGCGGCCGCGGTCACGCGGACCAGGACGACGGGCAACCCGTGCGCCCGGAAGGCGTCGGCCAGTTCCACGCTCCGGGCGAGCACGTCGGCCGTGGTGTGCGGGGTCCCGGGCAGGGCGAGGATACCCGTCTGGAGGTCTATGACGACCAGCGCGGTCTTCGGGTCGAGGGCGGTGACGGCCATGAGGAGATGCCTTTCTGGTGTCTGGTGTCTGGTCAGCTCTGGGAGGCGGTGGCGGCGCCGTCGGCGGTTCGGCCGACGCGGCGCAGGGAGCGGTCGGTGACGGTGACCGCGAGGAACAGCACGGCGGTCGTCAGCAGCAGCCACCCCATGTGGTGCAGGCCGGTGCTGGTGGCCCCGCGCCGGAAGAAGCCGGCGTTGGCCGCCGAGGCCAGCAGCGCACCGAGATACGTGAAGGTGCGCAGCAGCCCGGCGGAGGAACCCATGCGGGCCGGATCCGCCTGGGCGTAGAGGGCGTTCTGGTTGGCCAGGCCGATCAGCCCCTGCGGAACGCCGACGACCGCGCCGAGGACCGCCAGCAGCCAGACCGGGCTGGAGGTGTCGAGCGCCGTCAGTGCGGCACACCCCGCGATCTGTACCAGGGAGCCAACCAGCAGCTTTCCGCGCACCTCGGCGCGGCGGCCGGTGGCGGCGGTGACGCCGATGGCCGCCGCCGACATCGGCAGCAGGATCAGACCCGCCACCGAGGCGCTGAGCCCATGGCCTTCCTCCAGCCACTGCGTGTAGCCGTACAGGAAGGCGTAGCTCGTGGTGTAGGCGAGCGCTTGGCGACCGTAGGTGGCGAGCAGGGGCGCGTTCCCACGCAGCACCCGCAGGTCTATGAACGGCTGCTCGGTGTGCAGCTCGCGCCGGGCGAAACCCGCGGCCGCCGCCACCGCGATCGCCACCAGGTACCCGTGGGTCGGTCCCGGGTCCATCAGGAACAGCATGAACGCGGTGAGCGTCGCGGCGAACAGGGCCATGCCCCAGGCGTCCACCCTCCCCCGAGTTCTTCGCTGCGCTCGAGCAGGGGCCCCCTGCGCTGTCGCGTCGCCCGTGCGCTCGCTCTCCGCCGTCCGGCGCGGCAGGAACAACGCCCCCAGCACCAGACAGGCCGCCGACAGCGGGACGTTGACCCCGAAGATCAGATGCCAGCCGCCCGCGCCGATCAGGAGCCCGCCCAGCGTGGGGCCGATGACCGCGGTGACCTGGTTGGCGATGGACAGTGCGGCCAGGATGCCGCTCGGGCTCTTGGTCCCGGTACGCGCGGACTCCGTCCGCAGCAGGAACATGGACGCCGGGTACGCCGCCGACGTCCCGAATCCCAGCAGCACGCGCGAGACGACCAGCACGGCCAGGTTCGGGGCGAACGTGCCCAGCAGTCCGGCCGCACCGACCAGCGCCGTACCGGTCAGGTAGAGCGGCCTCGGACCGTACATGTCGACCAGGCGGCCGATGACCGGCTGGCCCACGGCGGTCGCCAGGTAGAGCGCGGAGACCAGCCAGGCCGTCTGCGACGGCGGGGCATGGAACGCCTTGCCGATCGGGATCAACGCCACCGCGAGCATGGAGGAGTTGATCGGGTTGAGGATGGAACCCAGGATCATCGGCGGGATCAGCCGCCGGTCGAACCGGCCGGGGGCGGCGGCCCGCACGCGACAGGCGCGTTGAGCGGTGCCCGTCACGACTGCGCCACGTCGTCGAGCAGCGCCATCGCCGTGATGACCGCGGCCAGTTGCTCCTCGCTGCCGTGTTCCTGGAGGGCGCGGGCAAGCCACTGCTCGCGCGCGCGCCGGTCGTCCAGCCGTCGCTCGGTGCCCAACGCGGTGAGCGTGATGAGCTGACGGCGGCCGTCCTGGGTGTCGGGGTGGCGCTCCACCAGCCCGGCCTCCTCCAGCGCGGCGACGATCTTCGCCATGGACTGGGGCCGGACGCGCTCGATGGCGGCGAGGTCACTGGCGGTGGCCGGGCCGATCTTGCCCAGTTGCTTCAGCACGGACGCCTGTGCCGACGACAGGCCACCCTCGGCGTCCAGCGCCCTGAGCCTGCGGAGCAGGCGGCTGAAGACCACCCACACATCGCCGGCTGCCTGGAGCGCGGTCTCGGAGATGGCCTCGGTGTTGTCGTCCATGGGGCCACACTAAGTTCAACAGCCTGGACTGTGCAACCTAAGGTGTTCAGTTATAGCTGCCTATTTTTGGGGTGCGCCGGGCGCCGCGGACGCGCTCCCGGTCTGCCGTCACGGCCCTGCCTGCGGGATGCCGCGGGCGCGGCACACACCTGGCACGGCCGGGTGACCGGCCTTACGTTGACCTGCCGCAGGCCTACGCCGCCATCCCGCCGGCGCGGTAGGGCGCCGGTCTCCCCCTCGATCCCGCGGGCGCCCTGCCCACCCCCATGCGACCGGCGGCGGTGCGCCTGAACCCGCCCCCGGTGCAGGAGCTCACCGCCTGCACCGTCGTCCGCCCCCGAGAGGAGGCCGAGGCATACGCAGCCCATCTCGTGGAAGCGGCTGGATCCGCCACCGGGCGCCGCCCGAGGGGCACTTCACATGGGGCGGCTCAACCGGGCGGAAGGAATCCGAGGTCACTGGGGGCGCCCCTGCCACCAAAGGGCGACGGGCCGTCCATTAGGGTCGTCACACACTTGAAGTCCGCAACTTCTGGGGGAAGTTTGACCAATACGGCGCAGCGGGATCGACCAGTTCCGCTGCACACGTCCTTGCCCGATGAGATCGCCGCGCTGTACGGCGGTCGGGGCGATGCGGCTGCCTTGGTCAAGGCGTTCCGTGCGACCGCGGTGCTGGTGCCGACCACCGGCGACGGTCGGGCGTGGCGTCACCCCCGACGGCCAGGCCTGGCGCTACCTCTACGACCCCCTCGGGCGACGCATCGCCAAAGCGCGGCTGGCTGACGACGGGACGGTCCTGGAGCGCACCGACTTCGCGTGGGACGGGCCCACTCTCGCCGAACAGACCACCGACGCACCGCAGTTCCCCGGCCCCGTCACCCTCACCTGGGACCACAAGGGCCTGCAGCCCGTCGCCCAGACCGAGCGGATAGCCTCCCGGCAGACACAGCAGGAGATCGACCAACGGTTCTTCTCCATCGTCACCGATCTCATCGGCACCCCTTCCGAACTCGTCGACGAGAACGGCTCCATCGCCTGGCGCAGCCGCAGCACGCTGTGGGGCAACACCACCTGGGCAGCCGACAGCACGACCTACACCCCGCTGCGCTTCCCCGGCCAGTACTTCGACCCGGAAACACGCCTCCACTACAACGTCCACCGCTACTACGATCCTGAAACCGCCCGCTACGCCTCCCCCGACCCCCTCGGCCTCGCGCCCGCCCCCAACCCGCACGCCTACGTCCACAACCCCACCACCTGGACGGACCTCCTGGGCCTGAGCCCAACCGAGGCCAAGCCCACCGGAACCGCACCGGCCTTCGTCGTCGACTCCAACGGGATGGTGCAGGACGTACGAGGGATGGGGCGACCGGACAACGAACGCGTCTTCAGCGGCCACGGGGGAA
>CAYNNX010000104.1:0-19637 GCA_964398515.1 uncultured Streptantibioticus sp. | reverse complement strand
CGGAGACCGAGCGTTACCAGCTGCCCGGAGAGACCATCCCCTGGATCGATCTGCGGCTTTCCTGACCTCACGTACCCGTTAGGGAGTTCTGAGATGGTGCGCTCGACTATTCCCCCTCGACTATTCCCCGTGGAATCGCGAACGACCTACGCCGGACGAATACCACCCGATGCATTCCCGCCATTGCAGGGGCACGTCGTCTCGGCGGTTCGCGGCGACGCCTCCCTCTTGCGAAACTCCGTTACTTCATGAGTAGTTGGAGGATCTGGGTTCCCACGGGCGTGCCCAGACCTGTGCAGGCGTCCCATCCGGGCCCGGCCTGGTACAGACCGTTGGCACCCTCGCTGATGTCGTGGAAGCCGGGGACCGGCTGCGCCGGCTTGGCTGAGGCGTACAGCCGCGGCTGGAGGAGACCGATGGGGCGGCCGAGGTTCTCGGCCAACCGCGCGGCGAGCGCGGCCCACAGAGGCGCCACGGCGCTGGTCCCGCCGGAGATCTGCCGCTTGCTGTCCACCTGGATGGCGTAGCCGGTGACACCGTCGGCATCGGCGGCGCCGTCGGGCACACCGCGACCGGACCCGCTGTTGCCGCCGTCGGACACCCCGGCGGTCGTCTGCCAGGACGGCGGTGAGAACACCGTGCTGAAGCCGCCGCCGGTCGCCCAGCCGTTGCGGTCGTTCCACACGCTCTCCGCGCGCCGCCCGCCACACGGCTCGACCGGCCGCGCCTCGACCGTCTCACGGACCGGCAGTGGAGCTTCCACGTGCCGGACGCCACCGCCGGCGATTCAGGGAGCCCGCGGGAGCCGCCGTTACTTGCCACTCGAAGACGACGGGGCGGTGTACGAGTTGTTACTGTTGGTGTTTCCGTTGCTCTGGGTGATGGTGACGGTGCCGGTGGAAGTGGTCTCCAACGGGCGCAGGTTCTGCGAGTTGATGAGGTTACCGCTGTTCGAGGACCCGTTGACGCAGGCCGTCGCCGAGTTCGAACAGGCGAAGTTGTACCCGAAGGAGAAGGACGTGTTGCTGTCCTGGATGCTGTCGCTGGTCGGTCCATTCGAGGCCTGAGCGGCAGGCGATGCGACGCCCGCAGCCAGCAGAAGGCCACACGCTCCCGTGACCACGGTGGTAAGGCGGGATATCTTCTTCATGGTGTGCTCCTGAGCTCGCGGTCGACACCTCGCGATCCGGTCGAAACCCCGTGACCGTGGAACCGGCGAAATCGAGGCGCCCGAAGTCGAGATCACCAAGGCCGAGAAGCCGGTCGGCGCGTCGCGTCACACGACCAGGACGGCTTCCGTCCACCGGAGCGTGGCACCTTCGCGTCGGGGCTGGGCGCGCCGTCGCAAAGGCCCCTGCGACGGCCGCCGCCTAGGGTGCCCGCGGCACGGGCCGACACCGTTCAGCTGCACTGATGGCCACGAAACCTCCGCGAGGTGTTCGGCTAAACGTGCCTCCTCGGGTTCCCTCCTCCGAGGGTTCACACACGGCCCGGGCACACGGTTTCAAGATTCCGGGCGGGCCGGCCGGGCGAGGAGGGTCACCGCGTCGTCGAGGGCCGCCGGCTGGAAGAAACGCGCGTCGACCTCCTCGACAGCGGCGATCGCGCGCGGCGCCATGGCCGGGGGCGGTCAGAACCAGTGCAGGCAGTGCGGGGCGCGTTCGGTGCGGAAGAGGGCGTCGGCGCGGGCGGCCGCGTCGGCCCGGTGGGCGCGGACACGGCCGGCGCGGATCAGCGTGCTGGGGGCGACACCGCCCAGGTAGACGGAGGCGAGGTCGCTGATGTCCAGGGACAGGTCCGGTTCCCGGTCGGTCGGCGTGCAGTCGGCGCTGCCCTGCCGGGCGGCCAGCCGGTAACGCGTGTGTTCACCGGTGAACGGGTCGTCGACGTCCAGGACGAGCTCTTCGTCGGCGAGGTAGCCGCGGGCGGCCAGGGCCCGGGGGACGTCCAGGAGGCGCACCCACAGTCCGTCGGTGTGGCCGGTCACCTGGGCGGCGCGGAAGTCCGCCAACCGCCAGCGCAGCGGGTGGTCCGGCGGGAGGTTGGCGAACACGACCTGGCCGATCAGGTCGTGTTCCAGGCAGTAGCGGGCCAGGGCGTCATGTGCCTGGTCGCTGGTGGCGACCACTTCGTCGACGGTGAGGGTGCGCGTCTGGGTGGCCGGGTCGGCGGCACCGACCGTGTAGCTGGCGTACCCGTCGGGGTCTCCCGCGGCGTCCCGGTGGACGACGATGTGGCGCGGGGTGCGGGAGACGGGAGGCTGCCCGGCGCCCGACGCCCACCAGTGGTGCGGCCGGGACACCGCACCGGGCTGCCGGATCCGGTAACGGTCGTAGATCTCCTCCATGATCTCGCCGCTGTCGGCGCGCTGCCGCAGCTCCACCGAGCCGTCGCCCGTGGGGACGGCGAAGGCCGCCCGGTGGCGCGCGACGGTCAGCCGCTGGCCGTACGTGGCCGGACCGTAGCCGAACCGGCGGTAGATCACGGCTTCGGAGGCCAGCAGGACGGCCAGGAACTCGCCTTGGGAGCGGAGTTGGTCCGTCTGCCGGCGCATCAGGGCGGTGAGGACCCCCTGTCTGCGGTGGGAGGGCAGCACCCCCACCGCGGTCACACCCGCCGCCGGGACGGCGGTGTCGCCGGGCAGGGTGAGTTCGAACGTGTAGGCCCCTGCGGTGCCGATCGCCCGCCCGTCCGCGGCGGTGGCGATCAGACTGCGGTCCATCTCCCAGGCCGACCACCAGGTGCTGTCGCCCTCGGCGGAGGCCTTGCGGAGCTGCCCGAACGCGGCGAGCAGGGTGCGCAGGAAGGTCTCGCGGTCGCTGTCGAACGTGGAACGGATCTGCATGGGGCGTCTTTCCTGGTGAGCGGTTCCCCGGGCCGGCACGGTGCTCGTGGCCGTGCGTGCCCTGGGCCCGGGAGGTGCGGGTGTGCGCGGTGCCGGGCGGGTCATGCGATGCCCAGCAGCTCCGCGAGATTCTCGCCGAGCACGCGGTCGCGCACCCGGCCCGGGGGCGTGACCCGCTCGATGGTGGCACGGGCCGGGACGGGGTCGCGGTGCGGGGGCGTCGAAGCCGAGGAGTCAATGATGAGCTGAACCCGCCTTCACGTTCGACGCCGCAGCCTTTCGATAGGCAGTCCGCCCTCCGGCACGGTCGGAAGATATCCGCCGGTCTGCCCAGCTCGTCCATGAATTCATCTCCGGTCGGGTTCTGGTGGGCGGGGTGGACAAGGAAGTCAGGTGACTTCGGGCGGGCGGTGGACGGTGTCGAACAACTGCGTCCAGAGGTCCTGCCAGGGCCATTGCCGGGTCAAGTGCAGCGTGAGGCGTCGGGGCGGATGGGGCGATCCGGGCCGGGGGATGAGGTGGGCTCGAATGGTGGCGGTGGCGGCCTGACATGGAAGGCCGACGCCAACACTCGTGCGTCACACACCCAGTTGTGGGCCATCGCCAACGATGTCAGCCAGGCCGCGTTGGCACTGAAGTGGCCGGAGGGGCTTGGTGGCGCGGACGATGGCGGAGTGTATGCCGCTGGCGACCTGGTGGGTCGCGGTGATCTCGACGTCGGTGAAGCCTGCGGCTTCGAGGCCTTGGCGGTATTCGTTGAAGGAGAGGGCTCCGGCGATGCAGCCGACGAACGAGCCGCGCTCCGCGCGCTGCTCGGGCGTGAGGTCGTCGTCGGTGACGACGTCGGAGATGCCGATCCGGCCGCCGGGGACCAGGACACGGAAGGTCTCCGCGAAGACCGCGGGCTTGTCGGTGGACAGGTTGATCACGCAGTTGGAGATGACGACGTCGATGGTGTTCGCGGGCAGCGGGATCGCTTCGATGGTGCCTTTGAGGAACTCCACGTTCCTCGCGCCTGCCTTCTCGGCGTTGGCCAGGGCGAGGGCGAGCATCTCCTCGGTCATGTCCAGGCCGTATGCCTTGCCGGTGGGGCCGACGCGGCGGGCGGACAGCAGAACGTCGATGCCGCCGCCCGAGCCGAGGTCGAGGACGCGTTCGCCTTCGTGGACGTCGGCGACGGCGGTGGGGTTGCCGCAGCCGAGCGAGGCGGCGACGGCCTCGGCGGGCAGTGCGTCGCGGTCGGTTGCCGCATAGAGGGTGGAGCCGAAGTTCTCGTCGGCCTCGATGTCCTGCGGTCCGCAACACGCGCTGCCGCCCTCGGTGACCTGGACGGCGGCGGCCGCGTAGCGCTTGCGGACGGTTTCCCGCAGGTCAGCGGAGTGCTCGGTCATGATCGTGCCCTTCTCGTCACGTCGGTGAACCGGCTGCATCGATGTTCGTTGATGCAACCTTGCGGGCTGGATCGAAGAACGTCAAGATAGAGGTATGTCGAAACAAGGACTTGAGGTGGTCGACCCGGCCGGTGCCTGCTGCCAGGGGCTGGCCACCGCGCCGCTGGGCGAGGAGCAGGCCGCCGACCTGGCGAGGGTGTTCAAGGCCCTGGGCGATCCGGTGCGGCTGCGGCTGCTGTCGATGATCGCTTCACGGGATGGCGGCGAGGTCTGCGTGTGCGAGATGACGCCCGCGTTCGAGCTGACCCAGCCGACGATCTCCCACCACCTCAAGCTGCTGCGGCAGGCCGGGCTCGTCGACTGCGAACGCCGCGGGACCTGGGTCTACTACTGGGTGCTGCCCGCCGCCTTGGACCGGCTGGCCGTGGTGCTTCGGGTCCCGCGGACCGCCGGAGCGACCGCGTGACCGCCCCGGCCCCGCTGGGCCGCCGCGCCGTCGCCGAGCTCGTCGGTACCGCCGCGCTGGTCGCCGTGGTGGTCGGCTCCGGCATCCAGGCCACCGAACTGTCCAGGGACGTCGGCGTGCAACTGCTGGCCAACTCGATCGCCACCGCCCTCGGCCTGGGGGTGCTGATCGTTGTGCTCGGACCCGTCTCCGGTGCCCACTTCAACCCCGTCGTCTCGATCGTGGCCTGGCTGACCGGCCGCCAGACCGGCGACGGCCCGACCCTGCGCGAGGTGGCCGCGTATGTGTCCGCCCAGATCGCCGGGGCGATGGGCGGCGCCGTCCTCGCCAACGCAATGTTCGCCGAACCGCTGGTGAAGTGGTCCGCCCACGACCGCTTCGCCGGTCACCTGTGGCTGGGCGAGGCCGTCGCGACCGCCGGACTCGTCGTGCTCGTCCTGGGCCTGGGCCGGGTAGGCCGCGCCGGCCTCGCGCCGGTCGCGGTGGCGTCCTTCATCGGCGCCGCGTACTGGTTCACCTCCTCGACGTCGTTCGCCAACCCGGCGGTGACCATCGGCCGCGCGCTCACCGACACCTTCGCCGGGATCGCCCCCGCCTCCGTCGTGCCGTTCATCGCCGCCCAACTCGCCGGGGCGGCGGCCGGCCTGGGCCTCGTCGCCGTGCTGTTCGGCCGCCCGGCCCGGGCCGCGGCCGACGTCGTCGTCCCGCACGGCGAGGCCGAACTCGCCGCCCCCACTGCCCGTTGACCCGCCACCCCAGGAAGACATCTGCTGTGAGCACTCCCTCCCCGCGCCCGTCGGTGCTGTTCGTCTGCGTTCACAACGCCGGACGCTCGCAGATGGCCGCCGCGTTCCTCACCCACCTCGCCGCAGACAAGGTCGAGGTCCGCTCGGCCGGCTCCGCCCCCGCCGACGAAGTGAACCCGGCTGTGGTCGAGGCGATGAACGAGGTCGGCATCGACATCTCCGCCGAGACCCCCAAGATCCTGACCGCCGAGGCCGTGCAGGCGTCCGACGTGGTGATCACCATGGGCTGCGGCGACACCTGCCCCGTCTTCCCGGGCAAGAAGTACCTCGACTGGCAGTTGGACGATCCCGCCGGGCAAGGCACCGACGCCGTCCGGCCGATACGCGACGAGATCGAAGAGCGCGTCCGCAGGCTGATCACGGAGATCGTCTCCTGACCGACCATCGCCTCATGGCCCTGAGCGTCGGGCCGGTAGCCGATGGGTCCTGCGCTCGCGCCCAGCCACACTGACCCGGGCTTTCGTCGTGGAGCGGGTGACGGGAATCGAACCCGAGCGCTGAGCTTGGGAACGACCAGGGCCCTGACTGCGTAGGCCTACGAATGGGCTGCCGCACGAGAAGACGCGGTTGAGGCTGCAGGCAGGTGTAGACGACCGGCCCGCCGGCTTCGCCTCGTAGACCCCGCGGTTTCGGCAGTCATGAGTTCGGTCGGCTTCCGATCTGCATGCCGGAGCGGCGGCGATGGACCGTCAGGTAGGACATGCCGCGTCGGCCGGCGGTGAGGCTTCGGCTGGAGCCGCGGGGGAGCCAGATCAGGCTGCCTCGGGAGAGCGGTTGCGGGGCGAGCGCCGTGCCCAGAACGCCGTCGCCGTTGACGACCAGGAGGAGAACATCCAGGTCGGGCTCGATGTGGGTGTTGATCTGCTCATCGGGCGGGAGGCGGATGAGGTTGGCGTCGAGCTGCCGTGAGGGCTCAGTCAGCCTCCACAGGGCTCCGGCCTGTGCGGGGGCGCGGGCGGCGAGCGCCTCGGCATCGCAGAGCAGGTGCGGAACCGGGGCGCCGGTGGGGTCGAAGGGGCCGATGGGGGCGTCAGCCATCAGTGTCACCGTCCGATGTGTGGCTGCTTACCTGCAGGGCCGGTCCACGATGGCCCTGGATCGCCCGTGGATCAGCGTAGGGCCGGTTCCGGCTTTCCGGGTCCCCACGCCAGGAAGCGCAGTCGTCGCTCGCGCGCCGCGGGCGGGGCCACCGCACCGCGGTGCGGGGTTTCGGTCACGGGCGGCGGTTAGCGGGTGGCGATGCGGCGTGGCGAGTTCCACACAGCTACCGCCCCCAAAAATATGAATCTTGCATACGTATTTGTTAACGTCGTCGCGTGCGGTTGACGAAGTTCACCGACCTGGCGCTGCGTGCCGTGATGCGCCTGGCGGTCGCCGAGCAGGACGCCACCTTGACCACCCGCGAGGTGGCCGAGGCCATGGACGTGCCCTACACGCACATGGCGAAGGTGATCAGTCGGCTGCAGCGCCTCGGCGTGGTCGAGGCCCGGCGCGGCCGCGGGGGCGGCCTCGGGCTGACGGGTCTCGGCCGGAAGGCCTCCGTCGGCTGGCTGGTGCGGGAACTGGAGGGCGAGGGCGAGGTCGTTGCCTGCGAAGGCGATCCGCCCTGCCCGCTGCGCGGCGCCTGCCGGCTCCGCCGTGCGCTGCGCGACGCGCAGGAGGCCTTCTATGCCGCGCTCGACCCGCTGACAGTCTCCGACCTGGTGGCATCGCCCACCGGCCCGGTGCTCGTCGGACTGGTCGGCCACCGCCCGGTGTGACCCACGCCCGCCCTGCCGGGTGGGCACCCGTGCACGCATAAATTGGTAAGCAGTTTGCATATTTGGAGGTAGCCGGTGCTCTCCGAGCAGTCCGCCCCCGTCGTCCGTGAAACCCTGCCCGTCGTCGGCGCCGCCATCGGGGAGATCACCGAGCTCTTCTACGACAAGCTGTTCGCCGCCCACCCCGAGCTGCTGAGAGACCTCTTCAACCGCGCCAACCAGGCCAACGGAGAGCAGAAGAAAGCCCTGGCCGGCTCCATCGCGGCCTTCGCCGGCATGCTGCTGGACCGCCCCGACACCCGGCCGGACGTCATGCTCGCCCGGATCGCGAACAAGCACGCCTCTCTCGGTATCACCTCCGACCAGTACAAGATCGTTCACAAGCACCTGTTCGCCGCGATAGCCGACGTGCTCGGCGACGCCGTCACCGAGCGGGTCGCGGACGCCTGGGACGAGGTCTACTGGCTGATGGCGAACGCCCTGATCGCCATCGAGTCCGGCCTCTACCGGCAGGCCCGTACCGCCGAAGGCGAGACGTGGCAGCAGATGGAGATCGTCGAACGGCGCGAGGAGACCCCCCACGTGGTCTCCCTCGCCCTGCGGCGGAGCGACGGTCGCCCCACCCGGCCCTTCCGCCCCGGCCAGTACGTCAGCGTGCAGGTCGAACTGCCTGACGGCGCACGGCAGATCCGCCAGTACAGCCTCTCGTCAGCCCCTGGGCGGCCGGAGTGGCGGATCACCGTCAAGCGCGTGCGCGATGGGATCCGGCCTGAAGGCGAAGTCTCCTCCTGGCTGCACGAGAACGCACGCATCGGTGACATGCTCACCGTGTCCGCCCCCTTCGGCGATCTCGTCCTGCCGGAGGGTGTTGGCCCGCTGCTGCTGGCGTCCGCCGGAATCGGCAGCACGCCGATGCTCTCCATGCTCAGCCACCTGGCAGCCACCGGATCAACCCGGCCGGTCACCGTCGTCCACGCCGACCGTACCCCGGCCGACCACGCCCACCGCGACGAGCTGCGGCGGCTGGTCCAGGCACTGCCCGGTGCCACGCTCCACCTGTGGTACGAGAACCCCGGCGACCAGGCACCCGATGCATCCGCCGGCCAGGTCGACCTGGACGCGGTCGAACTGCCTGGGGACGTCGCTGTATTCCTGTGCGGCCCGCTGCCGTTCATGCGTGCCGTCCGAGGCGATCTGCTGCAGCGCGGCGTGGCCGCGCAGGCAGTCCACTACGAGGTGTTCGGGCCGGACCTCTGGCTCGGCCGGCAGTAAGCCGACCAGTCCCCGGCCGCGCGTGCCGGGGGACGCGCGAGCGAGGGACGCACGACCAACCGCACGGGAAGGGCAGGAACCGATGAACGTCACCTCGGCCGGCATAGCTGCGGCGGTCACCTTCGTCTGGCTCGGGATGGTGCTGGCGATCTCCTTCCTGGAGGCGCCGTTGAAGTTCCGCGCCCCCGGCGTGACCGTACCGATCGGGCTCGGCATCGGCCGCATCGTCTTCCGGGCCCTGAACAGGGCTGAGGTAGTGCTGGCCGCCGTCGTGATCGCGGCGGTGGCCGTCGGCGGCCTTCCGGTGACGGTGGGCGTATCGACCGCCGCCGCCACATTGCCGCTGGCCGTGCAGCTCGCGGTGGTCCGGCCGCGTCTCAGCCGCCGGTCCGACCGGGTGCTCGCGGGCGAGGCCCTTCCGCGTTCCCGCGCCCACCTGCTCTACGCAGCCCTCGAACTGGTCAAGGTCGCGGCGCTGCTCGCCCTGGGCGTGAGCGTCCTCGGTGCCTGAGAATCCCAGGGCCTGAGTCTGGGCGCATCACGACACGGCAGCCGCGAGCCTCTGGCAGACCCGTTGCCCCGCGAAGGGTGTCGATTGCCCACACGGCGGGGCGTCATATGCGTGGTGCGGCGGGGAGTTGGTGACGTTCGGGCACGGTGGTGCTACGCGTGAACGGATCACCGCCCTTTTGCGCGGCGCCGACGTCCGTTGCGTGGTCGAGGTGCGTACCGCTCCCGGCGGTCGGCGCGATCCCGACGTCGGCCGGGGGCGCTGGAGGAGCGGATGCCGCGGGCGGGGCTTCGACCACCGGTGGGAGATGAGGCTGGGCGGTTTCCGCAGGGCCGCCCCGGAATCGCCCGACGTCTTCTGGGAGAACGCCCTCTTCCGTGGGTACACCGGCTGCACCCGCCATCCCGATGTCCCGCGGCCGTGGACGAGTTGCCGGCGCGGGTCGCGGACGGCCGTACGGCGGTGATGTGCGGCGAGGCCGGGTGGCGGTGCCGTCACCCGGCGGATCACCGCCGGCTTCCCGGTGCTCGCCCGGCATACGCGGGTACATCCGGCCCGCAACGGCCGGTGCACCGATACCATCCGGCGCCCGGTGCGCGATCGCGCGGTGACGGGCTCCTCGCTTACGACCGGGTGTGATCCCGAGCGCAAGGCCGGGCCGTAGGTTGCGGGCCGCGGTTGTCCGTCTGGTGGACGCCATCTGTGGGTCAATCTTGCGCACTGCAATACTTGCATCATGGAATGGATACGATCGGCCTCGGTCTTCGGCGGCAGAGGGCACCTGACAGGCGAACTGCTTCACGGACGGTTGCCGCTGTGAACGGGGCGCAGAAGGGGAAGGTACAGAAGGCGAAGGTGCGGCGCGGAGCGCATCTGGGGGACTTCACGGTCCGCCCGCAGATGGTGTTGATCAGCGGCTGGGCGCTGCTGGTCGGCGGTGCGGGCGCGGTGGCGGCGCTGGTGCTGCTGCGGTTGATCGGGCTCGTCACCAACGTGGTGTTCTACCAGCGCCTCTCGACGTCGCTGGTGGCACCCGGCTTGGAGCACCATCCGTGGTGGCTGGTGCTGGGTGCGCCGGTGGCCGGCGGCCTGGCGATCGGGGTGATGGCCCGGTACGGGTCGGAGAAGATCCGCGGGCACGGCATGCCCGAGGCCATCGAGGCGATCCTGACCGGCGGCAGCCGGGTCGCGCCGCGGGTGGCGGTACTCAAGCCGGTTTCGGCCGCGATCAGCATCGGAACCGGCGGCCCCTTCGGCGCCGAGGGCCCGATCATCATGACCGGTGGCGCGATCGGCTCCATCCTCGCGCAGGTCCTGCGGCTGAGCGCCGACGAACGCAAGACGCTGCTGGTGTCGGGGGCGGCGGCCGGTATGGCGGCGACGTTCAACTCACCGCTGGCCGCCGTGCTGTTGGCGGTGGAACTGCTGCTGTTCGAATGGCGGCCGCGCAGCTTCGTGCCGGTCGTGGGGGCGGTCGCGGTCAGTACCGTGGTGCGTGGCTTCCTGCTGGGCACGGCCCCGATCTTCCCGGTCTCCGCGAGCGGTCTGAACGCGAGCGCCGGGGTCGACGGGCTGTGTGCGGTCGCCGGGGTGCTCGGGGGCGCGCTGGCGGTGGCCGCGACCTGGTTGGTGTACCGGGCCGAGGACGGCTTCGCCCGGCTGCCGTTCCACTGGATGTGGTGGCCCGCGATCGGCGGCGGGATCGTCGGCGTCGGCGGACTGATCGAGCCGCGCGCGCTCGGCGTCGGCTACGACGTCATCGACCAGTTGCTGACCGGCCGCGCCACGGTGTCGCTCATCGCCGGGATCCTGGTGGTCAAGACCCTGATCTGGTCGCTGTCGCTCGGCTCGGGCACCTCCGGCGGTGTGCTCGCTCCGGTGTTCATGATCGGTGGCGCGGTCGGTGCCGCCGAGGGGCTGGTCTTTCCACACGTCATCCCCGGTTTCTGGGCGATGATGGGGTTGGCTGCGGTGGTCGGCGGGGTGATGCGATCACCGCTGACCGGCGTGGTCTTCACGCTGGAACTCACCCACGCGTGGGCGGCGGGGCTGCCGCTGCTGATCTCCTCGACCTCCGCCTACGCCCTGTCCGCCCTGCTGCTGCGACGCTCGGTGCTCACTGAGAAGATCGCCCGCCGCGGTCTCCACCTGACCAGGGAGTACTCCACCGACCCGCTGGAGACGTTCTTCGTCGAGGAGGTCATGGACCGCGAACCGCTCGTCCTGAGCGGCGGTGACAGCCTGGAGGAGGCGCTCAAGGCCACGTTGAACCCGGGCGAGGCGGCCGACGGCGGCGGGCGGCGGCTCTTCCCCGTCCTCATGGACGGCGGCGGGCCGGTGTCGGTGGTCACCCGTCGCGGTCTGCTGGACGCGACCTCGCAGGCCGTTGCCGTGAACGCGTCGACCACGGTGGCGGACATCTGCGTACCGCCTTGCGTGGCTCTGCGGCCCGACGACACCCTGCGCCGTGCCGCGTACCTCTTCGCCGAGCACGGGGTCACCGAAGCCCCGGTCGTCGACTACCACGCCCCGCACGGGCCCGTGGTGGTCGGGACCGTCGCGCTGCGCCATCTGCTGCACGCGCGGCGGCACGACCTGACCGAGGAGCACCATCGGCAGCGGCTGATCCCACGCCAGAGTCCTGCGACCCGTACCGCCGCCGGTCCCTCCCCGGCGAACGGGACTGCCGCCGGCGCATGATCGCACCGGTCACTCTCACCGGCGAAGCGTCGGTGAGAGTGACGTCTGTTGCTCCGTCGGCGAACCCGCTGAAGGGTGCGGCCGCCGCAACGGGCGCCGGATCAATCAGTCGCCGGGCCCGTTGGCGGATCGACGCCCGGCTCGCCTGCCGCCGCCGTCAGTGCCCGCAGACCGCGCACGAGGCCGGTGCGCTGGTCGGCCGGCAGGCGGCCGACGATCGCGGCGATCTCCGCGTGCCGGTGTGCCAGGACCTCCTCGACGAGGTGCCGGCCTGCAGGGGTGAGGCGTAGCACGACCTCGCGGCGGTTGTACGGGTTGGTCTGCCGGTCGACGAACGCGAGTGCTTCGAGCTTGTCGATCATGCGCATCGCTGTGGAGGGGTTCACGTCCAATGCGGATGCGAGAAGGGCGAGTTTGACCGGGCCTTGGCTGTGCAGGACCACAAGGGTGCGCAGCTGCGGCAGGGTCAGAGCCGGGTCGATGGCGGCGAGCGCGCGGGCGGAGATCGCGACGAACAGTCGGGAAGCCGCCATCACGGCGGCACTGACCTCCTCGACGGTGTCGCGGAGATACTCGTCCTGCGGCTGTGCCGGGAGCGGTCGTACGCCGCCGTTCGCTCGATGGCCCATAGCGCCTTTATATCGTCCCACCGCGTGCCTCGAACGGATGTGTGCCAGGCTCTTCTCTCAGGGTTATGTTCTTCATTATTGCAGAATGCAATTGCATGTGTGGTTTGTGGGGCCTTGAGCCCATGGCCCACAAGGGTGGGTGATCCGGCCGTGTCGGCCCGGGCGGCCCGCAGCCGACGGCCTGACCAAGGGACAACCACGCCCGGCATCGGGGCTGGGCCCGGGCCCACGAGAACACCGGGAAAACGAGGTCGTTCGAAGCATCCGAGAGGAAGCGACCCGAATGTCGGACCTCTCCCATGCCTGTGGCACTGCTGGTGATCGCGGCCGGGACATGGGTGGTCGTTCTCCTGGCCATCCTGACCGCACCGGTCTTCGTCCCGGCTCGACGGGCAGCTTGTCGTGCGCCCAACACTCCCGTCAGCGCGAGTCGTTGACCCCCGGGTCCACCCGGAAGACCGTGCGGCCGCCGGGGCTACGGCGACTGCGCGTGCTCGCGATGGACGGACCGCCGATCCTCCAGACCACCACCGCACCGATACACGGACGGTGATCTCCAGGGCTTAGATTGGGCGCATGGTCGACCAGGTGGGGGTGGCCCCGGAACGCGGACGCGGGCGCCATGCGAAGCGGCGCACGGGGGAGTCGGGCGGATTGGCGCGTTCGTCGGCGGTGATGGCGATGGCCAGCGTGGTCTCGAGGGCCACCGGGATGGTCCGTCTGGTGCTGCAAGGGGCGGCGCTGGGGACGATCGCGACGGGCGGCGCGTACAACACCGCGAACACGCTGCCGACCAGCCTGTACACGCTGATGATCGGCGGTGCCCTGAACTCGGTGCTGGTCCCGCAGCTCGTACGGGCTCGCGCCGAGCATCCCGACGGCGGTCGGGCGCACGAGCAGCGTCTGGTCACCCTGGTGCTCAGCGTCCTGGCGGTCGGCACGGCGCTCGCGGTGTGGACGGCACCGTGGATCGTGAGCCTCAACACCCCCGACACACCGAAGAATCACCAGCTGTTCGAGCTGACCGTGGCGTTCGCCCGCTTTCTGCTGCCGCAGATCTTCTTCTACGGAGTGTTCTTCGTGCTGGGGCAAGTCCTCAACGCGCGGGGGAGGTTCGCCGGAATGGGGTGGGCCCCGGTGCTCAACAACGTCGTCCTGATCGCCGTGTTCGGCCTGTACATGTCGCTGGCCCCGGCGCGCGAGCACGTCGGCGAGGTGACGCCCGGCCAGGTGCGGCTGCTGGGCATCGGCACCACGGCCGGCATCGCGGTGCAGGCGCTGTGCCTGATCCCCTCCCTCATCGGCACCGGTTTCCGCTGGCGGCCCCGCTTCGACTGGCGCGGTGTGGGCCTTCGCAAGAGCGTCGGCGCGGCCCGCTGGACCCTGCTGTTCGTCCTGGTCAACCAGGTCGCGTTGACGGTGGTGACACGCTACGCCAACGACGTCGATGCGGCGCTGCCCCACTCAGGCGCCGGCAACAGCGCGTACTTCTTCGCCCAGAACATCTGGATGCTCCCGCAGGGCGTCATCACGGTTTCCCTGGTCACCGCGATGCTGCCGCGGCTGAGCCGGGCGGTGGCCGAACGCCGTCTGGACGACGTGCGCGAGGACCTCTCCCGGGGCCTGCGCGTCACCGGTGTGGTGATCGTTCCCGCAGCGTTCTTCTTCCTGGCCTTCGGGCCGCAGATAGCCACCGTGATGTTCTCCTACAGCAGCGGCGGCGCGGCCGCCGCCCAGCCGCTGGGCCACATGCTGCAGGCGTTCGCGCTGGGCCTGGTCCCGTTCTCCGCGCAGTACCTGCTGCTGCGCGGCTTCTACGCCTTCGAGGACACCCGCACCCCGTTCTGGATGGCGGTGTGGATCTCCGCCCTCGACATCGTGCTCGCCACCGGCTGCCACCTGTTCCTGCCCGCCCGCTGGGCCGTCACCGGCATGGCCGCGGCCTACGCCGCCTCCTACGCGATCGGCCTGCTCGTCACCGGGCTGCGGTTGCGCCGCCGTCTGGAAGGCCGCCTGGACGGCAGGCGCCTGCTGCGGACCTACGCCAAGCTCACCTGCGCGGCGACGGCGGCGGGCGCCCTCGGCTGGGCCGCGGCCCGCGCCTGCACCGGCCTGGTCACGGCGCCGTCGGCGGACTCCCTGCTGTCCCTGGCGGTGGGCGGCGGCGTGATGCTCGCGCTCTTCCTCCTCCTGGCCCGCCTGCTGCGCGTGGCCGAACTGCGCGGCCTGCCCGGTCTGCCGGGACGGGCGTAACGGGCGACGCGGCGGACCACCGCACCGTCACGTCGGACACCTCCTCACCCGGCAGGGGGCATCAGCAACCCCGCCCAGGCCCGCCAGTTCGTCACCGGGCCCGGACGTTGATCTACAAGCCGTTGGGAGGGGCAGCGACTACGTCGGCCCTGACGCGCGCCAGACACGTGGATTGAGGACGTGAAACGCGGGGCCATCGATGCCGGATCGATCGGATCGTGCCCGCAGCGCTCGGCTGCGGCGTGCGCAGGGCCATCCGGCTGAAGTCGAGGACACGTCGCCTGTCCGTGCGGCTCCCGGACGTCCTCACAGGTCGAGCATACGGATGGCCGATCGTCCATCCGGAAGGATCCGAGCAGGTGCAGAGAATGGGAAGAGCCACACTCGTGGCCCTGGTGGTGACTGGTATGGCCACTGTCGGCTCCGGCGTGGCCTTCGCGCACGGCGACGGACACCAGCACCACGAACGCCACCACGGATTCGGCGACGACTTCGGCTACGGCCGAGGCCACGGCGCCACCGTCGAGGGCGGCTCCAGTACCGTCGCCGGGGTGTTCCAGCAGAACACCGCCCAGACACACGGGCAGAACACCAACTGCTCCAACACCGAAGACCGTTTCAACGGCCCGTCGATGTTGTCGGGCGGGCGTACGGTATTCCGCTGCGTGACCGGTGACGCCTCATTCAACAAGGACACAGTCGTCGAACACCGTGGTGCCCACGTTCTCGGTGGCTCCAGTGCAGGTGATGTGAATCAGCAGAACACCGCCCAGCAGGGCCGCCAGAACACCAACTGCAACAACGCGAACGGCCCCGGTATCACCCTGACCGGCGGCCGTACCGACGGGCGCTGCGTGAATCTGGACGGCTCCCGCAACAAGGAGACCCTGGTCAGGAGCGGCGGTGCCAAGACCAGCGGCGGCTTCAGCCCGGAGAACATCGTCCAGCAGAACACCGCACAGGAGGGCCGTCAGAACAACGACTGCGCCAACCCCAACGACCTCTTCGCCACGGTGAGCGGATCCCGCACCGACCACCGCTGTGCAAACCGGGACGGTTCCCGCAACAAGCACGCCGTGGTCAAGCGCCGGGGCGCCGAAGCCGACGGCGGCAGTGGCGGGCTCACAACCGTGTTCCAGCAGAACGTCTCCCAGGAAGGCCGCCAGAACAACAAGTGCGGCAGTCCCAGCATCGAATTCCCCACCCTGACCGGCAGCCGCACCGACAGCCGCTGCCGAAACCGGGACCACTCGCGCAACAAGGGCACGCTGGTCGAGAGCGGCGGCGCCGAAGCCGATGGCGGCTCCAGCGCGACCGGAGGCGTGAGCCAGCAGAACACCGCGCAGGAGGGCCGCCAGAACAACAACTGCGACAACCACAACGGGCAGTTCGATTTCACCCTTCAAGGTGCGCGGGTGCGTGAGCGCTGCTTCACCGAGGACGGTTCCCTCAACAAGGGCACCCTGGTCAAAGGCGGTGGCGCGCGGGCTGACGGGGGCTCGGTATCCGCCAGGTTCGCGGTCGTGGGCCAGCAGAACACCGCGCAGGAGGGCCGCCAGAACAACAGCTGCGGCAACCACGACAACGCCAGAACCACGCTCACCGGCTCCCGCACCGAGGACAGTTGCGCGGCCATCGACCGCTCCGCAAACGTCGGCGCCGCCGAAGTCAGCCGCGGGGCCGACACCGACGGCGGTTCAAGCGTCATGAACTTGTTCCAGCAGAACACCGCACAGGAGGGCCGCCAGAACAATGCCTGCGGCAACCCCAACAGCCTGACCCTTACCGCCACGGGCAGCCGCCTCCGCACCGGGTGCCTGGCCGTCGACGAGTCCAGGAACTTCGACACCGTGGAGCGGTAGACACCACGCAATGCCGGCCATGCCTTCCGGATGCCGACCACCCGGGCCGCCGAGGCCCACGCTCGTGCATGCGGTCGGACCTGGCTGGACGACTTCACCTGGCGCGGCCCCACCCTCGGCGCCGCCCACGGCATCGACATCCCCTTCGTCTTCGGCAACGCCACGACCCGCCAGGCCGCCCGGTTCCTCGGCGCCACGCCGCCCGAAGGCTTCGCCGAGCTGTCCGGGCACATCCGCACCGCATGGACGTCCTCCGCCGCCACCGGCGACCCCGGCTGGCCGCGCTTCACCCCCGAACACCCCGTCACCCGGATCTGGGACACCCGGCCCACCGACGCCCCCTACCCGCTGGAGGCCTCCAGGCGCTTCTGGGAGCACGCCGGCCCGCGGTAACCGTCGGCCTGACGCCGCTTCCGGGCACGCCTGGCCGGGCCGCCGGGCAGCCGACCGCAGCCGCTGCGGCGGCCCGGCCCCGGGTCCCAGCCCTGTCCCCGGGGATGGAGTAACCAGACGGTAACTTAATGGGGATCGCGCTGCGGGGCGCGGACGACGACGGAACGTCGACCGCGCCCTGAGCTGAGCCGCCGCCCTCCGCCGAGCGAGCGTCCGGTTCTTCCCCCACGCTGGAGAAGAAGCGGCGGTGAAGCACAGAGGGAGTCGTGGGATGCGGATCGTTGTCGACCTCGCGCGCTGCCAGGGCTATGCGCAGTGCGTGTTCCTCGCGCCCGGGGTGTTCCAGTTGCACGGGGAGGAGGGACTGCTCTACCGCCCGGACGTCCCCGACGACCAGCTGGCGCGCGTGCGCCAGGCTGCGGCGGCCTGCCCGGTCCAGGCCATCCTCCTCGGTGAGGAGGTGGGCGCCGGTGCCCGGTGATCTTCGGGACGGCCGGATCGTGATCGTCGGCGCGTCGCTGGCCGGCCTGCGGGCCGCTGAGACACTCCGCGAGGAGGGTTTCACCGGCTCGCTGACCGTGGTGGGGGATGAGCCCTATCCGCCCTACGACCGGCCGCCGCTGTCCAAGCAGGTGCTGCTCGGCACCGCGGCGGCGGATGCCACCGGGCTGCCGATGCGCCGGGACCCCGAGGCCGACTGGCGGCTGGGGGTCCGGGCCACCGGTGTGGACCCGCTCGGAAAACGGGTGACGCTGGCGGACGGCGAGTCGCTGCCGTATGACCGGCTGCTGATCGCCACCGGGACCCGGGCGCGGCCCTGGCCCAAGGCGGAGGAGGCCGCCCTGGACGGGGTGTTCACCCTGCGCACCCGCGACGACGCCGCAGGGCTGGCCGAACGGCTGGCCGCCGGGCCGCGGCGGGTGCTGGTGATCGGGGGCGGCTTCACCGGCTCGGAGATCGCCTCGGCCTGCCGGGAACGCGGGATCGAGGTAACGGTCGCCGAACGCGGCCCGGCACCCCTGGTGGGCGCGCTCGGCGGGACGCTGTCGAAGCTCGCGGCCGTCATGCACCGCAACCACGGGGTCGACCTGCGCTGCGGGGTCACGGTCACCGCCCTGAGCGGGGACGGCGGCGGCCGGTTCACCGGTGCGGAGCTGTCCGACGGCACCCGCGTGGAGGCGGACGTGTGCGTCGTGGCCCTGGGGGCGGTCCGCAACGTCGAGTGGCTGGCGGACTCCGGGCTGGCGGCGGGACCGCGCGGCATCGCCTGCGACGCCGGATGCCGGGCCTTCACCATGTACGGGATCGTCACCGACGACGTCTTCGTGGCAGGTGACGTCTCCCGCTTCCCGCACCCGCTCTTCGGCTACCAGATGCTCTCCCTGGAGCACTGGGGCAACGCGGTCGCGCAGGCCGAGGTGGCGGCCCACAACATGGTCAGCCCCGGACCGCTGCGGCGCCCGCACCTGGCCATCCCGACGTTCTGGTCGACCCAGTTCGGGCTCAACATCAAGTCCGTGGGCGTGCCCACCTTCTCCGACCATGTGGTCATCGCCCAGGGCTCGCTGGAGGCGCGCCGCCTGACCATGGTCTACGGCTACCAGGGGCGGGTGACCGCCGCGGTCACCGTCGACATGGCCAAGTCGCTGGAGTACTACCAGCACCTGATCGAGACCGCCGCCCCGTTCCCGCCCGCGCCCGGCGCGGCCGACCGCGCGCTCGCGGCCGAGATCCCGGTTCCCTCAGATGTGCCGGACCCCAAGGGGCTCACCCACGGCCCCACCGTCGCGCTCACCGGCTACCTGCCCGACCGCCGGCTGACGGTGGTACAGCCCGCCCGCTGACCCGTCCCACCCCACCACGAGGAGCCGAGACGCATGGCCGCCGACACCCTCCTGGAGCGGATCACCGACTACGCCAACCGCCCCGACCCCTACCCTCTGTACGCCGAGCTCCGCGAGGCCGGACCCGTGGTGCGGCAGGCAGACGGCAGTCACCTGGTCGGCACCTACCACGAGATCGCCGCCCTGCTCCACGACCCGCGGATGAGTGCCGATCCCCGCACCCGTGGCGAGACCACACCCAAGCCGCCGTTCCTGCGGCTGGACGACCCCGAGCACCACCGGCTGCGCACCCTGGCCATGCGGCCGTTCGGCCCGCCGCACAGCCCCGGCCGCATCGACGCCATGCGCGGCGAGATCGCCCGGATCACCGAGGAACTGACGGGCTTCGAGGCGGGCCGGCAGATCGACGTCGTCGACGACTTCGCCTACCCGCTGCCCGTCACGGTGATCTGCCGACTGCTCGGCGTCCCGCAGGAGGACGAGCCGCTGTTCCGGCAATGGTCCGACGCGATCGTCGCCTCCGCCGACCTCAGGCCCGAGGACCCGGACTCCGCCGAGCGGGACCGCGCGGGCAAACAGGCGCGGGCCGAGATGGGCCGGTACCTGGTGGACCTCGCCGAGCGGCGCCGCGGCGAGCCGGGCGACGGCATGCTCTCGGCATTCGTCAACGAACCCGACCCGGCCCTGCGGCTCACCCGGGAAGAGCTCGCGGAAACCGCCGTGCTGCTGCTCATCGCCGGACACGAGACCACGGTCAACCTGATCACCAACGGGGTGCTCACCCTGCTGCGCCATCCCGACCAGCTCGACCGCCTGCGCCGCGACCCGGACCTGCTGCCGCAGGCGGTGGAGGAGCTGCTGCGCTACGAGCCCCCGGTCCACATGCGCGAGCGCATCCCCCTCAC
>CAYNNX010000103.1:19495-19718 GCA_964398515.1 uncultured Streptantibioticus sp. | reverse complement strand
GGTTTCTTCCGGGTTGAGGGCCTGTGTCCGCAGCATCGCATACTTCCGGGCCAGGATGCTGACTTGATCGGGGTCGGAGATGTAGAGGCTGCCATGCTGGGTCTCGGCGTAGGCGAGAAATTCGTGGTCGGGGGTCTCCAGCAGGATGAACGGCCCGTCGAGTCCGGCATGGGTTGTGCGGCCCAGTGGCATGACCTGGATGGAGACCCCCGGCAGGTCGGCG
>CAYNNX010000103.1:0-19485 GCA_964398515.1 uncultured Streptantibioticus sp. | reverse complement strand
GCGCAGATGCTGTAGAAGCTCCCGGTAGACCTCGTAGCCGCCGAGCCGGTCCCTCAGTGCGGCCTCGGAGATCACAAAACTGGCGGCAGTCGGGACTTTGCGGTGCAGGATCTCCTGGCGTTCGATGCGGGCCGCGACGCGTTCGCGGATCTCCTCATCGCTGAGGAGCGGGATCTCGTTGTGGAACACCGCGCGGGCGTATGTCTCGTTCTGGAGCAGGCCGGGGATGAGCTGAGTCTGGAACGACGAGATGGTGAGAGCCTGGCGTTCCGCGTCAATGAACTGCTCAGCCCACACCGGGTACTTGTCCCGCTCCGGCAGATTCTCCACCGCCACCGCCAGCACACCCTTCGTGTCGAGCAATTGGTCCAACTGCTCGGCGTGGTCCGGCTTCAGGGCGCGCCGACCCTGCTCGATGGAGGCGATCGTCTCCTCGTGGACACCCAGGCGCTGCCCGAGATCGCGCTGGGTGAGCCCGGCCAGCGTGCGGAACAGGGCGAGTTGGGCGCCGACGAGGCGAAGGGCGGTGGCGTTCTTCTTCCGTTTCTGCCTGGAGTGCATGGTCCGGAAATCCCCCACGTCATCCGTACATCACCTCGAACAAACCCGTACAACGGATTTGTACGGGCTGACGCACTGCAGTCGCGCGGTGGCGCACCGAGATCATCGGCGTCATGAACGACACCGTCAGCCGCTTCTACCCCCGTTCCCGCCGATCCGTGCGCGCTGCAAGGGAGTTCGCCCGCCGTGCGCTGGCCCATTGGGGGATCGAGCGGCGCGCGGACGATGTGGTGCTGTGCGTGAGCGAGTTGGCGGCCAACGCGGTGGTGCACGGGGTTCCGCCGGGGCGCGGGTTCCGGGTGCGGCTGTGGCGGTACGAGGGCGGGCTGCTGCGGGTCGAGGTGCACGACAGCAGCGACCGGCGCCCGCGCTTCCCGGAGGCGGGCGACGAGGACGAGTCCGGGCGCGGGCTGCTCGTGGTGGCGGCGCTGGCGGACAAGTGGGGTGTGGGCGAGCGGGTGCCGGGCAAGATCGTGTGGTGCGAGTTCGAGTTCGCCCGCACTCCGGAGGAGGCCGCCCTGGACGCAGAGCTCGACAGACGCATTGCCCGGGCGATGTGCATTGGTAACCCGATGTAAGGGATTCGTGGAGCCCTGCCGATAGAATCCGGGTATTCGGAAGGGAGGCCGGCCGCCATGACCCTCACAAGCCTGGAACGGGGGATGACCCCGCTGCGTAAGGCCGCCGAAGCCGCGGAAGAAGCCACCGGTCTTCGGGCCGAGATCATCCGAGGAATCCTGATGATGTCTCCCACCCTGCGGGGCAAGCACGCCGGGATCATCAACGACCTCTACGACCAGTTGCGGCCGGCGCTGCCCGATCGGCTGCGTCCCTTCCAGGTGGCCTCTGTGCCGATGCCGGACGACCCGGACGACTACGCGACCCCTGACCTGCTGGTCTGCGACTCGGGCTTCGGCGACTCGGACGACTGGCTGGCTGATCCCGATGACGTCGAACTGGTCGTGGAGGTCGTTTCCAAGGGCAACAGCGCCAAGGACACCCGCGACATGGTCGGCTGGTACGCCGACGCGCGGATTCCGGCCTATCTGCTGATCGACCCGCGCGATGGAACGTGGACGCTGTACACGCTCCCCCGGGATGGCGAGTTCCAGGCCCGGCGCCGCGGCTCGTACGGCGAGGACGCCGAGATCCCCGGGCTCGGCGTGAAGATCGTCACCGATGCGCTGGCGCGCTACACCTGAGCGCGGCGTTCCGTCCTCCAGGGGTGTCCAGGCCCTCAAAACCGCTCAGTAGCCGTATGGCGGCTCTGGCAGCAGTCTGCCAGAGCCGCCATACGGGAGCGCAGGGAAGCGCTACAGGCGCTCGGGGGTCCGGATGCCCAGGAGGGACATGCCCAGCCGCAGGGTGCGGGCGGTCACGTCGCACAGGAAGAGCCGGTTCTCCACCATCTCGGGCGTCTCGGCCCGCAGCACCGGGCACTGGTCGTAGAAGGTGGTGAACGCCGACGCCAGCGCGTACAGGTAGCCCGCCAGCTTGTGCGGCTCGTAGGTCTCCGTGACGCCGCTCAGGGTCTCGGCGAACTCGTCGAGCAGCAGGCCGAGTTGGCGCTCGGCGGGGGCCAGCGGCAGCTCCGGGTGGGGCGCCGGCCGCGCGGACTCGCCCGCCTTGCGCAGGATCGAGCGGATCCGGGCGTGGGCGTACTGGAGGTACACGCTGGTGTCGCCGTTGAGCGAGACCATGCGGTCCAGGTCGAAGACGTAGTCCCGGCCGAGCGAGGTGGACAGGTCCGCGTACTTGATCGCGCCGATGCCGACCTCGGCGGCCCGGGCGGCGGCCTCCTCGTCGGTCAGCTCCGGGCTCTTCTCGCGGATCACCGCGGCGGCCCGCTCGACCGCCTCGTCGAGCAGGTCCTCCAGCTTGAAGCTCTGGCCCTCCCGGGTCTTGAGCGGCTTGCCGTCCTTGCCCATCACCGTGCCGAACGGCAGGTGCCTGACGGTGACGTCGTCGGTGAGCCAGCCCGCCCGCCGCGCGGCGGCGAAGACCATGCGGAAGTGGAGCGCCTGCCGGGCGTCGACCACGTACAGCACGGTGTCCGCGTGCAGGTCCTGCGTGCGGTTGCGGATCGCGGACAGGTCGGTGGCCGCGTAGCCGAAGCCGCCGTCGGCCTTCTGCACGATCAGCGGGACGGGCTCGCCGTCCTTGCCCTTGATGTCGTCGAAGAAGACGCACAGGGCGCCGTTGGAGCGCACGGCGACGCCGGACTCCTCCAGCAGCTTGCAGGTCTCGACGAGCATGTCGTTGTAGGCGCTCTCGCCGACGATGTCCGCGTCGCGGATCTCGATGTCGAGCTTGTCGAAGACCGACCAGAAGTAGGTCTTCGACTCGTCGACGATCCTGTGCCAGAGCGCGAGCGTCTCCGGGTCGCCCGCCTGGAGGTCGACGACCCGGCGCCGCGACCGCTCCTTGAACTCCGGGTCGGCGTCGAAGAGCGCCCGGGAGGCCTTGTAGAGCCGGTCGAGCCGCGACATCGCGCCCTGGCCGGTCTCCTGGTCCGCCGCGTGGTCCAGCTCGTGCGGGTGCTCGACCAGGTACTGGATGAGCATGCCGAACGGGGTGCCCCAGTCGCCGATGTGGTGGCGCCGGACCACCTTCTCGCCCGCGAACTCCAGGATCTTCACGATCGCGTCGCCGATCACCGAGGACCGCAGGTGGCCGACGTGCATCTCCTTGGCCACGTTGGGCTGGGCGTAGTCGATCACGGTCGTGCCCGGGTTCGGCGCGACGGGCACGCCGAGGCGCTCGTCGGCGGCCCGGGCGGCCAGCCGCGAGGTGATCGCGGAGTCGGCCACCGTCAGGTTGAGGAACCCGGGTCCGGAGACCTCGACGGAGGCCAGCACGTCGTCGGCCGGAAGGTGCTCCACGACGGCGGCGGCCAGCTCCCGCGGGTTGGCCTTGGCCCGCTTGGCCAGCCCCAGCACCCCGTTCGCCTGGAAGTCCGCCCGGTCGCTGCGTCGCAGCAGCGGATCGGCGTCGGCGGCCGACGGCACCGCGGCCGCGAGGGCGGCGGTGATGCGCTGCTGGAGCGAGGCGGAAAGCGAGGGGACCGAGGTCATGGATGCCGTTCCAGGAAAGAAGGGGCAGGGTCGGATCCTTCGCAGTATCCCACGCGTCTTCCGGGTGACCCACGCGATATTCCGGGGCGTCATTCCGGGTCACCGGGCTACCGCCGCGGGATGGGACAATCGAGGAGTGCCCTGCCGTTGCGCGGGATCCGAGGAAGACCCGAGGAAGACCCGAGGAAGGAAGTAGAGACTGTGGCTGCCAGCACCGAGGCCGACTGGGTCGCCCGTTTCGCGGATGAGGTCATCGCGGAAGCAGAGCGGCGGGCACCCGGCGAGAAAATCATCTGCGCCTCGGGGATCAGCCCCTCCGGCCCGATCCACCTGGGCAACCTGCGCGAGATCATGGTCCCGCACCTGGTCGCCGACGAGATCAAGCGCCGCGGCCTGCCCTGCGAGCACATCCTGTCCTGGGACGACTTCGACCGCTACCGCAAGGTCCCGGCCGGGTACGACCCGTCGTACGCCGAGCACATCGGCAAGCCGCTGACCTCCGTCCCGGCGCCCGCGGGCAGCGCGTACGACAGCTGGTCCGAGCACTTCAAGGCGCCGTTCCGGGCCGCCCTGGAGCAGCTGGGCGTCGAGGTCACCGAGATCAGCCAGACCCGCGAGTACACCTCCGGCACCTACCGCGACCGGATCCTGCTCGCCATGCGGGAGCGCCGCCGCGTCGACGAGGTCCTCGGCCGCTACCGGACCAAGAAGAAGACCACCGAGGTCCAGGACGACGAGGAGACCGGCACCGCCGCCGACTACTACCCGTACAAGCCCTACTGCGCAGTGTGCATGCGGGACATGACCACGGTCACCTCGTACGACGACGAGACCACGGAGATGTCGTACACCTGCGTGTGCGGCCACTCCGAGACCGTGCGGCTCGCCGAGTTCGACCGCGGCAAGCTGGTGTGGAAGGTCGACTGGCCGATGCGCTGGGCCTTCAAGGGCGTGATGTTCGAGCCCTCCGGCGTGGACCACCAGTCGCCCGGCTCGTCGTGGATGGTCGGCCAGCAGCTGGTCCGGGAGATCTTCGGCGCCGAGCCGCCCGTCGGCCCGATGTACGCCTTCGTCGGCATCAGCGGCATGGCGAAGATGTCCAGCTCCAAGGGCGGGGTGCCGACCGCCGAGGACGCGCTGAAGATCATGGAGCCGCAGCTGCTGCGCTGGCTGTACGCGCGCCGCCGCCCCAACCAGGCGTTCAACATCTCCTTCGACCAGGAGATCAGCCGCACCTACGACGAGTGGGACGCGCTGGAGCGCAAGGTCGCCTCGGGCGAGGCCGCCCCCGTCGACGTGGCCGTCCACTCGCGGGCCGCGCGCACCGCGGCGGGCGAGCTGCCGGGCACCCCGCGCAAGCTGCCGTACCGCACGCTCGCCTCCGTGGTCGACATCACCACCGGCGACGAGGAGCAGACCCTGCGGATCCTGCGCGACTTCACCATCGAGGACCCCATCTCCTCGCTGGACGAGACGCGTCCGCGGCTGGACAAGGCCGAGGCCTGGGTGACCACCCACGTCGAGGAGGACCAGCGCACCCGGGTGCGCACCGAGCCCGACACCGAGACGCTGGCCTCGCTCGGCGACACCGACCGTGAGGCGCTCAAGCTGCTCCTCGACGGGCTGGACGAGCACTGGTCGCTGGACGGGCTGACCACGCTGGTGTACGCCGTGCCGAAGCTCCAGGCCGGGCTGACCGCGGACGCGAAGCCCACGCCCGAGCTGAAGGCGGCCCAGCGGTCCTTCTTCGCCCTGCTCTACAAGCTGCTGGTCGGCCGCGACACCGGACCGCGGCTGCCCACGCTGCTGCTGGCCGTCGGTGCGGACCGGGTGCGCAGGCTGCTGGCCGCCGCCTGAGCCCGGTCGGCTGAGCCGGCCGGCTCAGCCGACCTCCTCCAGGCCCCGCCGGGACCGGTCGCGGAACTCGCGCAGGAAGCCGCGCGGCGAGCTTTCGCCGACCGGGCCCCCGGTGGGGCTTGTGACGCCGTAGAGGTCCGTCAGATACAGGCCCAGCCGGCCCAGCCGGCGGGCGTTGGGCGCCTTGTCGTAGTTGCGGATGTACGACTGGTAGGCGCCGAAGGCCGCCTCCTCCAGCGCCACGCCGTCCGGCAGCACCGCGTCGGGTTCCCGTTCGGGCTGCGGTTCGGGCTGCGCCGCCCCCCGGGGCCGACGGGGACCGTCACCTGTTCCTGCTGCGGTTCCCGCGGCGGTTCGGGCGCGGGGCCGGGGGCGGGCACGGGCGCGGTGGCGTACTCCGGGGCGACGGGCTGCGGGGTCGCCGGTTCCGGGGCCGAGGGTTCGGGGGCTTCCGGGGCCGCGAGCTACGCGGCTGCGGACTGCTCCGGCGGCGCCAACCCGCGTGCGGGGGGCTGTGGTTGGGGGCTCGCCGGGAGCGTGATGCCCGCGGCCGCCGGCCCCGCCGGGCCGGTCTCGGCGATGGACGCCGTAGCGGGCGAGCCGCGGCGGCATCAGCGACTCGACGGGGGCCTTGCGCCGCCGGGCGCGTCCGTGGCGGGCGCGCAGCCGGGCGCGGTGGACCACAGCCGTCGGCCCTATGCGATGTGGTCTTCCATCAGCGCAATGTTGAAACGGGCCGTGAACTGGTCCATGTACTGGTGCAGCTCACGAGACTGGAGGCGCAGTCCGTATTCGGCCTCGACGTTCGCGGCGAAGGCGCCGGGTGTCGGCATGCCCTGGCCCTCTATCGAGCGCCGGAACACCTGGTACAGATCCTCGTCCGACGGCGCTGCCTCCTGCATGCCCTTACCCAATGGCCGCGTACCGCCCGCCCCGTTCGGCACCTCGAGCCGCGGCTCCGGTGCCTGAGCCTGGGCCGGCACCGGCTCGGGCTCCGTCGCGCGTGGCTCCGGCACCGGGATCTGCTGCGGCTGCTCGTCGTACCAGGGCTGGTGCTCCTGCATGGGTTCGTACGTGGGCGGCTCGTAGTTCGGGTCGTAGTCGCCCCGGTACTGCAAATTGTGCGGCGCGGCGAACCACTGGCTCGGCGCCTCCTCGGGAGCCACGGCAGGTTCCTCGGCTTGGGCGGCCTTGGACTCCAGCTCCGGTGCTGTGGGCTGCGGCGGCAGCAGTTGCGGCTCAATCCCTGCCGCTGCGAGGCCGGCCGGGGCAGTCTCCGCCAGCGGCACTCCGTACCGCGCGAGGCGCAGCGGCATGAGGGACTCGACCGGGGCCTTGCGCCGCCAGCCCCGCCCAAATCGTGACCGCAGCCGCGCCTGATACACGAGCCGCTCCTGCTCCAGCTTGATGACCTGGTCGTACGAGCGCAGCTCCCACAGCTTCATCCGCCGCCACAGCAGGAACGTCGGGACCGGCGCCAGCAGCCAGCGCGTGATGCGCACGCCTTCCATGTGCTTGTCGGCGGTGATGTCGGCAATCCGTCCGACAGCGTGGCGGGCGGCCTCGACTGTGACGACGAACAGCACCGGGATGACGGCGTGCATCCCCATGCCCAGCGGGTCGGAGGCCGCTGCGGCGTTGAATGCCACGGTCGCGATGGTCAGCAGCCACGCCGTCTGCCGGAGCAGCGGGAAGGGCATGCGGATCCAGGTCAGTAGCAGATCCAGAGCCAACAGGACACAGATGCCCGCGTCGATGCCGATGGGGAAGAAGTAGGAGAAACTGCCGAAGCCCTTCTTGATGGCCAGCTCACGCACGGCCGCGTAAGACCCGGCAAAGCCGATACCGGCGATGACCAGCGCACCAGCGACGACTACCCCGATGAGTATTCGGTGCGTGCGTGTGAGCTTCAACGGCGCGGCCACTCGCGAACCCTTCCCTCTCGGTCTGTTGCGAGCGACAGCCTGACACAGGTGTACGGGAGGGCGTGGGCCGGTACAGACAGTCCGGGCGCAAGCTGGAAGCTGTCGCCCTCGCGCCAGGAGTTGTCAACCCCTGATGCCTCATATCTACCGGTCAGCAGCCACGCCGTCCGCCGCAGCAGCGGGAACGGGATCCGGAACCAGGTCAGCGGCAGGCCCAGCGCCGGCGGCACCACGATCCCGGCGTCCACGCCGGTGGGAAAGACGTCGGCGAACCAGCCGAAGCCCTTGTGCAGTGCCAGGTCGCGCACCGCCGCGTAGGATCCGGCGAAGCCGATGGCGGCGATCACCACCGCGCCCATGACGACGACGCCCACCGGTATCCGGTGGGCCCGGCCCATGCGTATCGCGGACATCTCCGCGACCCCTTCCACCCTCGGTGTGTGGAGGCGTCAGCTTGCCACAGCCATGACGGCCGGCTCACCGAGGGCCGGGGTCGCGGACGGGGATCCCAGGTCGGGGATGGCGGGGCGGGATGTCAGGAGGCGGACGCGCTCGGCGCGGCGCTGCCCGAGGCGGCGCTCTTGCCGCCGGCCGCCTTGCCGTTGGCCGCCGCCACCGCCGCCACGGCCTGCTTGGCCGCGTCCTCGGTGTCCTGGTTCATCTCGTCGGTCTTGGGCTTGTCGTCGCCCTGGAGCCCGGCGCCGGAGAAGTCCACGGTCACCACGGTGTTCGCGGTGCGGGCGATCACGGTGGCGTAGTGGTAGTCGGTGCTGTCCTTGTTCTCGTCCCAGGTCACCAGCGTCGCCTCGTCGCCGACCCCGGCCGCCGGAGCGGTCTTGGCGCCCGAGGCCTTCGCCGCGTTCTGCACGGCCAACTGGTAGGCGCCCTTGGCCTGTTGGGCGGCGGAGGAGCCCGCGACCGCGTCGAACCGCTGGAAGGAGTCGTCCAGGAACCGGTACTGGTAGCCCTCAAGACCCGTCCAGGAGCAGCCGCCGCGGGTCTTGGGGTCGCCGCCGGAGGCCACCTGGCCCTCGGCGTCCTTCACCTGGTGCACCATTCCCGTGACCGTGTCCTGCGTCAGGGCCTTGCACGGGTCGGGCAGCGTGGCGTACTTCGCCGCGGCGACCGGCGCCGCGGCGGGGGAGTGCGCGGACGGCGAGCCGCTGCCGCCGCTGCCGGCGGCCTTGTGCGCGGAGTCGGATCCCGACGAGCAGCCGGCGATGAGCATCACCGGCACGGCTGCGCAGGCGAGCAGGCGGGCGAGGCGCGGGGCTGATCTGTCCATGGGTCCTTCTGTCATCGCGGGACGTTCGGGTACATGTCGCGCGACCCGTCCCGGTCGCGGACGTACGCCACCATACGTGTCCCGCGCCGAGCGTTACCCGGCTCTTCACCCCGCGGCCGCCCGCCGGCTACTGGTCGATCTTGCGTGCCAGCTCCTGGGCCAGTCCGTGGGCGCCGAGTTGGAGATCGGCGCTCGGCGGGATCGCCGACTTGTCGCTGGACCACTGCGAGAACTCCACTGTCACCAGCACGTTCGCGTCCCGGAAGACGAGTGTGACGTCGCGGTGGACGCCCGAGTCCTGGGTGCTGAGGACGTCGTTCAGGAACGCCTCGTCGCCGATTCCGCCGACCTCGCGCGGCGCGGTCCCGCCGTCCGGGACGCCGGAGGAGGAGGGCCGCGGTGTGGTGGATGTCTCCTTGCCGGGGGTCGCGGAGGCGGTGGGGGCGGGCGTCCCGCCGGCGGTCGGCGCGGCGGTGGCCGGGGTGGACGCCGCACCCGCGCCGGCCGAGGGCGTGCCGGTGGGCACGTGGGCCGCGGTGGCGAGCCGGGCGTACTCCTGGGCGGCGCGGTCGTCGTCGCTGACCGACGGGTCGTAGGAGACGAGCCGCTCGAAGTCGATGTGCAGGAAGCGGCTTCCGCCGCCGGGCACCGAGCCGGTCCACCGGCAGCCGACCCGGCGGTCGGTGTCGTAGGTCGGGGTGGCCGTGCCGTCGTAGTTCTGCGAGTCGGGCAGCAGGGCGTGGAGGGTCTGGCCGCTGACGCTGCCGCACGGCTCGGGCAGGGTGCTGTACTTGCCGGGCGGTGCGACGGGCGCCGCCGTGTTGCGGGAGCCGTTGCCTGCGTTGTCGGTGCGGTTCCCCGACGATCCGGTGCCGGAGCAGCCGGTGAGCGCGGCCAGGCAGAGCGCCCCCGCGAGCGTGCCGTGGGTCAGGGCCCGTGCCGTCAGCCGTCTGGGCTCCCGCCTTGACTCCACTGCGCTGGCCCCTTTCGACGAGGTGTTGCCGCTGGAAAACGTGTTGTCGCCGCCGGACGGCCGATGGACACAATGTCTACCGCAGAGATCGGCACCGGCGCCGGTTCCATGTGGTGATTGGGATTTTCACCCCCGATTCTTCCGTTGACGCTGGCTTGTCCGAACTTGTCGATTTTCAAGTAGAAGTTGATGGGTTGCTGCGTTCTGCTGGTTTCTGCCGGGCTGTCAAGCACAGCCGATCTCTCAAGTCGATCTCTCAAGGGGGAGTGGGATGGGGTACACCGAGGTGCCCGGCGTCCGGGTGCCGATCCGCATGTGGACCGATCCGGCCGGGGTCGAGGACGTGGCGATGCAGCAGCTGCGCAACGTCTCGACGCTGCCGTGGATCAAGGGCCTCGCCGTCATGCCGGACGTGCACTACGGCAAGGGCGCCACGGTCGGCTCGGTGATCGCGATGCACGGCGCGGTCTGCCCGGCGGCGGTCGGGGTGGACATCGGCTGCGGGATGAGCGCGGTGAAGACCTCGCTCACCGCGGGCGACCTCCCCGGCGACCTCTCGCGGCTGCGCACCAGGATCGAGCAGGCCATCCCGGTGGGCCGCGGCATGCACGACGACCCGGTCGACCCGCGCCGGCTGCACGGTTTCCCGACCGCGGGGTGGGACGGCTTCTGGCAGCGGTTCGACGCACTGGCCGAGTCGGTCAGGTTCCGCCGGGAACGTGCCGTCCAGCAGATGGGAACGCTCGGATCCGGTAACCACTTCATCGAGTTCTGCCTGGACTCGACCGGTTCGGTCTGGCTGATGCTGCACTCCGGCTCCCGCAACATCGGCAAGGAGCTGGCCGAGCACCACATCGGCGAGGCCCGCAAGCTGCCGCACAACCAGGACCTGATCGACCGCGATCTGGCGGTCTTCATCGCCGACACCCCCCAGATGGCCGCCTACCGCCGCGACCTGTACTGGGCGCAGGAGTACGCACGGCACAACCGCGCGATCATGATGGGGCTCTTCCAGGACGTGGTCCGCAAGGAGTTCAAGAAGGCGAACGTCACCTTCGAGCCGGTGATCTCGTGCCACCACAACTACGTCAGCGAGGAGCGCTACGACGGCATGGACCTGCTCGTCACCCGCAAGGGCGCGATCCGGGCGGGCGAGGGCGACTACGGGATCATCCCGGGCTCGATGGGCACCGGCTCCTACATCGTGCGCGGCCTGGGCAACAAGGCGGCCTTCAACTCCGCCTCGCACGGCGCCGGCCGCAGGATGAGCCGCAACGCGGCGAAGAAGCGGTTCACCACGCGGGACCTGGAAGCGCAGACGCGGGGTGTGGAGTGCCGCAAGGACTCCGGCGTGGTGGACGAGATCCCCGGTGCGTACAAGCCGATCGAGCAGGTCATGGCCGAGCAGACCGATCTGGTGCAGATTGTGGCTGAGCTCAGGCAGTTGGTCTGCGTCAAGGGATGATCCCGTCATCCGGCTCCGCACGCCGGGTCATACCGGCAGGGGCCAGGACGGGCCGCCCGGATCGTTGATCCACACGTGTTGGGTGTGGTCGGCGGCGACCGTCGTGCCGAAGGCGGATTGGCCGGGGGCTCCTGCGTTCCGCCACGCTGTGATGGCGTTCTCGACCTGGTCCCACAGACGTGGCGGTCCGTGCCGGTGCACCCTCCACGTCTCACCGGACTGTTCGGTCCATGCCTGGGAACCCGTGGCCACGTCCCGCAGAATCACTCTCGGTTCGTCATGCCTGGAGGGCTGCCGGGCCCGGCGCCTGCGCGCCGGACGGAGTTCCCCGCCTGAGGGTGACGGAGGTGTAGTGGTTGGCGAAGAAGTATGAGTAGGACAGGCCTTCGTCGATGTTGCCGAACTGGTTGCTCATCGTGGTCATCAGCGCCGTAGTGCGGGCGCCGTTGCCGGCGTAGGCGGTGAAGTGCTGGTTGGGTGGCAGTCCAGTGGCTCCGATGTCGACTTCGTCGATGCCTGGGAGTGCCCGGATCAGGGCCGTGCCCCGGCCGGAGCTACCGAGGACGCGCAGTGCGAGGTTCTGCGTGCGCATGCCCAGACCTTGCCGGCCCAGGTTGTGTGTGCTGGTGGCCGGAGTGCTGCGCGCCACGTACACCAGCGCCATCGGCGACTGGCCGACACGAAGGGTCGTGATCACCGACATCCTTTGCGTGTCGATGACGTCGACCGCGTCGGAGTTCTGCAGGGCGACGTAGACCCTGGTGTTGTCCGGGCTCGGCCAGATGCCGTGGGAACCGTAGCCGTGGTTGCGAATGGCCTTCACCAGCGTGGGCGGCGCCCCGTTGGGCGACCGGCGGTACACCAAGGTCTCGTTCAGTCCGCCCACGGTCTGGTAGGCGTAGTCGACGCCGCCGACCGTGACGAAGTTGGGGTGGTTGGTGCGCGGCCCCGTGCGCAGCACCGCCTCCACACGGTAGGTGCGCGCATTGAGCACAGCGGTGGTCCGGCCGTTGGTGGGCATGCCGAGCCAGATCTCCCGGCCGTCGGGTGAGACGGCCTCATCGGAGGACCCACCCGCCTGCGCGGGGATCGGCACGCGCCTGACGATCCGGCGGGAGGCCACATCGATCACGTCCAGCACCAAGGCGCGCAGGTGGTTGACGTAGGCGAGTTTGCCGTCGGGGCTGAAGAACACCTTCGAGGGCGCGTCCTCGGTGTGGATCCGGTCGATCTCCCTGCCGGCCCGCCAGTCGATCACGGAGATGTAGTCCTGGCCGCGCACCGCCACCCACAGCCGCGTGCCGTCCGGCGAGAAGAAACCCTCGTGCGGCGCCCGGCCGAGGTACACGGTGCGCACCACCCGGTTGGTTGCGGTGTCGATGACATGGACGGCGTTGGTGGTCACGTCGATCACGTCGAGCCACTTTCCGTCCCGGGAAAAGCCCAGGCCGTGCACGTCGATCTGCCCGTCGTACATCGCCCCCAGCACGTCCTTGCTGGGGCTCAACCGCGGCTGGCCCAGAGCGATCGTGCCCAGCACCGTGTTGGTCGCCGGATTGATGACACTGACCGTGTTGGAGTCCTGGTCGGCGGTGTACACCCGGTCGTTCCGCGAGATCGGCTGCGCCCCGGGCAGCGCCGGGGGTTCGATCAGCGTGCCGTGCACCGGCTCAGAGAACGGAACCGCTCTGTCCGTCCGCGAGGGGCCGGCGATCGACCCCACCGTGGGTCTCGGCACCGGACCCGGGTGGGAGGCCGCCGGTTGCTGCGTTCCGGTCGTCGTGCAACCGGCGATCGACGCGTACACGACCGCGGCCACGATCGCCAGGGCCAAGCTGGGTTTCGCAGGCATGGCCACTCCTTGTGGTCACCTCGCCGGCCGCGGACAACCCGCGTCGAAAGCTGCCACCGGCGCTTGGCTTGTGGGGTCCATGCCGCGTGGCGTGAGGGGTTGCGGCAGGGGCTGGTCGCTGCGTTCGTCAAAGACCGCCGGCGAGAGCGGCGCCTGTCATCGCGGCGCCGAGGTCACCGCCTCCGAAGCGTTCACGCATTCCCGAACGCGTGACCTGTGGCGCGAGTCGCCTGAATCATCGTCGGACCACCAAGGAATCTAACGGACACTTCCGACATGTTCACCTCGGCCGGAGGTTTTCACTCGGACGGTCCGTCTCGAACGGCGGACGAGTGCACGGCCGTGCAGACTTCGTTCAGTGTCCGCGCAACGGGTTCACGTCGGTTCACAGCGGGCCGACCTTGGGGGCCGTTGTCGTGCGTGCTGTCCTTCGGCGACCGCCGTTCCCCGTGGTTCCCGCTCGATCGGGCACGTGAGGGTCACGGACCGGCGTCTGGGGCACGCTATCGTGCGGACGACCCGGACGAGGGCCTGGGTGAAGCGGGGGCGAGCATGGCCGCGGTGATCGTCGCGGGGAGACGGCACGCGCGGGTGATACGGGCGACATGCCCCAGGCCCCGGTCTCGGAGTGACCCGGGCCCCGCTCCCGCGATGTGCGGGGCGGGGCCGTCGGACCGGAGCTTCGGAGACCGGCCTACCGGGTGACGCTGTGGATGTTCCTGGACGTGTCGAAGGCCACGCACTCGGTCCGGGTGCGACTTCCGGAAGCGGTCAGCGTCAGATCGTTGGAGTTGTCGCAGCTGTTGTTCTGCCTGCCGTCCTGGGCGGTGTTCTGCTCGAACAGGTTCCCCAGGGCTGAGCCGCCCTCCGTCTCGGCGCCACCGCTGCGGTCGACTGTGCCCACGTTGACGGAACGGTCCACCGTCGCGCAGCGGCTGTGCGCCCGGGTACCGGTGAGGGTGATGGACCCCTGATCGTTGTCGGCGCAGTTGTTGTTCTGCCGGCCCTCCTGCGCGACGTTCTGCTGGAACCCTTGCCCTGCCGTGGTGGAGCCGCCTTCGGCGTGGGCACCGCCGCCCCGGGTCACGGTGTGCTTGTTGCGGGAGGCGTCCGCGTTGGTGCAGTGGCTCGCCGCCCGCGAGCCGTTGAGACGGTTGGGCAGAACGCTGTTCACGTTGGCGCAGTTGTTGTTCTGCCGGCCCTCCTGCGCGACGTTCTGCTCCAGCACGAAGTTCCCCGTGGTGGAGCCGCCTTCGGCGTGGGCACCGCCGCCCCGGGTCACGGTGTGCTTGTTGCGGGAGTGGTCCGCGTTCGCGCAACGGCTGTCCGTCGCCGCCCCGGTTACGGTGAGGAGTGCGTCGGCGGCAAGGGCGCAGTTGTTGTTCTGCCGGCCCTCCTGGGCCGTGTTCTGCTGATCCGCGGACCCTGCCGTGCTGGAGCCGCCGGTCGCGCGGGCGCCGCGGCCCTTGACCGCGGTCACCTTGTTACGGGACCCGTCCACGTTCTGGCAGTGGCTGCCCACCCGCCCCCCGGTCAGAGTGAGGACCGTATCGCTGGCGTTGTGGCAGTTGTTGTTCTGCCGGCCCTCCTGCGCGACGTTCTGCTGATCTGTCGGAAAAGCCAATCCGGAGCCCGCCTCGGCATGGGCACCCCCGCTCTTGGCCACGGTGCCCTTGTTGCGGGAGCCGTCCAAACTGATGCAGCGGCTGATCACGCGTCCCCCGGTCAGGGTGAGGTCGCTGTGGCTGAGGTTCGCGCAGTTGTTGTTCTGCCGGCCCTTCTGCGCCGTGTTCGTCTGGAACAGGCTGAAGTTGCTGGAGCCACCGGTTGCGTGGGCTCCCCGCCCGACGGACACGGTGTGCTTGTTGACGGAGGCGTCACCGGTCACACACCGGGAGGCCACCCGACTCCCCGCCAGCACCGGGGTGCCCATGAAGCCGTTCTGCTGAGCGCAGTTGTTGTTCTGCCTGCGCGCCTGTGCGGTGTTCTGCTGGGACAGGCTCGCCGCGCTGAAGCCGCCGAAGACGGTGGCGCCGTCACCGTGTCCATGGCGGTCGGCGAAGGCGACGCCGCAGCCGGCGGAAGCCATCCCCGTCACCGCCAGGGCCACCAGAGCAGCCCTCCCGAATCTCTCTACCTGCACCGATTCCTCCCGTTCGTGCTCGGAGCTCCCTACAGCCTCACCCGCCCGACAGCACCGAATCCGTCAAGAGGCGGTGCACGCCGCGCAACTCCGCCCGGACAGTCCAACGCAGCCCACGCAGATCACGGCTCGACCACGCATACAGACGGGCGCCAGGCCCGGTGACGGGCCGCAACGCCGAACGAAGCGCCGGGAGACCACCGCCTCACCGGGAGGCTTCGCAAGCGCGCGCCGGGCTCGGGGCCCTGGCCGATCTCGGCTTCATCGGCCTGGACGGCGGCAACGATCCGGTCGAGGGAACAAGGGCGTGAGCCGTGAATGCGCGGCATGCGAGCACGGCCTCGCCGACCTGAGGAGCGTCACTCAGGCGTCGCCACCGAGATCCACCGGACGCTCCCTGTGGAGCGCGGCCTTGGCTCCGCGGCCGGTCATGTCCGGCAGACGGCTCGCCGAGCCGGGCCCGGCACACTGTCCGGCTCGGCCGGTCCGCGGCCCTGCCGGGGCGGTGGCAGTCGGCCCGGATCAGGGTCAGTGCGCGTCGCGATCGCCGATGACGCGCGGCCGGTGCCGGCGTCGTCGGGTTGGTGAGGATCGCACGCAGCGCCTGCTACGCGGAGTGCCGCGAGGACTCCCGGCGTCGTCGACGAGATCCCGGGTGCCTGCAGGCCCATCGAGCACGCCATCGACCGGCAGCGGGACCTCGTCGAGGTGGTCGCCGAGCTCAGGCAGGTCGTCAGCGTCAAGGGGTGACGGCGCTCGCAGCCGTCACCCGCCGCCTGCGCAGCGCCGCGAACACCGCGGCGCAGGCGGCGCCGAGCGCGACGGTCGCCCCGATGGCGGCGGCCCAGGGCCAGGGCGAGGCGCCGGAGTGCCGCGCGGCCGCCTCGGTGGCGGGCGCCGCGCTCACGGCCGTTCCCGGGGCTGTTGCCGGGGCCGCGCTCCGGGGCGCCCTCGGGGGCACCGCCGTCGCCGGTACCGTCACCGTGGCCTCGCCGTGGCCGAGCGCCGGGAAGCCCGACTCGACGTCGATGCGCCATCGGCCCGCGGGGAGCGTCTCACGGGTGGTGAAGACGGAGGTGGCGCCGGGGACGGCGACCAGGCGCCAGGGGCCGAGGGTGTGCCCGCCGTCGGCGCTGACCGCGGTGAGCGTCGCGGCGAGCCGCTCCGTGACCGGGTCGCCGTCGTTGTCCCAGCTGGCCACGGTCCGCACGTGGCCGGACTCCTGGCCGCTGATCCGGAAGTCGATGGTGTCGCCGTGCGCGGCGGCGGATCCGGCCGCGCAGACCACGAGCGCGGCCGAGCCGCAGAGCGCCGCGGCGGCCTTCTTGTACGTACGCATGGGGGTCCTCGAAGGGGAGTCGGGCTGCAAAGGGGATCGGGTGAGCCACCGGTACGGCCCGGCGAGGGGTGGGCCGGACCGTACCGGTGACGATCGCGGGCGGCGTCAGGAGGCCGGCTGGACGGCCCAGTTCTGCGAGCCCTGGCTGTCCGGGTCCTGGAGTTCGAGGAGCTGGCCGCCGTAGTACTCGCGGTCGCTGACACCGAGGGCGAGCGAGGAGCCCTGCGGGGTGAGCGTGTAGCCGCCGCCGTTGCCGGTGAGCTTCCACTGCTGGGCGGTGGAGTCACCGCACGGCTCCTGCTCCACGAACTGGCCCGCGACGAGGTCGCCGCCGGGCTGGAGGCACTTGCCCGACACCACCGACTTGATCCGCACCAGGCCGTCCCCGGCGTCCTCGAAGACCCACCGCTGGTTGGCGGCGCCGGTGCGCTGGTAGCCGATGAGGACCGTGCCGTCGTCGGTGGAACCGCCCCACATGTCGGCGGACAGCCCGGTGAGGCTGTTGGACATGGAGTACTCCTTGCCGGGCTGCGGCGTACCGTCGGAACCGCCCTGCCGCAGCGTGTGGAAGGCCGCCTTGCGGCCCGGCTCGGAGACGTCGCCGCTACGGCCGCGTACGGCGATGGCGACCGAGTAGTCCGTGTCGGGCGCCAGGTAGACGACGCGTGCCACGGTCGAGGTGACGGTGCCGATGGTCCGGCCGTTCAGCTGCACGTCGTACCCGGCCGCCGAGGGCGCGGCCTGCCAGCTGACGACGGCGGAGTTCTGGGTCACCTGGCTCACCGAGGCGTCCGGGCCGGTCGAGGTGGAGCTTGAGGTCGGGGAGGGCGTGGGGCTCGGGTCGGGGCTGGGCCCGTTTCCGCCGGCGCCGATCAGGAACCGGTTGTCGGCGACGTTCCAGTGCGACGAGAGGTAGCTGCCCGGCTTCGGGTTGGTGTTGAAGTAGTTGTCGTGCCGGCAGTCGAGCCGCTGGGCGTAGACCGGGTCGGCGCAGACCTCGTGCATCTGCGGGTAGTACGGGTAGTCCGAGTAGCACATCAGGTCGTTGGTGACGGTGCAGTGGCCGCCCTTGCTGGAGTCCGGGGCGCTGTTGTTCACCGCGCCCAGGTTGTGCCCGAGCTCGTGGGCGGCGGTGGCGCCGTTCCAGCAGCCGCTGTCGCTTCGCCCGTACGACGGGCCGAAGTTGCTCTGGTTGTCCTGGCCGGGGCGCTCGTCCCCGTCGAACGTGCCGATGCCGCAGTACACCTGGGCGTCGGCGAAGATCATGTACTTGCGGTCGCGGCGGTTGTACCCCTGCGCGGCCAGTGCGTCGTTGGTCGCGCCGAACTCCTGCAGCGCCGAGGCGGGCAGCTCCACGTCGAGCACGGAGGGGGTGCAGTCCGCCTCGGTGGCGAACCGGATGTGGCGGTCGCCCCCCGTCTCCTGCGCGCTGGCGTCGTAGATGACGTCGGTGTCGGCCGCCCACTTCTTGAACGAGGGCAGGTACTCGGCGAACCGGTCCTGGCCCGGCGCGTGCACGTAGAGCACCTGGACACGGTTGCCGGTGGTCCCGTCGCCGTCGCACACGACCTTGGTGCCGGAGGGCGCGTCGGCCGCGGAGTGAGGCGTGCTCTTCGCGGCCGCCGCGGCGCTCGCGCCGCTGCGGGAGTCCAGGACCGGCGGTGCGCCGTTCAGCGACAGGCCGGCGGAGGGCTTGCGCGTGCCGCCCCCGTGGAGCACGGGTGCCTTGGCGGCCGCCTTCACGGCGGGCGGGGTGCGCTTGTGGACGTTGACGCCCTTGGGTGCCGCGTCCGGCCCGTGGGTGCACAGATGGGCCTTGGAGACGTCGTACTCGCCGGTGCACCGGTCGTGCTTGGGGGCGACGACCAGACCGGTGTAGACCATGCCGCGGCTCGCGTCGCTCTTGGGCTCGTTGTGCAGCGGCGCCGGCGCCTCGTCGTGCTGCGGTACGGCGGCGGGGGCGGAGGCGGCTATGGCGGTGGGTGCCGGAGAGTGCCCGCCGCCCGCCGGCAGGTTGGCGGCGACGGCGCCCGCCACGAGCCCGGCGGTGGCCGCGGCGGCGAGGGCGAGGAGGACGCCCCGGCCCTTGCGGGTGGCACGCCGGTTGGGGGCGGCGCGCCGGTGGGAGGTGGCTCCGGGTATGTCTCGGCCGTTGTCTCGTCTGTGTTTCACAGGTGTGACCAATCTGGATGAACAGGGATCAAATGGTTCGGTGCAGGGTGTGCTGAACGGCGCGTCGGCGGTGGAGAGGCCGAATCGCCGGTGGGGGATGGAGGTTTCGGTGGGCTGGTGTGACCCGGGGTCAGTTACGCGTTCCGAAGTCCTGGGTCCACCAAGGGCCGCCGGGGCCGTAGTCGACGCCTATGCCGACGTCCCGGAGTGAGCAGTTGAGGATGTTCTGCCGGTGGGGCGGGCTGTTCATCCACTCGCTCATCACCTGGCCGGGGCCGCGCTGCCCGTAGGCGATGTTCTCGGCGTAGGCGTTCCACCGGTAGCCGGCGGCGGTGATGCGGTCGGCGGGACCGGTGCCGTCCGGGTCGGTGTGGTCGAGGAGGCGGCGGGCGGCCATGTCGTCGGAGTGCCGCTGGGCCGCGGCCTGAAGCTGCGCGTTGCTGCGCAGGGGAGCGCAACCGTACTGCGCCCGCGCGGAGTTGAGCAGGCTCAGCACCTGCTCCTGGACGGTCGGCGCGGCGGGCCGCGGCCGCGGCGCGGGAGTCGACCGCCGGACCGGCGGCTTCGCCGGGACCGTCGGCCGGGGGCGCGGGGTGGGGGACGCGGAGGGACGCGTCGGCGCGGGCACGGGGTGCGTGGCTGTGGCCTTCGCGGTGGTCACGGGAACGTCCGCGTGGGACGCGCCCGGTGCCACCGTGAAGTACAGCCCCCCGGCGAGCACGGCCGCCGCGGCGGCCCCGGCGACCCGGGGACGCGGCCCGGGCACCCGTCGCCGGCCGTGCCGGGCAACGGCGCTGGACGTCCCGGCTGACGTCAGCGCTGTACGGGGTCGCGGCTGC
>CAYNNX010000102.1:0-19821 GCA_964398515.1 uncultured Streptantibioticus sp. | reverse complement strand
CAGCCGGTCGAGCCGGTCGGCCCGGCCGAACCGGTGCCCACCGGCGGGCGCCGTGCGCGCGGCCTGAGCGCCGACCGCCCGGCCTGTACTCGCCGCCGCGTCGTCCGCGTCCCCCGGGTACGCCACTTCCGCCCTTTGTTCACTGCGCCCGCGGCGCTCCCGCCTCCATCCAGCCGAAAGCCGCCACCGGCCGCGGTTCCGCCGGCTCGGCGAGCAGTGCGCCTGTCAGGGTGCGGTCGCCGACCGGCCGGTGCGTCCGCCCGACCTCCGCCGGCGCCTCCCTGACCAGGGCCGTGGGGGCCCGCGGCCGCCCGTGTACGGCGAGGCGGTCCCGCAGCGACAGCGCGGGCGAGGCGACGGCGACCGCAGCGCCGTCCTCGGCGGCGAAGGCGCGCACGCCGCCGGTGAGCACCTGAGCGGCCCAGCGGCACACGGTGTCGCCCGCGCAGAGCGCGACCAGTTCCGCGTGATCGCGTATCTCCCGCACCGCATCCCCCCTCAAGCCCCCGCCCATCCGTATCACGCCGTTCACCCGCGCGTCGGGTCACCGCAACGGCGGCCGGGAACCCTTGGGGACTCCGGCGGCACGGCGCCCGCGCGGGTAACGTAAGGGCGCAGATAGCGCGATACGTCATGCCGCGCCCCGGATTGCCTGTGTGAGGGTGAGTGTGAACAGCTCGATCGGCACAACGAGACGGTGGCGCACCGCGGTCGGCGCCGTGACGCTACTGATGCTCGGCACGGCCGCGGCTGGCTGCGCCGCGGTGGGCAAGGGCGCGCCCGACGGCTGGACGTACATGAACGCGCGCGGCATCGCCCTCGCGCACCCGAAGGACTGGAAGGAGCTGTCCGCCGCCCGGCTGCCGCACGGCGTCATGGCCGGCGCGGTCCTCACGCAGCACGGCCGGACGGTCGGTGAGGTGGACGTGCTGACCGGGGTCAAGCAGCAGCGGCCCAAGGGCGTGAAGGTCAAGAACAGCGCGGAGTTCAAGCTCGGCGGCAAGCCGGCCACGCAGCTGTCCTACATCTACCGGCCCACCCCGTCCGGCCCCCGCACGCGTGTGCTGGACGTCACCGCGCACACCGCGCAGGGCAAGCCGGTGCTGGTCCGGATCAGCGGCATCGTGGGCGAGGTGACCCAGGACACCGTGAACCGCATCGCCGACAGCATCCAGATCGGCACGATCGGCAAGGGCAACATCCTCAAGGCCTGAGAGCCCCGGGAGCTGTGGGCCCCGGGAGGTGGCGGGCCGAGGCGGCTTGGAGTTCCTTACCCGACGTGCGTCGGTGCGCCCCGATATCGTCGTCGGCGTGCATGCCGTCGTCGTGGTGGGGTCCGCCGTCTGGGGGGCCGTGGCGGGGTTCGCCCTGGCGGCGGCCGCGTACCGGCTCTCCGCCGAGCCGGGCCGGCCGTGGCGGCCGGGGAGCCGGGCCGGATGGCGGGGGTGGATCGGCCGCGGGCCGCACGGGCGTTGGGCGGCGCAGGCGGCGCTCACCGCCGGGGCCTGTGCCGCGTCGGCCCAAGAGGCGGGCGGCACCCCCGAGTTGACGGTCTGGCTGCTGCTCGTTCCGCTGGGCGTGCTGCTGGCCCGGATCGACCTGGCCGTGCACCGCCTCCCCGACGTTCTCACGCTCCCCGCGGCGGGCGGCACGGCGGCGGCGCTGGGGGCGGCCGCGCTCCTTCCCGGGCATGCCGGGTCCTGGCCCCGGGCGCTGCTCGGCGGGGTGGTCCTCGGTGCGGCCTACCTCGTGCTGGTGCTGATCAACCCCGGCGGCATGGGCCTGGGAGACGCCAAGCTCGCGCCGACGCTGGGCATGGCACTCGGCTGGTACGGCTGGCCGACCCTGTTCGCCGGCACCTGCCTGGCCTTCGCGCTCGGCGCCGCGGCCGCCGTCACGCTGCTGCTGACCCGGCGCGCGGACCGGCGCACGGCGATCCCGTTCGGCCCGTTCATGCTTCTCGGCGCGCTCGGCGGGGTGCTGCTGGGCGCGGCGGCTGCCTGAGGGGCCGCCACAGCGGCCGCCGGGCGCTCACGCCCGCTGGGCCCGCTCGTACACCAGGTGCGCCTCGGGCCCGAAGACCGAGGAGTACACCCCGTTCAAGGTGGAGTCGTCCCCGCCCGTCCAGCCGTCCGCGTCGACGCCGACCTGCACGCCCCCGCCGGTCGACGCGTCGAGCCCGCGTATCCACGGTCCGCCGCTGGCCCCCTCGGTGAACGCGCACCCGGGAAGCGTCGTCCCGCGGCCGGCGGCGGGGTCGGGAACGGTCCGGCGGGCGCAGTACCGCAGCGTCTCCCCGTTGTACGGCGGCGCCGCCGGGAACCCCAGCGCGGTCACCGGACCCGGTCCCAGACCGAAGGCGACCGGGAAGCCGCCGACCGCGTCCTGGACGTGCCGGCCCGAGGCGTCCGGGTCCAGGGCGACGAACGCCACGTCGTGATCGGCGTTCTCCTGCCGCCGCCAGGTCGCGTCCGTGAACGCCTTGCGCATGCGGTATGTCCCGTACGGGCGGCGGCCGTTGCGGTACCCGGGGACGAACTCCAGGGCGCTGGCCGGGCCTCCGTACTCCTTGCGGTAGACGCAGTGCGCGACCGTGCTGATCACGTCGTGGCTGGCGGAGGTCACCACCGCGGCGGAACAGGCCACGGGGCGGCCCGCGGGGAGCCCGGGGAAGTGGACGAAGAGCCGGCCGACCGCCTTGACGGCCTCAGGGTTGCCGGGCCATTCCGCGCCACCGGCTTCCGGCGGCGGTGCGGCCCCGCCGAGCGAGACCGCCACCGCCGTCGCTGCCACCGCGCTGATGAGGCCCTTCATCACGGCCATGACGGCACCGTAAGCCGCCGCCCGCGCTGCCCGCACGACGTGTACGGCCGAACGGGCGCAACTTGCGCCGAAACGTTTAACCGATACGTTTGCGTCCCGGCGGCCCCGACTCGTGGCCACCGGGACGGCGGCAGTATGGTGACGAAGGGGTGCCGTATTGCACGAGGGGCTGGAACAGCATGAAACTGCGTGACCTGGTCTATGGACTCTACGCGCGCCGGGTCGAGTCCCACCTGGATCACGCTCAGGTTCCCAAGCACATCGGTGTCATCCTCGACGGCAACCGGCGCTGGGCCAAGGCCGCCGGCGGGACCACGGAGGAGGGCCACCGCGCGGGCGCGGACAAGATCGCCGAGATGCTGGGCTGGTGCGAGGAGACCGGGGTCGAGGTCGTCACCCTGTGGATGCTGTCCACCGACAACCTCAGCCGGCCCGCAGAGGAGCTCGACCCCCTGCTGGGCATCATCGAGGACGCGGTCTCCGGGCTCGCCGGCACCGGCCGTTGGCGCGTCCACCACGTCGGCACGCTCGACCTGCTGCCCTCGGGGACCCAGCAGGTGCTCAAGGAGGCCGAGGAGGCCACCGTCGGTGTGGAGGGACTGCTGGTCAACGTCGCGATCGGCTACGGCGGCCGCCAGGAGATCGCCGACGCGGTCCGCTCGCTGCTGCTGGACCACGCCGCTCGCGGCAGCTCCGTGGAGGACATCGCGGAGGTCCTCGACATAGACCACATCGCCGAGCACCTCTACACCCGGGGCCAGCCCGACCCCGACCTGATCATCCGTACCTCCGGCGAGCAGCGCCTGTCCGGTTTCATGCTCTGGCAGAGCGCCCACTCCGAGTACTACTTCTGCGAGGTCTTCTGGCCCGCGTTCCGCAAGGTGGACTTCCTGCGCGCGCTGCGCGACTACGCCGCGCGCCACCGCCGCTACGGCGGCTGAGCCCGGCCGGCCAAGACCCCAGGCCCGCAGGGCCGTTCGCGACGCGCCCCCGCAACGGCCGTGCCCGGGCAGGCCGGCCTGCGGGGGAGCCCCGGGAAAAGCCGCCAGGGCAGGCCCCGGACAGGCCGCCGGGAAGGTCGTCGCATACGCAACCACCTTCCCGGGCATATCCCAGTCAGGCGCGGCATCCGGGCCACGGGTGCCGGGCTGACGCGGGTGGCACGGTGCCGCCCGCCCGGGAGGCCCCTTGCACACGGACGTGCTGTCATCCGACGGCGCCGGCCGCGTCTCGACGGAGGGTCGCGGTCCGGCCCTCGGGTCCGGCCCCGGCCCCAAGCCGCGCGACGCGCGTGAGATCTGCGGCGTCGTCGCACCCCGACCTCTCCCGAGGGGGTTCGTCCACCCGTGGTGAACAGCAAGAACCGCCGGGAGCACGACCGGCGCACCTATGTCCTCGACACCAGCGTGCTGCTGGCCGACCCAGGCGCCATCACCCGGTTCGACGAGCACGAAGTCGTGCTCCCGATCGTCGTGGTGACCGAGTTGGAGGCCAAGCGCCACCACCCGGAGCTCGGCTACTTCGCCCGCCAGGCGCTGCGGCTGCTCGACGAGTACCGGATCCGTCACGGGCGGCTGGACGCGCCCATTCCGATCGGTGACATCGGCGGAACGCTCAGGGTCGAGCTCAACCACTCGGATCCGGCGGTCCTTCCGCCGGGCATGCTTCCGCAGGCGGCGGGCGGCCGGCTCGGCGACAACGACTCGCGGATCCTGGCCGTGGCCCGCAACCTGCAGGCCGAGGGGTACGACGTCACCGTGGTCTCCAAGGACCTTCCGCTGCGCGTGAAGGCGTCGTCGGTGGGCCTGCTCGCCGAGGAGTACCGCGCGGAGCTGGCCATCACCTCGGGCTGGACCGGCATGGCGGAGCTCCAGGTCACCGCCGACGAGATCGACACCCTCTTCGCCGAGGAGGTCGCCGGTCTGCCCGGCGTCGCCGAACTGCCCGTCCACACCGGCCTGGTGCTCCAGTCCGAGCGCGGGAAGGCGCTCGGCAGGATCACGTCGGACGGCCAGGTCCGCCTGGTGCGCGGCGATCGCGAGGCCTTCGGGCTGCACGGCCGTAGCGCCGAACAGCGCATCGCGCTCGACCTGCTGCTCGACCCGGAGGTCGGGATCGTCTCCCTGGGCGGCCGGGCGGGCACCGGCAAGTCGGCGCTGGCGCTGTGCGCGGGGCTGGAGGCGGTGCTGGAGAGGCGCCAGCACCGCAAGGTCATGGTCTTCCGCCCGCTGTACGCGGTCGGCGGGCAGGAGTTGGGCTACCTGCCGGGTACCGAGGCGGAGAAGATGAGCCCCTGGGCGCAGGCGGTCTTCGACACGCTGTCCGCGGTGACCTCGGCGGACGTCATAGAGGAGGTCGTCGAGCGCGGCATGCTGGAGGTGCTGCCGCTCACCCACATCCGCGGCCGCTCGCTCCACGACGCGTTCGTGATCGTGGACGAGGCCCAATCCCTGGAGCGGAACGTACTGTTGACCGTTCTGTCCAGGATCGGGGCCGGTTCCCGGGTTGTCCTGACTCATGACGTCGCCCAGCGCGACAACCTGCGGGTCGGGCGGTACGACGGCGTGGTGGCCGTCGTCGAGAAGCTCAAGGGGCATCCGCTCTTCGCCCATGTGACGCTCACGCGTTCCGAGCGCTCCCCGATCGCCGCGCTGGTGACCGAGATGCTGGAGGACGTCCCGTCGTAACCGGCATGGCGGGAGATGTCCAACCCGTGACGTGAAACAGGGGAATTGACCGCTTCCAGGCTGCTGTGTCCGGTCAAGGGCACAGCAGCCTAGCCATGTCCGGGGTTTCGCCGCCGGGCTTTCCGTAAATCGGCTGCTCCAAACCGGGTGTGACGTTTGCCACGCAACTGGGAATTGCGTCGGCGCGTCGCGGTCGGGCAGGGTGTGAGGCTGTCAGGCCCCGCTTGCGGCACACCCGTACCACTCGTGGCACGGAACAACAGAACTGAACAGTGAACGCCGTAAGCCGCCCAGCACCACGCGGACCTCCGGAAGCGGAGGATCGCACCGGGCCAGCGCCTTCCGTGACCAACCGGGCATCACGTCCGGTCCAAGGGGAGGCCAGTGTCAGGGGCACGATTGCGTCCGCGCGGTCACCACGCGGGCGATGCTGGAAGGAAACCGTGTGAGCCGGATCTCCGTCCGGGGAATCGCCGTAGCGTCAGCCACCGCGGTGACCACCGTCGGTGCCGTCGTGGGCGTCGCCTCAGGCAGCGAGCCGACCGCCGTCGCTGTGCAGCCCGTCGCCGACGCGACGGCCCTCGACAACATCGCCACCGGTCAGCAGGCCGACGCGCAGGTCGCGTCCCTGACCGAGCAGGTGCAGTCGCAGCAGGCCGCCGCCGACGCCGCGGCCAAGCAGGCCGCCGCCGAAGCAGCCCGCAAGGCCGCCGCGGCCGAGGCCGCCAAGAAGAAGGCCGCGGCCGACGCCAAGGCCAAGGCCGAGCACGACGCTCAGCAGGCCGCCAGCCGCGACCAGCAGCGCCAGTCGCTGTCGGCGACCACCGACTACTCGCTCTCGGGCGTCCAGGCGTTGGCCCGCTCGATCATCGGCGACGGCGCACAGTTCCAGTGCTTCTCCAACATCGTCTCGCGTGAGAGCGGCTGGGACATCCACGCCACCAACCCGTCCACCGGCGCCTACGGCCTGGTGCAGGCGCTCCCGGGCTCGAAGATGGCCTCCGCCGGCTCCGACTGGCAGACCAACCCGGCCACCCAGATCAAGTGGGGCCTGAGTTACATGGACGGCCGCTACGGCAGCCCGTGCGGCGCCTGGCAGTTCTGGCAGGCCAACAGCTGGTACTAGGCCGGCAGACCGGTACGGACCGGCACATATCCGTCCATGCGACACCCCCGTCAGGCAGCGCCCGGCGGGGGTTTCGTGTGGAGCAACCTTCCCGCCCGGTAACGTCGTCATCTCCACGGGTCGCCACGGCCCGTCAGCGAGTCAAAGGGGATGGGGAAGGCAATGCCGAACAGGCGCCAGTGGGGCGCGGGCCTCGCCGCGAGGCTGACCAGACTCGCCGAGCGCCTCGACGAGCGCCGCGCGGTGGCGGAGCGGGAGGCCGACGTCCCCGTACCGGTCCCGGTGCCCGTCTCCGCCCCCGTCACCGTGTCCGAGGCCGTCCCTGACGCCGTCTCTGACGCCGTTCCCGTCACCGTTTCCGGCGCCGGCCACGACGACTACGTGCCTCCGCCCCCCTCCTACGCCCCCGCCGTCGCCGCGCCCCGGCAGCCGCAGGCCGCCGTCCCCTGGGGCGTGCGGGTGGCCGCCGAGGTCGCCTGGCGCTTCCTGGTGCTGGCCGGCGCGCTCTATGTGCTGATGCGGGCCATCGGCTCGGTGCAACTGGTGGTGCTGGCGTTCGTGGCCTCCCTGCTGATCACCGCGCTGCTCCAGCCCACCGTCGCCCGCCTCAAGCGCCTGGGCCTGCCCCGCGGGCTGGCGACCGCGGTGACGTTCATCGCCGGGTTCGTCATCATGGGCCTGGTCGGCTGGTTCGTGGTCTGGCAGGTGATGGAGAACACCGACACGCTCTCCACCCACCTCCAGGACGGCATCGGCGAGTTGCGCAAATGGCTGCACAACTCCCCGTTCCACGTCACCGACACGCAGATCAACCACATCGCCGGCCAGCTTCAGCACGCCATCGGCACCAACGCCGACCAGATCACCTCGGCGGGCCTGCAGGGCGTGACGGTGATCGTGGAGGTCTTCACCGGCATCTTCCTCGCCATGTTCTCCACGCTCTTCCTGCTCTACGACGGCAGCAACGTGTGGAACTGGATCCTCAAGCTCTTCCCGCGCGACGCGCGCGAGGGCATGGCGGGCGCCGGGCCGCGCGCCTGGCGCACGCTCACGCTCTACGTGCGCGGCACGGTGATAGTGGCCTTCATCGACGCGGTCTGCATCGGCGTCGGGCTGTACTTCCTCGGCGTGCCGATGGCGGTGCCGCTCGCCGTGGTGATCTTCCTCGGGGCGTTCGTACCGCTGGTCGGCGCGGTCGCCTCCGGCGCGCTGGCGATGGTCGTCGCGCTGGTCACCCAGGGGCCGTTCACCATGCTGATGGTGCTGGTCGTGGTGCTGGCCGTGCAGCAGATCGAGGGGCACGTGCTCCAGCCGTTCATCCTGGGCCGTGCGGTGCGGGTGCACCCGCTGGCGGTGGTGCTCTCGGTGGCGGCCGGTTCGCTGATCGCCGGGATCGGCGGCGCGGTGGTGGCGGTGCCGCTGGTCGCGGTCACCAACACGGTCGTCGGCTATCTGCGGGCGCACAGCCGCGAGGTGGCGCTGCGCGCGGCGCTCGCGTCCTCCGCCGACGGCGCACCGGCGGCCGCACCGCGGCCGGCGCAGCCCGAGGCCCGGCCCGGGACGCAGACCGGGACGCAGATCGCGGCCGAGCCCGAGGTCCAGGCCGAGAAGGCCTAGCCGCCGACACGAAAGCGGGGTACGGGACCGTGAAGTCCCGCACCCCGCCGTCGAGTCGCGTCAGGCGTCAGGCGAGAGCCGCCTCCGCGTCCAGGGTGGTGGCCACCGCCTGGACGACCGCGGCGACCTTGAAGGCCTCCTGGATCATCTCGCGCGAGCAGCCCGCCTTGCGCAGCACCTGCTCGTGCGAGTCGAGGCACTGGCCGCAGCCGTTGACCGCGGAGACCGCGAGCGACCACAGCTCGAAGTCGGTCTTCTCCACGCCCGGGTTGCCGATGACGTTCATCCGCAGGCCCGCGCGGAGCGTGCCGTACTCCGGGTCCGACAGCAGGTGCCGGGTGCGGTAGAAGACGTTGTTCATCGCCATGATCGCAGCCGCCGCCTTGGCGGCCTGGTACGCCTCCGGCGTCAGGCGCGCCTTGGCCTCCGGCTCCAGCTCGCGCAGCACCCGTGCGCTGCGCGAGGCGATCGCGCAGGCCAGCACGGTGCCCCACAACTGCTGCTCGCCCAGGGTGTCGTTGTTGCCGATGACCGAGCCGAGGTTGAGCTTGAGGTCCTTGGCGTAGTCCGGCAGTGCCGACTTCAGCTCATCGAGCGCCATGGTCACTCACCGGCCAGCAGCTTGACCGGGTCCAGGGTCTCGTCGCCCTTGCTCCAGTTGCACGGGCACAGCTCGTCGGTCTGCAGGGCGTCGAGGACCCGCAGGACCTCCTTGGGGTTACGGCCCACGGAACCGGCGGTCACCATGGTGAACTGGATCTCGTTGTTCGGGTCGACGATGAAGACCGCGCGCTGCGCGAAGCCGTCCTCGCCCTCGACGCCGCAGTCGCGCATCAGGTCGTGCTTGGAGTCGGCCAGCATCGGGAAGGGCAGGTCACGCAGGTCGGCGTGGTCCTTGCGCCAGGCGTGGTGGACGAACTCGGAGTCGCCGGAGACACCGAGGATCTGCGCGTCGCGGTCGGCGAACTCCTCGTTCAGCTTGCCGAACGCGGCGATCTCGGTCGGGCACACGAAGGTGAAGTCCTTGGGCCAGAAGAAGATCACACGCCACTTGCCCTCGTAGGTCTTGTGGTTGATCTGCGCGAAGGCCTTCTCCGGGTCGAGGTCGACGCAGGCGGTCAGGTCGTACTCGGGGAACTTGTCACCGACAGTGAGCACGCGTGCTCCTCCATGAGGGGTGGGTTGTCCGGGTTGACCGGTTTTCCCGTGGGTTGGACGGTCCCACAGTGCCATAGAGTGGATTGATCCAGGAAATCGACACAACCGACGATCTTGATCGGAGTTTGCTATCAAAAGCCCCCGTCAGCCGAGCCCCGGCCAGGCCGGACGGCAGCCGACCCTGGCCCAGCTGCGGGCCTTCGCGGCGGTCGCCGAGCACCTGCACTTCCGGGACGCGGCCGCCGCCACCGGCACCAGCCAGCCCGCCCTGTCCGGGGCGGTCTCCGCGCTGGAGGAGGTGGTGGGCGTGCAGCTGCTGGAACGTACCACCCGGCGCGTGCTGCTGACCCCGGCCGGGGAGCGCCTCGCCGTGCGGGCCCGGGCCGTGCTGGAGGCGGTCGGGGCGCTGATGGAGGAGGCCGAGGCGGTCCGGGCGCCGTTCACCGGGACGCTGCGCCTCGGGGTGATCCCGACCGTGGCGCCCTACCTGCTGCCGACCGTGCTGCGCCTGGTCCACGAGCGCTACCCCGAACTCGACCTCCAGGTGCACGAGGAGCAGACGGCCTCCCTCGTCGAGGGGCTCACCGCCGGACGGCTCGACCTGCTGCTGCTCGCGGTGCCGCTCGGCGTTCCCGGGATCACCGAACTGCCGCTCTTCGACGAGGACTTCGTGCTCGTCATGCCCGAGGAGCACCACCTCGCCGGACGTGACGACATCCCGCGCGACGAACTGCGCGAGCTGGACCTGCTGCTGCTGGAGGAGGGCCACTGCCTGCGCGACCAGGCACTGGACGTGTGCCGCGAGGCGGGACGGCCCGAGGGGATGCCCGTGACGACCAGCGCCGCGGGCCTTTCGACCCTGGTACAGCTGGTCGCCGGGGGGCTGGGGGTGACGCTCTTGCCGCGGACCGCGGTGCGGGTGGAGGCGGGGCGCGCCGACGAGCTGACCACCGGCTACTTCCGTGACCCCGCGCCGTCCCGGCGGATCGCGCTGGCGATGCGCACGGGGGCGGCGCGGGCGGAGGAGTTCGAGAGCTTCGCGTCGGCGCTGCGCGAGGCCCTGCGCGAGCTGCCGGTACGGATCGTGGACTGACGGCCGCACCGCCGCTTCGGCGGCACCGGCACCGGGCGGCTACTCCGTACGCAGCCCGTCCGGGCGCGTCATCCGCCACAGCGGCGGCAGGCTCACCACGGTGACCAGCAGTACGACGGCGCCGCCGACGGCCGTCATCGCGGCCACGCTCGCCCAGTCGTAGGCGACGGCCAGGTGCGCCATCTTCAGCAGCAGCGCGCCGAGCCCGAGACCGCCCGCCAGCGCGAGCGCCAGGCCGAGCACCACCGGCACCGCCGCCTGCCACAGCACCGACATGCCGAGCGTGCGCCACCGGGTGCCGAAGGCGGACAGCACGGCCAGCAGCCGTCGGCGTTCGCGCAGCTGCTCCAGCATCGAGATGAGCATGCTCGCCCCGAGCACCAGCAGGGTCGCCGTCGCCCCGATCAGCAGGCCGCGTTCGATGGCGGCGAACCGGGAGTCCTTGCGTGTGGCGTGCAGCGTGAACGTCGGGTCGGAGGGGTCCATCCGGCTGGCGGTGTTGCGGACCCGTTCGACCGCGTCCGGATCGTGCGGGTCGAGCCGCACCAGCACCCGGGCGCGGGGGGACGCCAGCTCCCCGGCGGGCAGTGCGCCCGGGGTGACGAGGATCCCCTCGTGCGCCACACCGGTGGCGTCGGTGCGCCGCGGCACGGTGCGGGCGGTGGCCGGGACCGTCCACAGCCGGGGGCGGCCGGTGACCGGCGGGGCGTCGGACAGGTTGAGGTCGACCGGGTGGCCGGGCCGGGCGACGGCGTCGATCCGCGCGGTGCCGCTGGGCACGAGGAAGACGTCACCGTCCCGGCAGGTGCCGATGGAGGCCACCAGGCGCAGCGTCGCGCAGTCGCCGGCGGTGATCGGGACCTGGGGTATGTCGTAGACGGCGTCGGGCTTCCCCGAGGCCCGGGCCTTCGCGACGGCGCCGACGGCGGCGGCCTGGGACTGCGTGGTGCCGAGGACCCACTGCACGCCCTGCGTCGTGCGGAACGCGGTGAAGATCTGCCTGGCCTGCACGCCGTCGCGCACCCCGATGTCGGCCATCACCTGGGCCTGCGAGGGGTCCTGCCCGGTGGCGCCGGTGTACTGCGGTTCCACGCCGCTGAAGAGCGTCTGCACCGCGATCGCCCCGGCGACGGCGACGGTGATGCCGCCGACGGTGCGGGCCGCCGCGCCGCTGGTCAACTGCAGCCGCCGGGTGGCCAGCTGCCAGGCCACCGGGCCGCCCCGCAGCCGTCGCACAACCGCCTCGACCAGCCAGGGCAGCAGGGTCGTCACCCCGATCAGCAGCAGCACGGCGCCGACGGCGATCCGGTACCTGTCCGCCGTGCCGCCGCTCGCGCTCCGGCCGATCGGCCACCAGAGCAGCAGCAGGCCCGCCGCGGGCGGCAGCAGCCGCCACCACAGGCGCCGGGGCCGGGGCACCGAGCGCCGCACGACCCCCAGCGGCTCGATGGCGACCCCGCGCAGCGCGACGACGGTCACCGCGACCGCGGCCGCCGGCACCGCCAGCGCGATCAGCGCGGTCAGCGCCGCTTCGGGCGTCACGTCGGAGGGGTAGACGCTGAAGTCCCACAGGGTGACCGAGCCGACGAACCGCCGTACGGCCAGGAAGAAGGCGCCCCCCAGGACCAGGCCGAGCAGGGAGCCGAGGAGCGCCTCGCCGGCCGCGATCCGCCGGGCCATGGCGGTGTCCGCGCCGACCAGCCGCAGCGCCGCGAGCCGCCGGTCCCGGCGCTCGCCGCCGAAGCGGACCGCGGTGCCGATGAACACCGCGACGGGCACGAGCAGTACGACCAGGGCGATGACGACGAGCATCACCAGTATCGGGTCCAGCTTCTGCGGGTGGTACTCGATGCCGAAGTGGTCGATCCGCTGGGCGTGGCCGATGCCGGTCTGCACGCTCGCGTTGCCCGCGATGTAGGTGAGGTCGGCGGGGCCGTCCAGTCCCGCCGGGCCGATGGTCGCGGTGACGCGGTACGGCAGCCGCTCGCGCAGCAGCCGGTCGCCGGGGTCGCGGAGCATGCGGGCGAGCGCGGGCGAGACGGCCATCTCGCCGGGGCCGGGCAGCCGGTCCAGCCCCGGCGGCACGGGCGCCTTCGGCCCTTCGGGACGCATCAGACGACCGCGGATCTTCACGTCGCGGAAGGTGGTGTCGGCCACCTTCACCAGCAGCGTGCCGGCCGTGGGCTTCAGCTCGGTCCCGTCGCTGAACGGCTCCTGACGGCCGTAGCTGCGCATGGAATGGCTGTCGAGCATGGCCGGGACCGCGGCCGCGAAGAGCAGCAGCATCACGCCGAGCCCCACGCCCACGGCCGTCAGCAGGGTGCGCACCCACCCCTCCGCGCCGCCCCCGATGGCGAAGCGCGCGCCCAGCGTCAGCTCCCGGGCCCAGCGCCGGACCGCGCTCATGCGGCCCGCTCCAGATCGCGCGAGGTGCCGTCCCGGACGACGATCTCCCGGTCGGAGTAGGCGGCGACCCGGGGCTCGTGGGTGACCAGGACGACGGCGGTGCCGCTGCCGCGGGCGGCCTCGGTGAGCAGCGCCATCACGCGTTCGCCGTTGAGGGAGTCCAGGGCGCCGGTCGGTTCGTCGGCGAAGACCACGCGCGGGTCGGTGACCAGGGCCCGGGCCACGGCGACCCGCTGGCCCTGGCCGCCGGAGACCTCGCCGGGGCGTTTGGCGGCCACGTCGGCGACCTCCAGCCGCTCCAGCCACTCGACCGCCCGCCGCTCGGCCGCCTTGCGCCGGACGCCGTTGAGCCGCAGCGGCAGCGCGACGTTCTCCAGGCAGGTCAACTCCGGTACGAGCTGGCCGAATTGGAAGACGAACCCGAACTCGCCACGGCGCAGCGCGCTGCGTTCCCGGTCCGACATCTCGGACAGCTCGCGGTGCCGGTAGCGGACCTGGCCCCCGTCCGGGCGCACGATGCCGGCCAGGCAGTGCAGCAGGGTGGACTTGCCCGAACCCGACGGGCCCATCACGGCGACGATCTCGCCGGTGCGGATGGAGAAGTCCGCGCTCGCCAGGGCGGGCGTGGGGCCGTAGGACTTGCGCAGCCCGGTGGCCACGAGCAGCAGTTCCGCGCTCATCCGCGCACCTGCGCCGAGAGCTGGTCGAGGCGGGCGGCGGTGAGCTCCAGCCACCGCAGATCGGCTTCGAGGTGGAAGAGCGCGTGGTCGCACACGAGCTGGTCGGCGAGGTCGCCGCCGGTCTTGCGGCGGGTCAGCTCGCGCATCAGCCGCAGGTGCTCGGCCCGCTGGGTGTCCAGCACGTCGGCGGCGCTGCGCCCGGTCAGCAGCGCGAGGACCACCTTGGTGTACAGGGCGCTGTGCAGGTACGGCTCGGGCTTCTCCGGCTGGGCGAGCCAGTGGGCGACGTCGGTGATCCCCGCGTCGGTGATCGCGTAGCGCTTGCGCTCGGGGCCGCCGCCGGGCTCGATGCCGTCGACCTGCACGAGCCCGTTCTTCAGCAGGCGCGCCAGCGTCGAGTAGACCTGGCCGTAGGCGAGCGGGCGGTCGTGGCCGAAGCGTTCGTCGAAGGCCCGCTTGAGGTCGTAGCCGTGGCGTGGGCCCGACTCCAGAAGTCCCAGAAAGGTGTGGCCGATTGACATGCCGAGGACTGTACCCCATGTGTATACACCTGGTGTATACACATGGGGTGTTCGGTCGCCGGGTGTCCGTCGGCGGGAGCGGCCCGGGGTCCGGGCTAGCCGGAGGGTCCTTCGTCCTTGCGGGGTCGGCCGCGGCGCGGGATCGGCCGGGCGGCTCCCGGCATGCGGCCCGCCTCCGTCAGCGCCTTGCGCAGCAGGAACTCGATCTGCGCGTTGACGCTGCGCAGGTCGTCCGCGGCCCAGCGGGCGATCGCGTCGTGGACCGCGGGATCGAGCCGCAGCAGCACCTTCTTCCGCTCGGGCCTGCGCCCCGGCTGCCGCGGCTCGCCCGCGCCCTCGACGCCTTCGACCGGTTCCGTCACTGGTAGAGAGTGCCCGTGTTCAGCACCGGCTGGGCGGCGCGGTCGCCGCAGAGGACGACCAGGAGGTTGCTGACCATGGCCGCCTTGCGCTCCTCGTCCAGCTCCACCAGGCCCTGCTCGGCGATCCGGTTCAGGGCCGACTCGACCATGCCGACCGCGCCGTCGACGATCGTCTGGCGGGCGGCCACGATCGCCCCCGCCTGCTGGCGCTGGAGCATCGCGGAGGCGATCTCGGGGGCGTAGGCGAGGTGGGTGAAGCGGGACTCGATGATCGTCACGCCGGCCGATTCGACGCGGGCGGCGATCTCCGCCGAGAGCTGCTCGGTGATGGTCTCGGCGTTCTCGCGCAGGGAGAGCTCGCCGTCGCCGTGGGCGTCGTAGGCGTACTTGCTGGCGATGTGGCGGACCGCGGTGTCGGTCTGGATGGACACGAAGTTCACGAAGTTGTCGACCTCGAAGACCGCCTGTGCGGTGTCCTGGACCTGCCAGACCACCACGCAGGCGATCTCGATCGGGTTGCCGTAGGCGTCGTTGACCTTCAGCACCTCGGTCTCGTGGTTGCGCAGCCGGGTGGAGATCGTGCGGCGGGAGGTGAAGGGGTTGACCCAGCGCAGGCCGTCCTGGCGGATGGTGCCCTGGTAGCGGCCGAAGAGCTGGCAGACCCGGGCCTGGCCGGGGGCGACCTGGGTGAGGCCGCGCAGCATGATCAGATCGGCGACGACCACCAGGACCCCGCACAGGGTCAGCGCGGTCGACGCGGCCCCCTTGTGGCCGCCGCTCGCCAGACCCGCCCCGGTGGCCAGCAGGGCGACGCCGCCGGCCAGGACGATCAGTGCGAGCAGCAGGAAGGGCAGGCCGGGCATGCCCAGCGCGCGGCGCTCGGTGACGCGCGGCCTGGGCATGTCGGGTATCTCGGGCATGGTCCCCCGCTTCATGGGTCGGTGACGCGTACGGTCGTGCGTCACGCTGTCGTGGCTAGCAAAGTGTTAGCACATTTTTTGGTTCCACGTCTTCCACGTGGGACTTCTCACGTGAGGAAATTGTGCGACTTTTGACAAATAAAGAGAGGTTCGGCTGCTAGCTTCGTCGGTCGCGTATGTGTACGGGCACGTCCGGAAACAACGGGCGGGTGCGGAGAGGCGGAGACGTGGGCACCAGGGGCAAGGCGAAGGCGGACAGAGCCGGCGGCGGCATGGGCAAGCCGCGTCGCCGACTGCTCAAGTGGTCCCTCGGAACCTTTCTGGGCCTGGTGCTGCTGGGCATGGCCGGGTTCATCGCGCTGTACTACATGACCCCGATACCCCAGGCCAACGCCGCGGCGACGGCCCAGGCCAACATCTACAAGACGGCCGACGGCAAGGTCATCGCCCGCACCGGCCAGGTCAACCGCGAAGAGGTCCCGCTCAGCCAGATACCCCTGGACATCCAGCACGCCTTCGTCGCGGCCGAGAACAAGACCTTCTACACCGACAGCGGCGTCGACCTGCGCGGCATGGCCCGCGGCCTGTACAACACCGTCTCGGGCCGCGGCACGCAGGGCGGTTCGACCATCACGCAGCAGTACGTCAAGAACTTCTACCTCACCCAGCAGCAGACGGTCACCCGCAAGCTGAAGGAACTGTTCATCTCGCTCAAGGTCGACCAGGACCTCAGCAAGGACGAGATCCTGCGCGGCTACCTCAACACCGTCTACTTCGGCCGCGGCGCCTACGGCATCCAGGCCGCCTCCCAGGCCTACTACGGCATCGACGTCAGCAAGCTGACCGTGGCCCAGGGCGCGTACCTGGCCGCGCTGGTCCAGGCGCCGAGCCAGTACGACGTGGTGACGGCCACCCCCGAGGGCAAGCAGCTCGCCGTCGCCCGCTGGAACTACGTGCTCAACAACATGGTCGGCATGCACTGGCTGGACCCGGCGGCCCGGCAGAAGGCGACCTTCCCCAAGCCGATCGCCCCCAAGGGCACGCCGGGGCTGTCCGGTGAGGCGGCCTACTGGGTGGAGCTCGCCAACAAGCAGCTCATCGCGAACCACGTGATGAACGACGCCCAGCTCGGGGCCGGCGGCTGGACCATCACCCTCACCATCGACCCGGCCAAGCAGAAGGACCTGGAGAAGGCGGTCAAGAGCCAGCTGACCGACCAGCTGGACCCGGGTGCCCGCGCGGTCGACCGGAACGTCCAGGCCGGAGCCGTCTCCGTCGACCCCAAGACCGGGGCCGTGGTGGCGCTCTACGGCGGCGCGGGCGTCCCCAAGCACTACGTCTCCAACGCCACGCGCAGCGACTACCAGGTGGCCTCCACCTTCAAGCCGATCGAGTTCGCCTCCGCGCTGGAGAACAACGCCCACACCCAGGACGGCCGCCAGATCGGCGCCGGCACCATCTACGACGGCACCAGCGGCCGGCCCGTGCAGGGCACCTCGGCCTCGTTCGCGCCGCCGAACGAGGACAACCAGAACTACGGCCCGATCACCGTGCAGACGGCCATGGACTCCTCGGTCAACTCGGTCTTCGCCCAGATGGCCGTGGACGTCGGCCTGGACAAGGTCGCCGGCACCGCGGTCCAGCTCGGCATGCCCGCCGACCGCGCCGGCCTGCACGACGGCCCGGCGATCGCACTCGGCTCGATGGGCGGCAGCCCGCTGGAGATGGCCGGGATCTACGCCACCTTCGACAACCACGGCAGGAAGGTCACGCCGAGCATCGTGAAGTCCGCCGAACAGCTCGGCCGCAAGGTGGACCTCGCCAACCCCATCGGCCAGCAGGTCATCGGCCGCTCCACCGCCGACGCGGTCACCTCGGTGCTCACCGGTGTGGTCAACTCCGGTACCGGTACCGCCGCCCAGCAGGACAGCGCGGTCGCCGGAAAGACCGGTACCTCCGACAACAACAAGTCGGCCTGGTTCACCGGTTACACCCCGGACCTGGTCACCTCGGTCGGCCTGTTCGGCGAGGACGCCAAGACCGGCGCCCAGGTGTCGCTGAAGGGCGCGGGCGGCGGCGGCCGGGTCAACGGCGGCGGCTTCCCGGCGCAGATCTGGGGCGCCTACACCCGCACGGTGCTCAGCGGCGAACAGCCCAGCCAGTTCGACCTGCAGACCGACCAGGGCGCGGCCGTGCAGCCCCCCGCGGTGCCGTCGAAGACGCCCTCGGTGAGCGCGAAGCCCTCGACGTCGCCGTCGGCCAGCGTGTCGCGGACCCCGTCCACGTCGCCCTCGACCCCCGGTCACGGCCACCGCCACCACGGCCCGACGCCCGGCCCGGGCTCCAGCACCGGGCCCACCCCGGGCGACACGCCGACCGGCCAGCCCCCGACCGACACCGCGCCGCCGCAGCTGACACCCCAGAGCGGCCGCGGACAGCAGCAGGTCTGGTAGCACCGCACACCGCAAGCAGCCCCGGGCACGGAGTCAGGTTCACGTGCCACGGGGCTGCGGTCTGTGTGGCGCCGAGCGAGGGAAGCGGGGAGCGCCGGAAAATCGGTTCAAATCGGGCGAAGCGCTGTAAACCTCAACGCTACCTAATTACCTCGGTAAGCGCAGCGGCAGCTCGATCCACACCACCTTGCCCGCGCTCAGCCGGGTGGCCCCCCACCGTTGCGCCAGCCGGTTGACCAGGAACAGTCCGCGCCCGCTCTCGTCCTGCAGCTGGGCGTGGCGCATCCGGGGCAGCTGCGGCGCGTCGTCCCCGACCTCGATGCGCAGCACGTCGGTACGGAGCAGCCGCAGCGTGATCGGCCGGCCCGCGTGCCGGACCGCGTTGGTCACCACCTCGCTGACCAGCAGCTCCACCGCCTCGCCGAGCTCCTCGAGGTCCCAGCGGTGCAGCGCCCGGCGCACCAGCCGCCGCGCGCGCCGGGCCGTCTGCGGGTGCGGCTCCAGGAACCAGTAGGCGACATCGCTCGGGGCGATCCCGTCGAAGCGGGCCGCCAGCAGGGCGATGTCGTCGTCGCGGTCGCCCGGGCCGAGGATCTCCAGCACCTCGTCGCACAACGGCTCCAGCGGCGGCGGGCAGACGATGGAGCCGACCGCGCCCAGCCGCTCCCGCAGCCGCTCGATCCCCTCCCACACGTCCCGGGTGCGCGACTCGACCAGGCCGTCGGTGTACAGCAGCAGGGTCGCCCCGGCGGGCGCGGGCAGCTCGACCGCCTCGAAGGGCACCCCGCCCACCCCGATCGGGGCGCCCGAGGGCACCCGCAGCACCTCGGTGCGGCCGTCGCCGTGGAGCAGAACCGGCGGCGGGTGCCCGGCGTTGGCCACCACGAGCCGGTGCGCGATCGGGTCGTAGACGGCGTAGACGCAGGTGGCCATGCGGTCGTGGCCGAGCCGCTGGGCCTGCTCGTCGAGGTGGTAGAGCACCTCCTGCGGCGGCAGGTCGAGCCCGGCCAGCGTCTGCACGGTCGTGCGCAGCTGTCCCATGATGGCGGCCGACTGCATCGAGTGGCCCATGACGTCGCCGACGACCAGCGCCACCCTGCTGCCGGGCAGCGGGATCGCGTCGTACCAGTCGCCGCCCACCCGGGCGGTCTCGGCCGCGGGCAGATAGCGGCTGGCCAGCTGCACCCCGGTGGCCTGCGGCAGCGAGTCGGGGAGCATCGCGCGCTGGAGCTGGTCGGCGATGTACGCCTCGCGCCCGTACATCACGGCCTTGTCGACGCCGAGCGCGGTGTGCGTGGCGAGCTGCGCGGCCACCAGCAGGTCGTCCGTCTCGAACGGCGGCCGGTCCGGGCGGCGCAGCAGAACGGCGGCGCCGATGACCCGGCGGCGCCCGCGCAGCGGTGCCAGGATGGCCCGCCGCCCGCCCGGCACCGGCGCCTCGATCAGCTCGGCCAGCGCCGCCGTCACCTCCGCGGTGTCGGCGAACAGCGGCCGCACCCCGCGCAGCACCTCGGCCAGCGGACCGTCGAGCCGCACCTGCGTGGTCTCCGCCGCGCCGGCCACCTCCGGTGCGGGCACCAGCGGCAGCACCCCGCCCGCGCCGCCGTCGCCGATCGAGCCGGTGTCGGGGTCCTCGCTGATGCGGTCGGTGCGCCGCAGCCGCAGCATCAGCGGCTCGACGGGGCGTTCGTCACCGACCGGCAGGGGATCGCGCAGATAGACCAGGATCGCGTCGGCGAAGGTCGGTACCACCGACCGGCACAGCCCGAGCACGGTCTCGTCCAGGTCGATGCCGCGGGCGATCCGCCGTGTCGCGGCGCCCACGTACCGCAGCCGCTCGCTCTCGTACGACGCGGTCCCGCCGGGCCGCGGGCGGGACTCGGCGCGGTCGGCGGGCGCGGGGGCGTCCTCGGGCCGCGGCGCGGACTGCTCCGGCGCCGACCGCGGAGCGGGCGGGGTCTGACCGCCGACCGGG
>CAYNNX010000101.1:0-20003 GCA_964398515.1 uncultured Streptantibioticus sp. | reverse complement strand
GGTGGCGGCGGCCAGTACGGCCGCCGTGGCGCGGCGGCGCGAGGCGGCCGCCACGGCGCGGGCCGCCCGGCGCAGCGGTAGCCGCAGGCGCGGGAACCGGCCGCCGGTCATGCCATCGGTCCGACGATCAGCCATTGCCAGGAGTCCTTTCCGAAGACGCTCTGTGCCCCGCCGGTGGAGCCGATCTGCAGGGCCGTGCCGCCCGGCCCCTGCGCCACACCGGTCTGCGGGTCGTAGGGCGCGGCGTACCCCGCCTGGCTCGCCGTCCCGTCGCCCGCAGCGGATCCGTCGCCTTGCGGGGCGTTCTGGGCGCCGCGCACCGAGGTGGCGCCACCGCGTGGCGCGGTGCAGTGCGCGTCGGTGTCGGCCGGGCGTTCAGTGGTGTCCGACGGGTCGCGCCGCTGGGTTCCGTAGCCCTGCCGGCACGGCGGCGGGTCACCGGCGTTGACCACCAGCCCGAAGTGCGCGGTGCCGTCCCCGGGCGCCACCGTGAAGCTGCCGGCGACCGTGACCGGGAAGGTGACCAGGGCCTGTTCCAGACCGGGCAGCCGGGCCACGGCGATCTGGCCGCCGCTGACCAGGTTGCCGAGCAGCACCGGCAGGGCGTCGCGGGTGTCGGTGAGCAGCGCGTCGAATTCGCCGACGGCGGGCGCACCGCTGCTGTCGATCGCCCGGATGTCCGCGTCGCTGTTCTTCAGCTGCCCGGTCAGCGACGCCAGATCGCGGGAGAACGACTTGATCGCCGACCCCTTGTCCACCTGGGTCCGCAGCACCGTCCTGGAGTTCTCGATGAGCGAGACGGTCTGCGGCAGCGCGGCGCTCGCCGAATCGACCAGCTGGTTCCCGGAGTCGACCAGCCGGGTCAGGTCGGGACCGGAGCCCGCGAACGCCTTGCCCAGCTCGTCCACGGTGATCCGCAGACTCCGCTTGCCGACCGAGTTCACCAGCCGGTCCAGGCTGGTGATGAGCGTCGTCGTGGGCAGCGGAGTGCGGGTGTCCGCGCGCGCGATGGTGCTGCCCTGGTGCAGGTACGGGCCGCCGTCGGTGCGCGGTTGCAGGTCCACGTACTGCTCGCCCACCGCGGAGCGGTCGGCCACCACCGCGAGGGTGTCGGACGGGATGCGCGGCGCGTCCTTGAGCCGCAGCTCGGCGGTGACGCCGCCGGGGTCCAGCCGCAGTGCGCCCACCCGGCCCACCGGGACCCCGCGGTAGGTGACCTCGGCGCCGGTGAAGATGCCGCCGGAGTCGGCGAGTTGGACGCGTACGGTGTAGCCGCGGGCCAGTACCCGGTCGGCGAGCCCGGCGTACTCGGCGCCGACGTAGGAGACGCCGAGTGCGGTGATCGTGGCGAAGGCGAGCAGCTGGAGCCGGACGGTACGACTGATCATCCCCAGATCCCCTCCTCCATCAGCTCGGCGAGCCGGTCGTCGATGCCCGACGGGTCCGCCGGGCCGCCGCGGTAGCCGGCGAAGCTGCCGGTGCACACCGGCGGGCACAGCACTCCGCCGCCGGAACCGCCCGAGCCGCCCGAACCGCCGCCGCTCGGCCCGCTGGGGCTCGGCTTGGGCAGCGGGACGCCCGGCAGGCCGGGCGGCGAGGGCAGCGTGGGCACCGGCGGCAGGCTGGGCAGGCCGGGCACGGGCGGGAGTTTCGGCGGCCCGGGGGCCGGTGCGGGGGCCGAAGGTGCGGGCTGCTTCGGGCCGCCCAGGTTGCCGTAGAGCTTCGCCAGGTTCAGGTTGGCGGTGATGTCGAGGTTGACGTAGTCGCCCTTGACGGCACCGGTGACGTTGCGCGGGAACGGGTAGGTGGTCAGCAGCTCCAGCGCGTTGGGCAGGTCGGCGCCCGCCTGGTCGAGCCGGGTGAGGATCGGGGCCAGGTGCTGCAGATCGGCGACGGCGTCCGCGCGTGAGGAGTCGACGACGCGGGTGGCGACGTCGCCGAGGTTCTTCAGCGCGGTCAGCATGTCGGTGAGCTTGCGGCGCTGGTCGGCGAGGACCTTCAGCCCGGAGGGGAGGGTGTCCACCGCCCCGGCGAGGGTGGTGCGCTGCTCGCTCAGCGTCCGGGAGAGCCGGTCGATGCCGCTCAGCGCACGGACGATGTCGGCACGCTGAGCGTCCAGTCCGCCGACGAAGGTGTCCAGTCGGTGGAGCAGCTCCTTGACCTGGTCCTGACGGCCGCCCAGTGCCTTGTTCAACTCCACGGTGATCGTCTTGAGCTGGGCCACTCCGCCGCCGTTGAGCAGCGCCGACAGCGCGGAGAGCACCTCCTCGACCTCCGTGTTGCGTCCGCTGCGCGACAACGGGATGTATGCGCCGTCGGCGAGCCTGCCGACCGGTGCGACGCCCGCGGGTGCGGCCAGCGAGACGTACTTCTCACCGAGCAGGCTGGTCTGCGCGATGTCGGCGGTCGCGTTGGCCGGAAGCTTCACCGCGTCGGATATCCGCAGCCGGACCCTGGCGGTCCAGCCGTGCAGCTCCACCTTCTCCACCGCGCCCACGGTGACGTCGTCGACCTTCACCGCCGACTGCGGCACCAGGTCCAGCACATCCCGGAACTCCACCGTGATGTGGTACGCGTGGCCGTCCGATGCGGCGCCGCCCGGCAGTCGGACGTCCTGCAGCCCGCCCCACTGACAGCCGGAGACCAGCAGCAGGCAGCCGACCGCCGTCCACCGCGGCACCGCCCGGCGGCTCATGCGTGCCCTGCCAGGATGCCGCCGAGCGTGCGGTCGGTCGGCCCGATGCCCGACGGCGCCTGCGGCAGGCCGGTGACCGGGTCGCCGGTGGGCAGTTGCGGCAGGGAGCCGAAGAGCTTGCGCAGCTGAGCGCAGTCGGAGGATCCGCCGCCCTGCCCGAGCGACTTCAGCAGCGAGCAGACCAGGCCGCCGGGGTCCTGGGCCTGCTCGGCGTTGTTGCGGGTGTCCAGGGTGCCGGACGAGGGGTTGTAGGCGTTCGCGAGATTGCCCAGGGCGGTGGGCGCCACGTTCATCAGTTCCTCCAGCGCGCCGCGCTCCTTGACCAGGACCTGGGTGACCTGTGAGAGGTCCTTGACGTCGGCGGTGAGCGCGGTGCGGTTCTCCCGTACGAAGGCGGCGACCTGGGGCAGCGCGATCGCCAGGTTCTTCAGCGCCGCGGCCAGGTCCTGGCGCTCGGCGGCGAGTTGCCCCGCGACGCCGGCCAGGCTGTCGTTGAAGGAGCGGACCTTGCCGTCGTCGGAGGCGAGCGCCGCGGTGAAGACCTCAAGCCCGCGTACCGTCCCGAACAGGTCCTGGCGTCCGTTCGCCAGGGTGGTGGCGGCCTGTGAGAGGTCGTGGACGGTCTGGTTCAACTGCGCGCCCTGGCCGTCCAGGTTGGCGGCGCCGACGTCCAGCAGCCGGGAGAGCGAACCGCCCTTGTTGGCGCCGTCCGGTCCCAGGGCCTGGGCGGTGGTGTTCAGGCTGTCGTAGATCCGGTCCAGCTCCACCGGGACCGCCGTGCGGGACTCCGGGATGACCGCGCCGCTGCGCAGTACCGGACCGCTGCGGTAGACCGGTAGCAGCTGGACGTAGCGGTCGCTGACCACCGAGGAGTTGATGATCGCCGCCTGCGCGTCGGCCGGGACCCTGCGGCCCGCCGCATACCGCAGCGTGACCCGGACCCGCCCGCCCTGCGGGGTGATGCTCTCGACCTGGCCGATCCGCACCCCGAGCACCCGCACGTCGGAGCCCGGGTAGATCCCGACGGTACGCGGGAAGTAGGCGGTGACCCGCACCTCCTGGGGCCTGGGCCACAGTGCGCAGGTGAGGCCGGCCGGCAGCAGCACGGCGGCGGCGATCGCCACCGGGCGGATGAAGCGCCTGCTCATCGGGTGCCTCCCGGGGTGGGGAGCGGGGGAACGGAGACCATGTTCTGCACATAGCTGTCGAACCAGCGGCCGTTGCCCAGGGTGTTGGCGAAGAGCCGGGAGAACGGGGCGAGCAGCGCGACGCTGCGGTCCACGCTGTCCTGGTTGCGTTGGAGCATGGCGACGACCTGGTGCAGGCGGTCCAGGGCGGGGCCGAGCTGCCGGCGGTTGTCGTCGACCAGACCGGTGAGCTGTACGGCCAGGTCGGAGGCGCCGACCAGCAGTCGGTGGATGGCCTCGCGGCGGCTCTGGAGCTCCCGGAAGAGGCTGTCGCCGTCGTCGATGACCGAGGTGAGCCGGCCGGAGCGGTCGGCGAGGACGCTCGCGACGCCGTCGGCGTGCCGGAGCAACTCCCGCAGCGACTGGTCGCGTTGGGAGACGGCCTGGGAGATGCGGGACAGCCCCCTGATGGAGGCCTTGACCTCTTCCGGGGAGTCCTTGAAGGTCGTCGAGACCGTGTCCAGGGCGGCCGCCAGTTGCCGGGTGTCGACCTGTTCGGTGGTGGTGGTCAGATCGCTGAACGCCTGGACCACGTCGTAGGCGGGCACGGTCCGGCTGAGCGGGATCTGCGCGCCGGACCGCATCCGGCCGGGGCCCTTGGGCTCCAGCGACAGATACTTGGCGCCGAGGATGGTCTTGACCCGGATCGAGGCGGTGGTGAGGTCGCCGAAGGCGGCGTCGGTGGTGAGCCGGAAGGTCACCTTGACGTGGTCCCCGTCCAGCTCCACGCCGTCGACCTTGCCGACCTTGACCCCCGCGATGCGCACCTCGTCACCGGGTTTGAGGCCACCCGCCTCGGAGAACGCCGCACTGTACGTCGGGCCGCCGCCGATCAGCGGCAGCGCCTCGACGTTGAACGCGGCGGCCACCACAGCGGCGATGACCAGCAGGCCGACCAGACCGGTCACCACCGGGTTCCTCCCCCAGCCGACGCTGGGAGGTGCCCCCTTCCGGAACGGGATCGGACGCGGCAGGCGCGGCCGAAGGCGAAGGCGGGCGGGGAGACGAACGGGGAGTCCAAGGCGGGTCATCGGTCGCACCTCGCAGCGCCCACACGGACCGCCGGGGTGATCGCCTGCGGGGTTCCGGGCAGCACGATCCGGCCGTCGAAGTCGCACAGGTAGAAGTTGAACCAGGAGCCGTAGGAGGCCGTGCCGGTCAGCAGGTTGAGCTTGTCCGGCAGCCGTTTCAGCACGCCTTCCACCGTCCCCTGGTGGGCGTCGAGTGTCCCGGCGACGCTTGAGAGCCGGGCGATGTCGGTCTTCAGCGCGGGGCGGGCGTCTCCCAGCAGCCCGGCGGTGGCGGCCGTCAGATCGCCGATCCCGGAGAGCGAGTCACCGATGGCCTGCCGGTCGGCGGACAGGCCGGAGACCACCCGCTGGAGTTGGGTGAGCAGCTCGGAGAAGCGGGCGTCGCGCTTGTCGAGGGTGCCCAGCACGGTGTTGAGGTGGTCGATCACCGAGCCGATGAGCTGGTCGCGGTCGGCGAGCGTGGAGGTGAGCGAGGCGGTGTGCGCGAGCAGGCTGTCCACCGTGCCGCCCTCGCCCTGCAGGGTGCTGACGATCTCGGAGGCGAGCTGGTTGACGTCGGTCGGGCTGAGCGCGGCGAACAGCGGCTTGAAGCCGCCCAGCAGGGCGTTGAGATCGAGGGCGTTGTGCGTCCGGGAGAGCGGGATGGTGCTGCCGGGCGCCAACCGCGAGGCGTCGCCGGGGCCTTCGGTCAGCGCGATGTACCGCTGGCCGACCAGGGAGCGGTAGCGGATGGCGGCGCCGGTGCCGGAGAGCAGTGGCCGGTCGCGGCTGACCGTGAAGGTGACCTCGGCCAGATCGCGGTCCTTGATCCGGATGTCCTGGACCTCGCCGACCCGTACCCCCGCGACCCGGACGTCGTCACCGTTCTCCAGGCTGGTGACGTCGGTGAAGAGCGCCTTGTAGGTGTCGGCCGGGGTGAAGTCGAAGCCGGAGACGGTGGCCGCCAGTACGACGGTGGCCACCACCGTGACCAGCGCGAAGAGGCTGAACCTGACCAGCGGTCCGGTGATGTCCCGGGTGCCGCCCGTGATACGGCCGGTCATGCGACGTTCACCGCCGTTCCCCTGGCCAGCGGTCCGAACAGCAGGGTCGCCACCGCCGGCACCTGGTCCGCGGGGACGCCCATCACAGGTGAGACCAGTGAGCCGATCACATGCTGCTCGGCCGAGGTGGAGGTGACCGGGGGCGGCCCGCCGGCCGTGGGCGGACCCGAACCGTCGCCGTTGGTACCGTCGCCCAGCCGGGCGCCCGGGAACGGAACCTGCGGGTGGGGCAGGCCGCGGCAGTTCGGGCCCGAGTGGTCGGCGTACTGCGGCTCCTCGCCGGGACGGTACGGCTGCCTGGGCAGGACGGCCTCCAAGGTGATGTGCATCCGGCCGCCCGCGAACACGCTCTCCTCAAGCGGTTCGGAGGCGGTGAGCCCGGCCAGCAGGCACGGGTACTCGGGCGAGTAGCGGTCGAGCAGTGCCAGCACCGGGCGGGAGACGCGGCCCAGCGTGATCAGCCGGTCGGCGTTGTCGCCCACGACGCCCCGGGCGGTGCCAGCGAAGGCGGTGGTTCCGGTCAGCACGGTCGCCAGCGCGTTCTCCCGGTCGACCAGAGTGCGGCTGGTGGTGATCGAGTTGCGCAACGTCCGCAGCAGGTCGGGGGCGGCGTCGCCGTAGATCCGGGCGGCGTCGGCGAGTCGGGAGATGTCGGCCTTGATCGAGTCCATATGCGGGTTGAGGCGGCGCAGATAGTCGTCGAGCCTGGTGAGGTTGGCGCCGATCCGGTCGCCGCGCCCCTCCAGCGCGGTGGCGAAGGCGGACAGGGTGGCGTTGAGCTCACCCGGCTGGACCGTGCGCAGCAGCGGCAGCAGGTCGTTCATCAGCTTCTGCAGTTCCATGCCGAGCCGGGTGCGGTCCTGGGTGATCACGTCTCCCGCGCGGATGTGCCGGGTTGTGTCCCCTGCGGGGGCCTCCAGGTCGACGTACTTCTCGCCGAAGAGCGTCTTGGGCAGCAGCCGGGCATGGACGTCGGCGGGTATCCGGGCCGTGTCCTGCGGGTGCAGCGCGATGTCCACGGTCGCCAGGCTTCCGTCGGCGTGCACCGCGCGGACCTCGCCGACGATCAGGCCGCGCAGCTTGACGTCGGCGGGCGGGTCCAGCTGGTTGCCGATGCTGTCGGTGCGCAGCACGATCCGCACCACCGGGGTGAAGTCCTGCCGGTAGACGGCGACGGTCAGCGCGGGCAGCAGTGCCAGCACGCCGAGGAAGACCAGGCCGTACAGGCGCAGCCGGCCGGTCCGCCCCGGCCGGGGCAGCCGGGGCAGGGCGGTCGGGGTCCGCGGAGTGAGAAGAGTCGGCATCGGCTACCCCGCGATCCGCACGGTCGTGGTGGCTCCCCAGATCGCCAGGCTGAGGAAGAAGTCGAGGATGTTGACGGCGACGATGGAGGTGCGTACGGCCCGCCCGACGGCGACCCCGACCCCGGCCGGGCCGCCCTTGGCGTGGTAGCCGTAGTAGCAGTGGACCAGGATGATCAGCACGGCGAAGACGATCACCTTGCCGAAGGACCACAGCACGTCCACCGGGGGCAGGTACTGCTGGAAGTAGTGGTCGTAGGTGCCGGTCGACTGCCCGTAGTAGCCGGTGGTGATGGTGCGGGCGGCGAAGTACGACGAGAGCAGCCCGACCACGTAGAGCGGGATCACCGCGGCGAATCCGGCGATCATCCGGGTGGTCACCAGGAACGGCAGTGAGGGGATGCCCATCACCTCCAGGGCGTCGACCTCCTCACTGATCCGCATGGCGCCCAGTTGCGCGGTGAATCCGGCGCCCACCGTCGCCGACAGCGCGATCCCGGAGATCAGCGGGGCGATCTCCCGGGTGTTGAAGTACGCGGACAGAAAGGCCACGAAGTTGGAGGTGCCCAGCTGGTTGAGGGCCGCGTACCCCTGCAGGCCGACCTCGGTGCCGGTGAAGAAGGAGAGGAAGGCGATCACTCCGACGGTGCCGCCGACCACGGCCAGCGCGCCGCGGCCGAAGCTCACCTCGGCGAGCAGCCGCAGGACCTCCTTCTTGTAGCGGCGTACCGTACGCCCGGTCCAGGCCAGCGAGCGCCCGTAGAAGGCGAGTTGGCCGCCGAGCTCCTCCAGCGCGTGCAGCGGACGCCGGGCGGCGCGGACCATGCCGTCCATCGGGGATCGTGTCGGTGCGGCCATCCCTACCCCCTCTGCGGAACGACTTGGAAGTAGACGGCCGTCATCACGAAGTTGGAGACGAACAGCAACATGAAGGTGATGACCACCGACTGGTTGACCGCGTCGCCCACCCCCTTCGGCCCGCCCTTGGCGGTGAGCCCCTTGTACGAGGCGACGATCGCCGCGATCGCCCCGAACACCAGCGCCTTCAGCTCGGCGGCATACAGGTCCGGCAGCTGGGCGAGGGTGGTGAACGAGGCCAGATAGGCACCCGGAGTGCCGTGCTGCAGAACGACGTTGAAGAAGTAGCCGCCGGCCACACCGACCACCGACACCAGGCCGTTGAGCAGCACCGCGACGAGCATCGAGGCGAGCACCCGGGGCACCACCAGCCGGTGCACCGGGTCGATGCCGAGCACCTCCATCGCGTCGATCTCGTCGCGGATCCTGCGGGCCCCCAGGTCCGCGCAGATCGCCGAGCCCCCGGCCCCCGCGATCAGCAGCGCGGTGACGATCGGCGATCCCTCGCGCAGCACCGCCAGCACCGATGCGGCACCGGAGAACGACTGCGCCCCCAGCTGCCGGGTGAGGCTGCCGATCTGGAGGGCGATCACGGCCCCGAACGGGATGGAGACCAGTGCCGTCGGCAGGATCGTGACGCTGGCGACGAACCACGCCTGCTGGATGAACTCCCGTGCCTGGAAAGGCCGGCGCGGCAGGGTCCGCAGCACGTCCAGCCCCAGCGTGAAGAGGCTGCCGGTGTGGCGTAGCGCGGTGACGGGAGAGAGGCTCATGGCTGCGCCCCCTGGCGGGCCCGCTCCGCGCCCCGCTCCAGCTCGGCGATCGCCTGCCACCGCGGCGGACGGTCGATCCCGGAGCTCGGCAGCAGCCGCGGGGTGGCCCCGGTGGCGGATTCGCCCTTGCTGTGATGCGGGCCGCGGGAACGGACGGCGTCCAGCTCGGCGAGTTCCTGTTCGACCAGGGCCGCGTCCTTCTCCTCCGCCATGCCGATCGGGCCCTGCATCCGGCCGTTGAGGAACTGCCGCACCACCGGCTCGTCGCTGGCCAGCAGCTCCGCACGCGGGCCGAACATGACCAGCTCCCGGCGGAACAGCAGTCCGATGTTGTCCGGGACCTGGCGTGCCGAGGCGATGTCGTGGGTGACGATCAGGAACGTCGCATCGATCTGCGCGTTGAGGTCCACGATCAGCTGGTTGAGGTAGGCCACGCGCACCGGGTCCAGGCCGGAGTCGGGTTCGTCGAACAGGATGATCTCCGGGTCGAGCACCAACGCCCGGGCCAGCCCGGCGCGTTTGCGCATGCCGCCGGATATCTCCCCGGGCAGCTTCGCCTCGGCGCCGAGCAGCCCGACCAGCTCCATCTTCTCCAGGACGATCCGCCTGATCTCGCTCTCCGGTTTGCGGGTGTGCTCACGCAGCGGGAAGGCGATGTTGTCGTACAGGTTCATCGAGCCGAACAGCGCGCCGTCCTGGAAGAGCACGCCGAACAACTTCCGTATCTCGTACAGCTCGTGCTCACGCAGCCGGGTGAGGTCCCGTCCGGAGATGGTGATCGAGCCCCGGTCGGGTTTGAGCAGCCCGACCAGCGTCTTGAGGAAGACCGATTTGCCGGTGCCGGAGGGGCCGAGCATCACCGAGATCTCCCCGGCGGGCAGGGTCAGCGAGACGTCCTGCCAGATGACCTGGTGCCCGAAGGACTTGGTCAGCCCCTCCACGCGGATCTCAACGCCCATGCGGCCCCCTTTCCTGCGGGGTCCGGGGGTGCGGGAAGCGGATCGGGGGCCGCACGCCCGGCGGCAGGAGGCGTCGGTGCCCCGTGCTCGAAGGGCAGGCGCGGCACCGCGGGGGTATGCGCGGGTTCATCGCGTTGGGAGCCACCAGCCGGCTCCTCCTTCCCGTAGAGCGGATCTGCCATCTGCTCTACGGGGAGGGGCGGTGCGTCCGTCGCATGAGTTTCGAGATTTTTTCGGCGGTGCTCCGGCCGGGTTACTTCAGGCCCGTCCCGGGCGCCCCGGGAGCTCCGGTCCGGGCCGCGTTCACCGCCGGACGAGCCGGAACCGGCGGCGGGTCGGGCGCCGGAACCGGCGGCACCGAGATCGCCGTGGACCGTGTAAGGGCCGGGACCCGCGGAACGGAGGATGCCGCCGGGACCGTCGGCAGGGCGTCCGAGGGGAGCGCGGGCACCGACACCTGGGCCACCGGGAGCTGCGGCGCCGCCGTCCGGCCTCTCGGCCGTCCGCCCACGGCCCCAGGGCCCGGACCGCTCGCCGGGGTGGCCGCGTCCGCGGCGGAGGCAAGGTGAGCGCGATCCGACGGCGCCGTACGCCCGGGCCCGTACGAGGAAGCGGTCGGCGCCGGCCGCGGGACCGGCGCCGCACGGTGTGCCGGGGGGACGGCGGCCCAGGTCAGCACGGCCACCGTCGCCGCGGCGGTGACCACGAGCCCAGCGGACTCACCGCCCCCCGCCTGCGGCCGCCCGCGCCCGCACAGCCACAGCGCGGCGGCCAGCGTCCCGGCGAGCGACCTGCGCAGCGTCCGTCTGGCCCGGGCCAGCAGCGATTCGACCGCCTCGTAGCCGATCCCCATCTCCCGGGCGATCTCTTCGACATCGCGGCCTTCGGACCTCAGCCGCAGTGCCCTGGCCTGCCGGGCGGGCAGCTGTCTGCTCCGTTCCGCCAGCCAGTCCGCCTCGGCGCGGTCGCAGACCGCCTCCTCCACCGGCACAGGCCCGGGCGCGGCGAGCGCGGGGCGGCTGTGCACCTCGACGTCGCGTTTGACCTGGCGGTGCCGGTCGACGCAGAGCCGCATGGTCACCGTGGTCAGCCAGGCGCCCAGCCGTTCGTCCTCGACATCGGCGTGCTCGGCGGCACGCAGCATCGCCTCGTGCACGGCGTCCTCGGCGTCCTCGGCGCTCACCGAGCGCCGCCGCGCGACCTTCAGCAGCTCCTCCCGGTGGCTCCACATCCGCTGCCACCGCTCGCCGGTCTGCTGGTCGAACGCGTCCGGACGCGCACGATGCATGTCGATCACCGCCCTCTGCGCCGCGACGGCCCGTAGCGAGTCTGACCGGCGCGACATTACCGCCGAGTAGTCCCAGTGAGGAGGGGTCGGGGCAACTCACTTGCGCCAGGTCGGAGGTTTTCCCGGGCCACCGTTCTTCCGCAGGGCTGCCGGCCCGGTCGTCCCCGTCACGCGAAACGGGTCGACTCGCGTCGATCCTGTCCCCTCCGGACATCGGCGGCTGCCGCAGTGCGGACGGATCCGGAGACGGGGGACGTGCCGGAACCGACCCGGCTCAGTGGGCCGTGCCTGCCGGGTGAGTGCCGCGCGTGGTGCCGGCCAGATCGCGAACGCGCGAATCATGCCGCGCGATTCGGTCGAGCATCCGGCCGGTGTTCTCCGCCGCGCCGCGCGAGCCGAAGATCTCCATCGGCTCCAACTCGACGTGGCTGTCGTGCAGCCGAGCGCCTATCGCCGCCATCCGGGGGTGCTCGGCGAGCAGCATGCCGAGGGCGTAGCCGAACATCGCGAACGTCGTGTCCGCCGGGAGCCGGACCCGGTCGGAGCCGCTCGCGACGGCGTAGCCGTCTTCGGCGATGGCGAACCCTTCGGCCTGGACATGAGCGGTGAATCCGCCGTGCATGTAGAGCGCGTCGTAAAGGGCGGTCTCGGTGGAGGGCGTCGGAACGAGCGTCGCGGGCATCGCGGGAGCTTCCTCCGAGTAGATCGTCTCGGTCATCTCGGCTCACTCCTTGCGGGGCGGGAGGGGAGGAGGGCGGGGAAGGGATCCCGTGAATACCAGCGCTTGTCCCTTTCCACGTATGGCGGAGTGCGTCCGGTTCAGCCGGTACTCGCCTTTTGGTGGATTCCGCGGCGGATATCTCCGTTCAGCCACCCGTCTGGGCACACCACAGCCCACGACCGGCCTGCGAGAACGGTTCGGCAGCCGGTGTGGTGTCGGGTCAGACCCGGTGGGTGAGGACGAGGGCGAGGACAGCCGTGCCGGTGCCCCAGACCATGGCGCGGCGAGGGCCGCTGAGCGCGGGGGGCCGCAGGCTGGAGATGTGGAAGGGGCGAGAGCGGCGGCGACGTGGTCGGCGGTGTGGCTGATGGACAGGTGGAGCGCCGGCACCGGGCTGCCGTGGACGCGGACGTGAGGGCTGCCGTCGTCCCGCGGGAGGATCTCCACGTGCGGCATCGCGATCTCCAGCGCGTCGGCGGCCAGGCGCTTGGCGAGCGCGCGGCCCGCCGCCCACTCGGTCTGCCGCCACGCCGGCAGCGCACGGTGTATGCGCTGCTCACGCACGGAGAGCAGCAGGGAGTCCGCCGTCTCCGGGAGGGCGGTGCGCCGGGCCACGATGAGCACGGCCCTGCCCCATCGGTGGATCCGCCCCGGCGTGATCGTCGAAAAGGCGCCTTACGCCGCAGGCTCTGTCACGGCAGGGGGTGTGGTGTTCCGGGGGGCGCCGGCGATCAGCGCGGCGACATCGCCGACGGTCGGCCGGGGGCAGGCGGTCTCGTCGAGGGTCAGCGACGGCCGCTCGTTCCGGAGCGCCGTGAACAGTTCGTCGAACATCGGGGAGTCGAAGCCGAGGTCCTCGATCAGCCGATGGTGTGCGCGGAGGAACCTGGCCGGAAACGCGCCGATCCGAGCGATGTGTGCGAGCGCGGCGTCGGGGCCGCCCGCCACCGCGCGGGCCCGGAGACCATCGCCGGGCGGGACGGAAGACGGGCACGGCACGGGTGGCGGGCCCGCGGGACCGGCGGGTACGGGCGGCCGCGAGGTGTTCGCCGGAGGCGGCACGGTGTTCTGCGGAGTGTTCTGTGGTGGGAACATTTCGCTGAGGCGGGCGGGCAGGGTCCGCCGGGGGGCTGCGTGGCGGGGTGGATCGCGTCGTGGCGGCGGTGACGGTGCCCACCAGTTCAGGCCGCCCGCGAGGCGCATGAGGGCGGGCACCAGGACGCCTCGCACGAGGGTCGCGTCGAGTAGCACGCCCAGGCCGGCACCGATCCCGAAGAACTGGAGCAGGCCGACCTTGGAGGCGCCGAAGCTGAGGAGCGTGAAGGCGAGCAGGGCGCCGGCGGTCGTGACGATCCCGCCCGTGCGGGCGATGCCCGAGACGATGGACCGGGCGGTGTCCTCCCCCGCGTCGTGCGCTTCCTTGATGCGTGCGAGGACGAACACCTCGTAGTCCACCGACAGCCCGAAGACGATGCAGAACAGGAGCACCGGCATGGTCGTGTTGAGCGGCCCGGGTGTGAAGCCGAGCAGGTGGTGGAGGTGGCCGCTCTGGAAGATCCACACCATGCTGCCGAGGACCGCGGCCAGACTCAGGGCGTTCAACGCGATCGCCTTGAGCGGCAGCAGCAGACTGCGGGCGAACAGGAACAGCAGCGCGAAGGTGGTGAGGCTGATCATGCCGAGGGCCAGCGGAAGCCGGTGTCCTATCGCGTCCTTGGCGTCGACCAGGACCGCGCTCGGCCCGCCGACGTGGACGTCACTGCCCGCGGGCGCGGGCACCGCGCGGACGGCGCGGACCAGCCGCTGGGCTTCGGCCGACTGCGGGTCGACCGACGGCACGACGAACAGGTGGGCGGAACCGTCGCTGAGGGGTGTGCCGCCGGTCGTCGGGCCTGCCAGCGCGGTGTTCGCCCCGTGCCGGTAGGTTCCAGCCGGCCCCACGACGGCGGCGACGTCCGGAAGTGCGGACAGGGAGCGGGCGTAGGCATGTGAGAACTGCGGCGTCGCACCCGGGTCGAGGACCGTGAGGGCGCCCGAGTTGCTCGCGTCGAACCGGCCGCGTACCAGGTCGCCGGTCTGACGGCTCACCGCGGTCGTCGGCAGCGTCCGGTCGTCGGGGGTGGCGAATGCGGCGTGTGTGAAGGGCCCGGCGAGCAGCACCAGAATGCCGACCACAGGCAGTGCCGCGATCAGCGGGCGGCGGACGACGAAGCGCGCCGCTTCCCGCCAGAAGCGCGACGCAGAGCCCGCTCGGACCCTCCGGCGCCACGGTATCGGCCAGGCGTTCACCCGATGGCCGAGGAGAGCGAGCAGCGCCGGCAGAACGGTGGTGGCGCCCACGGCCGCGATCACCACCACGGCGATGCCCGCGTAGGCGAAGGACCGCAGGAAGTAGGGCGGGAACACCAGCAGCGTCGCGAGTGCGGCGCAGACCGTCGCCGCGCTGAAGGCGATCGTACGGCCCGCGGTGTGCACGGTGGCGACGGCGGCGTCGCGCGGACTGCGCCCCTCGGCGATCTCCTCGCGGAACCGCGAGACGCACAGCAGCCCGTAGTCGATGCCGAGCCCCAGGCCGAGAGCGGTTGTGAGGTTGAGTGCGAAGACCGAGACGTCGGTGATGCTGCCGAGGACGGTCAGGACCAGCAGCGTTCCCGCGATGGCCACCACCCCGATCAGCAGGGGAAGCAGCGCGGCCACCACGCTGCCGAACACCAGGGCCAGAAGGATCAGGGTTCCCGGGAGCACGACGGACTCGGCACGGGTCAAGTCCGAAGCGGAGAAGTCCTGGATCTCCGCGTTGACCAGCGCCGACCCGCCGACGTGCACCGTCAGGGCCGTACCGCCGCCGCCGGCGGTGGGGCCGGACAGCGCCTCGCGCACCTGCTTGGCACGCCGGCCGACCTGATCACCGTCGCCGCCGATGTGCGCGAGCAGCATGGCCGACCGGCCGTCGCGGCCGCGCAGGTTCGCGGCGTGGCTGCTCCAGTACGACTCCACCCCGCTCACCTGCGGCTGGGCCGTGAGGTGCCTGGTCAGCTCCTCGCCCGCCCTCCGGGCGGCGGCGTCGTCGACGGTGCCGCCCCGCGTCTGCGCGACCACGACCAGGTTCGGGGAGCAGCTCGCGTCCGTAAGACGGGCCACCCTGCTCGAATCGGAGCGCGGATCGTCATAACCCTGCGTCTTCAGCCGACCCGCCGCTCCCGCACCCAGTACCAGGGATACGAGGAGGAAGACGAACGCGGTGAGGAGGACGAGCCGGGGCCGGCGTGTCGCCACGCCCGCTGTCCAGCGGAACATCGAGTCTCTCCTCCGGTCGGCGTCCCCTGTCCACGACCGCAGAGAACCGTCAACCGCCACGGTGCCGGGTGTGCGCGGAAAGGCGTAGCCCCGGCTATTCGTCTCTTGACAGGGCGCTGGAGGAGAGTTCCGCGTTCCGCGGGCGTGCGCGGGCCATGCCCATCGCAGCAGTCACGGCGACGACGGCAGCGGCTTCGACGCGCCCGGCCGGGCTTCGGACGCCGCCGCCCGCCTGCGACCTGCACCGCAACCTCGGCGAATGCCAGTCACGTAATCACATCATTCAGGTCACCTGAACGTGTGATGACAGGCCTTCCTAAACACTTCACCATTGAAATTACAAGACCACGCGACGCCGGGGAGGGCATGTCAATGTCGGTCGATGCTGGTTCAGGTCCGGGAGTCGGCGGGGGAAGCGGGGAAACCACCGAGGTCGCCTCGCAGGACGGCCAGCCGCAGCTGAGTCTGAGTACGGCGGCAGCCCGTAATCTGGCGACCACGACCAAGACTCCACCGCAGATGCAGGGGATCACCTCGCGGTGGCTGCTGCGCATTCTTCCATGGGTCCAGGTGTCCGGTGGCACATACAGGGTCAACCGCCGGCTCACATACACGGTGGGCAACGGACGGGTGGAGTTCGTGCAGACCGGGGCCGAAGTGCGGGTAATCCCCGAGGAGTTGGGAGAGCTCCCCCTGCTGCGCGGATTCCAGGACGGCGCGGTGCTGCGTTCGCTCGCCGAGCAGTTCGTGCAGCGCGAGTTCGAGCCCGGGCAGGTCATCGCGGAGGCGGGCAGCCCGATCGACCACGTCTTCCTGCTGGTCCACGGAAAGGTCAACAAGGTCGGCACCGGGAAATTCGGCAAGCCCGCCGTGCTGGGCACGCTCGCCGACGGCGACCACTTCGGCGACGAGGCGCTGGCCCTGCCGGACGCAAGCTGGGGGTACGCCCTGAAGGCGGCCACCGCGACCACCGTGCTGGCGCTTCCCCGGGACGCCTTCCAGACGGTCGCAGGGCGCTCGGATGGTCTGCGGGAGCACGTCCGCCGCTTCCTCAGCGGCGCCCAGCAGGCCCAGAACAAACATGGCGAGGCCGAGATCGAGCTGGCCGCGGGCCACGTCGGGGAGGCCGCACTGCCCGGCACCTTCGTCGACTACGAAGTCTCGCCCCGCGAATACGAGTTGAGCGTCGCCCAGACGGTGCTTCGGGTCCACACCAGGGTCGCCGATCTGTACAACCAGCCCATGAACCAGGTCGAGCACCAACTCAAGCTCACCATCGAGGCGTTGCGCGAGCGCCAGGAGAACGAGTTGGTCAACAACCGTGAATTCGGCCTGCTGCACAACGCGGAATACAGCCAGCGCATTCACACGCATTCCGGCCCGCCCACCCCGGATGATCTGGACGACCTCATCAGCCGCCGCCGTAACCCGCAGTACCTGCTGGCTCATCCGCGTACCATCGCCGCCTTCGGGCGGGAGTGCAACAAGCGTGGGCTGTACCCCGAGAGCGTCAACTTCCATGGCAGCGCGGTGCCGTCCTGGCGCGGGCTTCCGCTGTTGCCGTGCAACAAGATCCCCATCAACGGCGGCCACACCAGCTCCATTTTCGTGCTGCGGGTCGGCGAGGACAATCAGGGGGTCGTCGGACTACACCAGACGGGCATTCCCGACGAGTACGAGCCCAGCCTCTCGGTACGCTTCATGGGGATCAACGAGAAGGCCGTCATCTCGTATCTGGTGAGCGCCTACTATTCCGCCGCGGTATTGGTGCCGGACGCCCTCGGCGTGCTGGAGAACGTCGAAATCGGCCACCGGGACTGACAGCGAAGCGGGCTCCGCCCACGGCGATCCGCCGGGCGCAGGCGGTACGGTGGTGGTTCCTCCGCGGATTCTCACAGCCGGGTACGCCGGGTCTGTCGGCTCCGCGGGGTCCGCCGGAGCCAACCGCCCACGGCGGGCCCGGCTCGCACCGAACCCCGCTGCAATAGGCACCGGCTCCCACGGAACCCCGTTCCCGCAGAACGCGGCTCGCACGGAACGCCCCGTCCGCACCGCGGGTCTCCAAGGGGCAGCGTCCGCACACAACGCCCCGCACGGAAGTCCGACTCGCCCAGGAAGCCCGAACTCTCGCAGAAGAACGAGGTGTGCCAGGCAATGGGTACCCACATGCTCGACCGCGACAGCCACGAGGCCGCGGACATTCTCGCCCGCACGCGGATCGCGGTGGATCCGGTCCTCCGGGCGGCCGTGCACTCGCTACCGGAGTCCATGCGCCGCGTCGCCCGCTACCACTTCGGCTGGCGCGACGCCGACGGCGCTCCGGACACCGGCCCGGCGGGCAAGGCCATACGACCCGCGATGGTGCTGGCGGCCGCTCAGGCGCTGGGGGCGTCGGGCGAGTCGGCGGTGACGGCGGCCGCGGCGGTGGAGCTGGTCCACAACTTCACCCTGCTCCACGACGACGTGATGGACCGGGACGCGACCCGCCGCCACCGGCCGACCGCGTGGACCGTCTTCGGCACGGTCGACGCCATCCTCGCCGGTGACGCGCTGCAGGCGCTGGCGTTGCGCCTGCTCGCGGAGGACCCGCATCGGGCCGCGGCACGTGCGGCGGCGCGGCTGTCGGCCTGCGTGGTCGAGCTGTGCGAGGGCCAGCACGCCGACTGCGCATTCGAGCAGCGCTTGGACGTGTCGCTGGACGAATGCCTGGCGATGGCCGAGGCGAAGACCGGTGCGCTGCTGGGGTGCGCCTGCGCGCTGGGCGCTCTGTACGCGGGGGCGGACGATGAGGTGGCCGACGCCATGGACGCCTTCGGCCGCCAGGTGGGGCTGGCGTTCCAGCTCATCGACGACCTGATCGGGATCTGGGGCGACACCACGGTGACGGGCAAGCCGGTGGGGGCGGATCTCGTGGCCCGGAAGAAGTCGCTGCCGGTGGTGGCCGCGCTGCGGTCGGCCACGCCGGCCGGGCGTGAGCTCGCCGGGATCTACGGCACGGACGGCCCGCTGTCCGCTTCGGAGGTGCGCCGGGCGACGGAGGCCGTGGACAGGGCAGGGGGGCGTGAATGGGCGCAGATGCAGGCCTGCGACCGGATGGCGGCGGCCATCGGGCATCTGTCGGGCGCGGGGCCGGACGGCTCGGCCGCGGGCGACCTGCTCGCCCTCGCGGAGTTGGTAACCCGCCGCAACCACTGATCGGCTGACCGGCCGCGTCGGTTGAACGCGTACCGCCGTACCGCGGGCTCGGGCGCCGCGGGCTCGGGCCCCCCGGCCCGCACCCACGCAGTGGCCCCCGCAGCGGACGTTGCCGATGCCGGTGCGGTGCCCTCCCGGTACCCATCGCGGGTCGGCCGGAGTGGGGAAATTCTCCGAACCGTCAGGACTGGTCTGTCCTGTGTTGTGGTGCGGTGTGGTGACATGCGGTGGTCGGCAGGGCGTCGGACGAGGCATCGGACGAGGCAGGTGCAGAATGCGTGGACGCGAGCGTGGCAAACCGTGCCGCCTGCGGGCGGTCGTGACGGTCCTGGCGGCCTGGGGCGCCCTGGTGGCGGGCGTGGTGCCCGGAGCGGTGCCTGCCACCGCGGAGGGCCGGGTGCAGCTGGGTGTGGTGAGCGTGCTGGGGCCCGGCGTCACGTACCGGACGGTGTCGTATCCGACGGCGCACGGTACGGCCCACGGCCACCTGATCACCGCGGACTTGACCAACCGTCACCTGTCCGTCGACCTGCTGTCGCCCGGGGCGGTGGCGGCACGTGAACCGGTGTCCGCGATGGCCTCGGCGCAGGGCGCGGTCGCCGGTGTCAACGGGGACTTCTTCGACATCTCCGAGGAGCAGCACCCCGGTGTCGCGGCGACCGGTGCGGCGGTGGGTCCGGCGATCGGGCACGGGGTGCAGCTGAAGGCCGCGGTGCCGGGCGGGCAGCGGTTCGGTCCGCCGCTGCCGCGGGGGACGAGCACCCGGGACGTGGTCGGCGTGGGCGAGGACCGGGTGGCGCGGGTGGAACGGCTGTCACTGTCCGGCTCGGTGGTCACGCCGTACGGGACCGTTCCGTTGGGCGGCTACAACCAGTACGCGCTGCCGGTCGGCGGCGTCGGGGTCTACACGGCGGCGTGGGGATCCGCGTCGCGGCTGCGCGCGGTCTGCGGTACCGACGGGTCCCGTTCGGCGCCCTGTTCACGGGTGGCGTTCGAGGTGACGGTGCGTCACGGCCGGGTGGTCGCGGAGTCGGCGGCGCCCGGTGCGGGGGCGATCCGGGGGGACACGGTGGTGCTCGTCGGCCGTGAGCGGGGCGCGCGGGAGTTGCGGCGGCTGCGGCCGGGGCAGCAGGTGTCGGTCCGGGAGCGGCTGACGGGCGGGAGCGGGGTGCCGCTGCGGTTCGCGGTGGGCGGTTTCCCGGTGCTGCGGGGCGGGGCGCCGTTGCGCGGGCTGGACGACACGACGGCGGCGACCCGCACCTGCGCCGGGATCGGCGCCCAGGGCCACCGGCTGTATCTGCTCGCGCTGGACGGGCACGCGGAGTACGGCTCCGGGCTCACCGTCGCCGAAGTGGCCGGGCTGATGCGGCGGATCGGGGCCGACTCCGCGGTGAACCTCGACGGCGGCGGCTCGTCCACCCTGGTGACGCGTTCCCCGGGGAGCGGGCGGGTGACGGTGCGCAATCACCCCTCGGGCGGGGTGGAACGGCCGGTGCCGGAGGGCATCGGGCTGTTCACCCGGCCGTAGGACCGCGTGGCGGGCGGGCGCCTACGGTGGCCACGGCTCGGGCGGCAGCGGCGCATCCGGCCCGGGCCGCGGCGGTCGCGCCGGCGCCGCGCAGCAGTGCGGCCAGGCAGCCGCCGGTGAAGGCGTC
>CAYNNX010000100.1:13292-20286 GCA_964398515.1 uncultured Streptantibioticus sp. | reverse complement strand
GGCCACGACGGCGGCCGGATCGTCTTCGAGGGCACACCCGCCGACCTCGTCGCCGCCCGCTCCACCCTCACCGGCGAGCACCTCGCGGCCTACGTCGGCACCTGACCGGGGCCCTCGCGGACACCGTGAGACGAGTTCTCTCATCAGTCACGACTCGCCCCACTCCGGGACGGTACGAGACGTCGTGGCAGTCCGCCACGCCTGTCACGCCTCAACCACCGCCGGGCGCCGCGTCGGCCGTCTCGGGGCCCTGATCCGAGCCACCGGGGGCGGCGGGCGCCCGCGCCCGTGGTGAACCAACAGAGCAGTGTGGCGGCCAGGTGGGTGGACGCCGTAGTAGCCCGGGTGGTGTTCGGGCCACTCACGCGGCGCGTGCAGCACCTCTACGCCTGCAGCCGCCGCGGCGGCGTAGACAGCGTCGACGGCCTGGCGGTCGCCGGCTCGGAAGGCGAGGTGCGCCTCCCGAGCCTCGTCGCCGTCAGCCGGGCTGAGCCAGAAGTTCGGAACGCCGTCGGGGCCGGCCGGCTCCACGACGAAGGACCCGCCGTGCGGAATGCGCTACCACCGACGGGCGCTTCGGCAGGCCCTGCAACTCGCGGGAGACGGCGTCGAGTTGCGGCGGTTGTGCCACCGGAACGACCGCAGCCAGGTGCCCATCGTCGACGGAGCGCGAGTGGTACCGAGCAGCCGCGACCAATCCACGGATGTCGTCAATCCTTGCGGCCCGTCGCGGCGACGGTGATGCCGAGGCCGATCATCGTGAGGCCGCCGGCCCTGCCGACCAGGGCGAGCCGCCTGGGTGACCGGGCGAACCAGCCCCGCGCCGTGGCCGCGACCACCCCCCAAGTGCTGTCGCAGACCAGCGCGATGACGTTGAAGATCAGGCCAAGCAGCAACATCTGAACCGCGACATGCCCCTGACCACGGGCCGCGAACTGCGGGAGCACGGCGGCGAAGAACACCATGGTCTTGGGGTTGGCCACACCGACCGTGAACCCTTCCCACAACGTGCGCAGGGTGCTGCCGGCCGCCGGGCCATCCCCGGAGAACGCGGCCTGCAACGACCCGCGCTGCCGCACCGCCTTGACCCCCAGGTACACCAGGTACGCGGCACCCGCCAGCTTCAGCACGGTGAAGACGGCGACCGAGCGCTCCACGACGGCCCCGATCCCGAACGCCACCGCCGCGACGAGCACGTAAGCGCCGAGCGTGTTACCGACGACCGTGGTCAGCGCGGCCCGGCGCCCATACGCCAGCGCCCGACCGATCACGAAGAGCACGCTGGGGCCGGGAATCACGATCAGTAGGAACGACACGGCGGCAAACACGAGTATGCGGTCCATGGGCACCATGAGGCGCATCGTAGCCACGAAGGCGGCTCGTGCCTCTGCCTTTTTGCCTGCGTGCCACTGCTGTAGAACGTCGCGCGCCCCGGGCGCAGCCATACCGCGCCAGCGGCCTGGTCCGGCCGCTCGGGCAGTACTCCGGGCTTGTCGAACCCTCGGCGCGGGACAGGCTCGCGCTCGCCCTGGCGCTCCTGCGTCTACCGTTCCGGCACACCATCCGCCGCGCGCGCTGGACGCGCCGCATCGGGCGACGCCCGGTACGCCGCGCCACGGCCGAGGACCTCCTCACCGCGATCCGGCACACCGGACGGATGCGGCGCTGCCGCGCGGCCACATGGACAAGGGCGCGGACACAGCCGGGCTGGTCGAACCGACCAGCCCTCCCCCGTGGCACCGCCGGTGACGACTGCGGCCCTGCCGCGCGGCTCGATCCCGGCTCTCACACCAGCTCAAGAACCAGCTTGCCGATGTTCTCACCACGGAAGAGCATCTGCAGCGTGTCGGGGAAGTCGTCCACGGTGCCTTTCACCACATGCTCCTTGACCTTGATGCGGCCGGCGGCGATCCAATCGGCGATCTCCTGTGCGGCCTGCGCGTAGCGCTTGGCGTAGTCGAAGACCACGAACCCCTCCATACGCGCCCGCCGCACCAGCAGTGACAGGTAGTTGGAGGGTCCTTGCACGGTCGTCGCGCTGTTGTACTGGCTGATCGCGCCGCAGACCACCACACGCGCGTTCATCGCCAGCCGGGTGAGCGCCGCGTCGAGGACGTCTCCTCCGACGTTGTCGAAGTACACGTCGATGCCGTCCGGCACCGTCTCGCGCAGCGCTCGCTTGAGGTTGCCGGCCCGGTAGTCGATCGCCGCGTCGAAGCCGAGTTCATCGGTGAGCAGGGCACATTTCTGCGGGCCTCCGGCGATCCCCACGACACGACAGTTCTTCACCTTGGCGATCTGGCCCACCATCGTGCCCACCGCGCCTGCTGCGCCGGAGACCACGACGGTCTCGCCCTCCTTCAGCGCGCCGACCTCCAGGAGGCCGAAGTAGGCAGTCATGCCCGGCATGCCCAGCGCGCCCAGGAACGTCGGGAGCGGAGCAAGCGAGTGGTCGATCTTGATCGCGCCCTTGCCGTTGGACACGACGTACTCCTGGACGCCGAAAGCGCCGACGACGTAGTCGCCGGGCTGGAAGTCCGGGTGGTGGGAGGCGGTGACCTCGATGACCGACCCGGCGCGCATGACTTCACCGATGCCGACGGGCGGCAGGTAGGAGGGGCGGTCGTCGAGCCAACCGCGCATCGCGGGGTCCAGCGAGATGAAGCGCGTCCGGCCTGCGAACCAGCCTTCTCCGGGCTGCTCGGCGGGCTCCGCGACATGCTCCCAATCCTCGGGCTCGACCTCGCCCACCGGGCGGGCTGCCAGGCGGATCTGGCGGTTGACGGCTGACATAGGGCCTCCTGTCACTGGTAACACCAAGCACCATACCGACCGGTAGGTATGATTGATACCGTGATGTGAGCCACATTGCACCAGACGCCCGCGCACGCAGAGGGCAGGGACCGAGTACCGAGCTCTCCTGACCGCATCCCACCTGCGCCCGGCCGAAGCGACACGGGCTTCCTGCCAGGCACGGCCCTTTCGGGGCATACCCATCTCGGCAGCGCACGCCAGGTAATCAGCCGGACAAGGTATTCGCCGCCCTCGACGAATCTCACCGGGGCCGCTCGCCCGGTGCTCGGTGTCTGGCTTCCGTCGGGATCGGGGAGTTGGTGTACGGCACCATGGTCGCCATGCCCCGTACACCTATGCAGAGGAACTCAGACGTGCCGCGTCGGCTGGGCCGACTCACCACGACCGAACGCCGGATCTGGCAGGCCTTCCCACACGGGCAATTGGTCGATCTGCGGGTCGGTGACTGCGAGTTGGACAAGCCGGCCAACGCCGACCGGTGGAGCGCCGACCGAAAGGTGCGGGGCGAGGTGATCGCCGCGTTGCTCCTGGGGGCCCGCCAGGCCGAGCGGGGGTGCGTCGCAGCGGTCCGGATCGCCGGCGCCAGGATCACCGGCGACCTGCGCGTGGACCACGGGCAGGTCGTTGCACAGCTGCTCCTGAGCGGGTGCCGCTTCGAGGGACCGATCCATCTCGACGAGGCGGTCACCGGCCCGATCGACCTGAGCGGATCTCAGTTGACCAGGCTAACCGCGTACGGCGCACACATACGCGGCACGCTGCAGTTGCGCGACGCGGTGGTGACCGGAGGCTGCGAACGTGCGGTGCACGCGGACGGAATCACGGTCGATGGCAACCTGTACGCTCGCCGGATCAGGGTGAACGGAGCGTTCTGCCTGATCAACGCCGTGATCAACGGTCAGGTTACCTTCATCGACGCACAACTGATCAATCGTTCTTTGGACGGTAAGTCGCTCAACGCGGGCGGTATGAGGGTCGGACGAAGTCTCCTCGCCCATCGGCTCAAAGCGATCGGCGAGCTACGTCTGCCTGGAGTGCACGTCGGCAGCGCCCTGGTGCTCGATGGTGCGACCTTGACCGGCAGGAACGGTTCCGCCTTGAACGCCAGGTCGCTCACCGTGGCCAGTGAGGCGTCCTTCCGGCAGGATGCGGAGCCAGGCCAGCGGCGCTTCACGGCATACGGCACGGTGAGTCTGGCCGGAGCCCGGATCGGCGCCGACTTGTACCTCGACGGAGCCAGACTGCTGCGCACCAGGATCCGGCCGCCGGCGGGCGGCCAGATACCCAAGGAAGCGCCGGTGCTCGCGGCAAGCCGCATGGTCGTGGGGGGCAGCGTCTACCTCACCAAGGGATTCACCACCGACGGGGAACTCCGGCTGACCAGCGCCCAGATCGTCGGCCACCTGGACCTGAGCGACATGGACAGCCCTCACGCGCTGCTGACCCTCTACGGAGCGACGGCCACAGGCGGAATACGCGACGACCTCGCGTCGTGGCCGGGCCGGCTGAACCTCGACGGCTTCACCTACGGCGCGTTCAGCCGGTACATCGAGGCCCGGGGGCGACTGAAGTTGATCGGCCGTCAGGTCAGGAACGGTACGCCGGGTCAGGTTGGTGGCTACCGGGCCCAGCCGTACGAGCAGCTCGCCGCCTACTACCGGGCGCTGGGCAACGACGGCGAGGCCAGGACGGTGCTGCTCGCCAAGCAGCGGGCCCAGCGCGCCAAGCTGCCCGGGTGGCAGCGCATCCCCGGCCATCTGCTCGATTGGATCGCCGGCTACGGCTACCGGCCGATGCGCGCGATCGGGTGGGCCGTCGGCCTGCTGGCGGCCAGCAGCGTGTACTTCAGCATGGTCAGGCCCGAGCATGTCAGCAGCGAGGACCGGTCGGTGTTCAACCCGGTGCTCTACGCGGCGGACCACCTGATCCCGGTCATCCGTTTCGGCCAGCCCGAGGTCTGGCAGTACCACGGCACGGCCGCCGTCGTCACCGCCGTACTGACCGTACTCGGCTGGACGCTGGGCATCGCCATCGCCGCGGCCGCAACACGGACCCTCACCCGCAACTGACGACCTCGCTCATCGGTTCTCTCGGCCATACCGCCCGGACAGGGCCTACGGGCGGCTCGGGCGAGCCGTCCCTGACGGCGTGATCAGGCTTGCGGCTCCGGCCTAGGTGCGAACGGCTTCGGCTCGGTGTCTTCTCTGATTGAACCAACTTGGACGGGGTGATCTTCGTCTGATCGAGCGAATCACCCCCTGAACGACTCGGCAGTCGCCCCGCACGAGTCGGTGAAGATCTCCAGGCTCCAGAGGTCGTGGCTGGTCCCGGGCCGGGGATCAGTCGTTCTACCTGTTGGAGCGAAAGATGACGCGGGTCTCGATCGACTCGGATCTTTGCATCGGATCCGGCGAGTGTGCGCTGACCGCCGCTGGCGCGTTCACACAGGACGACGACGGCTTCGGAACCGTGATCCCCCGGGAGGGAAGACGGCGCCGGGGACCCGCTGGCCCAGGAGGCAGCTCGGGGCTGCCCCGTTCGAGCCATCACCATCGAGGAGTAGGTACTGCTCACTCCTCGGCCCCGGCACGGCGGACCGGAGGTCCGGCGCGCCGAGGGTGACGTCGGGCAGGTGCTGCCCGGGGCCCGGAGCACCCCGGGGACGTCGCCCTGACAGGCTCTCCGCGGGCTCGGGACTGTCGCCGACGGCTAGCCAGGATGACGTTGAGCAACGGGCCTGCCGGCGTACTGGTGTGCCTGGTGCGCCGGCTACGAGGCCGGCGCATACAGCGGCGACGCTACCGGCGGCGAGCTCCGCCAACGCGTGCCCGCCGCCGCTTGCGAGGAGCGGCGCAAGGCCCGAGTCGCCGCGAGTGCGCAGGCCCGGGGCTCGGCGAGCTCAGCCGGCCAGGAGACCGTTGATCACACGGCCGAAGAGCAGACGAGCGGCTACGAGCATAAGCGGATCGAACAGGTGGGGCATTTTCCGCAGCCGGATTTCCTCACACCACAGGATCGACGACCCGCCGCCGTGCGGACCCACCGTGAGCTGCGCCCATCCCGAAACGGCCCGGCCCCGCTTCTCCACACGGCAGTGCCCCGGACGGTCGCCCGCGGGCGGTTGCCAACCGACGACCTCCATCGGGTCGTCCACGTGGCACCGGCCGACGCCGGTGCGTGCCACGAACAGCGTCCCTACCCCCGTCGGCGGCGTTGTTCCCACAGTGACCTGCGTGAACGGCACCCACTCCGCATGCCGTCCCCAGTCTGTGAGCCGCCGCCATGCCTCATCGGCAGACAACCGCGAGTGGCGCTCGATCCGGACCAGGACCACCACATCATCCTAAGCGGATCGACCGGCCGCGGCGGTGCGCTGTCCGGGGATGTGGGTGAGAGGCGACACGCCTTGGGCGGTGCATCGGTTTCCCGGTCGGCACGCGAGGAGTACATGCCGAACGGCTTGGCGAGGAGGACGGCCGGCAGTTCGCAGCCATGGCCCTCCGCGGCTTCCGGCCGAACCCCGCGACGTACCGAGCGCAGGTCACAGGCCAGACCGATGCCGGCTCGGTGTGTCGTCACCTTGGGCAGTACGTACAGACGGTGGCCGGGAAAGCGAGCCAGGACGGCACAGGGAGGGACTTTCAATTTCGTTGCGTTCTGTTCCAGTCGGCGGCGATGTCGGCGGCGACGTCGTGCAGCAGGCGTGGAAGCTGTCCACCAGCGGGGTGAGCGAGGCGTGAGACCAAGGCGACGCCGATGCCGGTGCCGACCAGAGCCTGGGCGACGTCGTAGGAGGCCGTCTGGAAGCGGATCTTGGGGACGAACCCGGCAGCTGCTGCGGCCCGGTCGAACTGCTCTCGGGCGGCGTGACCGGCCAGGATGGTCACCCACGACTCGTGGCGGAGGTCTCCAGGCGCAGCGGGGCGCCTGCGGGACGTCGCGTGGCCAGGGGGTGGTCGTCGGGGAGGACCACGACCATCGGATCGTGCAGCAGCGGGTGCACGGCGACGTGGGGAGGTGGCTCGGGAGGCGTGCCCCATGAGGCGATGACCGCCAGGTCGAGTCTGCCCGCAGCGATCTGCTCGATGCCGTGCTCGGACAGCAGGTCCTCGGCCGAGACGTCCGCATCCGGGTGCCGGTGCCGCAGCGCGGTCAGGCAGGTGGGAGTAGGTGGGGGCGG
>CAYNNX010000100.1:0-13192 GCA_964398515.1 uncultured Streptantibioticus sp. | reverse complement strand
TCCGCCTCAACGGCTCGCACACCGTGGTGCTCACCGCCGCCGACGGATTGCAGAACCGACGTCCCTCACAAGGCGGGACGACACCGTTCACGTCGCAATCGCGGCCTACTACACCCACATCGACCCGACCTGCTCGCAGCGCGGATCACGCACCGGAGGTAACGCAAGGCGCCTGCGGTCCGGATTCGAAGTCAGGGCAGCGAAAGAGTAGCTGGGAGTGGTCGTGTGCGGTGACGATGCCGGTGTCCTCGGTGGCGGTGACGTCACCGGCCTCGCCGGTGGAGGCCAGGTCCGAACGGTGCGTCAGTCACCGACCAATGTTGCCTTAAGCCGCGAACTACCCCTTCTCGACGAGCTTGGCGAGTTTGTCGAGCGACATGCTCCAGCCCAGTTCATTGTCAGCAGGTGATACTCCTGGTGGGAGGTTCTCGTGCACGCCGGTCAGGTCGGTGCCGTCGCCGACATCCGCGAGCGTGTAAGTGATCGTCATCTCACCCTGCATGGCCGGGTCGTCGGCCTCGAACTCCAGTACCTGGACGACCTCGGTGTCGGGCACGAGCCTGATGAAACGGCCGTGAAACGTGTCGGTCTGCGCAGTCGTCTTCCCCGCGGTCGTGGGCGTGTCGTAGGTCAGCGAGATCCGGAAAGCGCCACCCTCGCGCGCGTCGAACGAGTGGATGTGGCTCGTCATCGAATCGGGCACCATCCAAAGCTGGACGGCCTCCGCACTGAGCAGTGCGCGGTAGACGAGAGCACGAGGGGCCCGAAGATGCCGGGTCAAGCGGGTAGTGCCCATGGAGGAAGACTAACGCCGTGCCCGTGCTCATGGTCCGTTTCCCCCTGGCGCATGCCCGAACGGTGCCACCGGGACCCTATCTGTTCGCGGGATCAGCTCCGGGTCGGTCACGGCGCGCCATAGATGTCGGGAGTCCCCTCCAAGGAACTAGGACGCGGCGGCACCGGCCGCGGCCGAAGCGGAGCGGAGCCCGACCATCCAGGTCGCCGACCGGGGTACGCGGAGCCCACGAGCCCGGTGCCGGGCTCGGCGCGCCCCGGCTCCGGATGCACCGACTCGGCCGTCGGTCGTCACGCGGATCACGGCGATCCACACGGCGCTGTCGGGTGAATGACCGACATGACGCCCCCTACACCAGACGGCTCGGCAGCCGCATCCTGCGGGCAGGGAGGTGCTCCGGCATGGCAGACCGAGTACGTGTGGTGGTGGGGGCGAACGCCGCCGTCGGCGCCCGCCGGTTCGCGGCCCTCGCAGGACAACTCGGCGCCGCCGCACGGAGCCTGGCGGCGAGCTCGAAGGCCTTGGCCGACCAGAGCGGCTGGCGCGGCGGCGCCGCGGCCCGCTTCCGGCAGGACCGGCAGCGGATGACGGCCCTGCTCGACCGCTTGGTGCCGGCCATGGAGCGCATGGCGAAGGGCGCGCAGTCGGTGGTCGACGACATCGACCGTGCGGACGCGAGCGGCGCGGCGAAGATGCCGGCGGCTCCGAACGTGACCACGGCTTCCGCAGGGGCAGCGGGTGCAGGGGGCTCAACCCCTGCGGTGGAATTGGCCGCGTACACGACGGACACCGGGCACGGCCGGTTCTGGCCGGAAGATACGGTGCTCAACCAGGATGGTGCGTTCCAGCCGAGCATCAACGGGAAGGACTACAATTCAATACCGCGAACCCCTGCCATTGTGGACTACTACAACACTACGGCACAAGAAGCCCACGCCTACCTTTATCTCATGGGTGGCCCGAATGCCGGTCAATTCTTCAGTCACTACCTTCAGGGCTCCGGCCAGGACCTGAACTTCGATTCGACGGTCCCCTACTACGATTCGGCGAACTTCGCGAGCATGGTCGACAAGACCGCAGCCGAGCAGATCGCCGCAGCAGAAGCCACGGGCACCTCGGCATTTGATTCCGGTTGGATATACGACGCGATCCCCGGAGGCAGGTCGGGGACACCCCAGTCGCCCTTCACGGACAGCGCGGACTGGAATCTGGCGGTCGGCAAAGGCTACTACCGACTGGTCGGCCACCGCACGCCCGAGGGTACCTGGCAGACAACGCTCCAGATGACCAGCTACTACGACTTCCATGAGTCCCAGAACTTCGGTCACGGCGTGACGGGCCACGACATGCACGCCTTGCACCAAGCGGGGATTGCGCAGGACTTCCGTGAGATCGGCAGCGGTTCACTCTTCTTCGACTCCACCGGCGGTCACATACTTCCGGTGGCCCCGGGCCCGAGTCCGACGCCTGTGGCTCCATCACCGCCCTCGAATCCGCCGAGTTCACCAGACCCGACCCCGGGACCGTCCCCGACCCCGTCCGGAGGGCGCTGAAGCGTGAAGGGCCGAGCAACCCTTCAGTAACTTGACGTCACGTAACCGTCACTGCGACGATCGTGTGGTGACGACTGTACGGGTGGCGATCGTCGACGACCATCCTGTGACCCGGGAGGGCGTCGCGGCGCTGGTCGCTGCCGCCCCGGGGTTCGAAGTCGCGGCTTCGCTCGACCATCCTGCCGCGTTGCCGCGCGACGGCTCGGTCGATGTCGTCGTACACGATCTCTACCTGGCCGACGGCAAGCCGTCGACCCTATCTGTGGCCGAAATCGCCACGTGGGCAAGGGTCCTGGTGATGTCAGCCTCCCGGGCGCCCGCCGACGTGCTGGCGGTCGTGCGGGCCGGGGCGAGCGGCTATGTCACCAAGGACACGGACAAGGAGACCCTGCTCGCGGTCCTGGCAACCGTGGCCGCGGGCGGGTTCTCGCTGTCGCCGCAGTTGGCGGACGTGCTGACTGCGGCGCTCACGCAGGTCCCGGCGCCGCCCGACGACCCGTCGGAGGTTCTGTCGCCGCGCGAGCGTGAGGCGTTGGACCTGATCGCCGCCGGTTTCACCCATGCCCAGGCCGCCAGGCGCATGAACGTCACCAAGGCGACGGTCGACACGTATGTGGAACGGATCCGGGTCAAGCTGCAGGCCGGAAACAAGGCTGAGTTGACCAGGATCGCGCTGGCGCGCGGCGCACGTAACGGTCGTATCTAGACACAGAGTGGAAACGGATAATCGGGGGATGTCCGGCGTGTGGTCGACGGGAACGAGGCGGCTGGCGGCACTGTGGATCCGCACTGCCGTGGGCGTGGCCGTGGTCGCGTGCCCGATCGTGTGGTGGGCCGCCGGTGGCGGTATCCGAGGCGGGCTTGCCGCGGGCGTGACAGTCCTGGCGGCCGGGGTCCTGACCGGCGTCGCGGTCGGGGGTGCGCGAAAGTCCGGGCGTGAACTCGACCGCGAGGCGGCAGCAGCGGTCCGGGCCGCGGAAGAGGAGGCGCGCGCCCAGGAGCGGGAACGGCATCAACGCATTCTGCACGACCGGGTCTTGCAGGTGATGGAGATGCTCGCCCGGGGCGACCGGCGGTTCGACACCGGGGTTCGCGGTCAGGTCGCGGAGGAGGCAGCCTGGCTGCGTGACCTGGTGGAGACCGGCCGGGAACGCGAACCGGGCAATCTGGTGGCCGAGTTGGAGACCCTGGCGCGTGCATTCGCCCTGCAGCACCTGCGGGTCGAGGTCAATACCGCCGGTCTCGCCGCAGCCGGCAATCCGCACGACCGGCTGCCCCCGCCCCACGTGGCCGCGTTGGTCGAGGCGACCCGGGAGGCGCTGACCAATGTCGTCAAACACGCGGACACCGACGTCGCCACGATCCGCGTCAGCCATGGACGCGACGGCCTGGTGCTCACGGTGGTGGACGCAGGTTGCGGCTTCGAGGGCGAGCCGGAGCACGGCACGGGGCTGCGGCGGTCGGTCATCGGCCGGCTCACCGAGGTCGGGGGCACCGTGCTGATCGAGAGCGCCAAGGACGAAGGCACGTCCGTGGAAGTGCGACTTCCCCTCTCCTGATTCACTTGAGTTGCCCCAGCTGAATACGCTTCACCCGCGTCTCCGGCGAAAACCCGATTGCTAACGTGAGTTACCAAGTTATTTGAGGCTGGCATGGAATTCCTGTTCCGCGACGGTGACCGCGAGACCGAGTACGCCCTCGCGGTCACCGATCCGACAGCGCAGGTAGGCGACCTGGCAGAGGCGCTGGGGCAGAACCGGATGGCGTTGGTGATCGACGGGCGACTCGTCGCGGGCACGGTGGGGCTACGCGCCTCGGGGCTCGTGAGCGGCTCAACGGTCAAGCCCGCGGGTGCGCTGTCGCACACCCGGCCCGAGCCGCCGGTCCTGGAGGCGCGGGTGGTCGCCGGGCTCGACGCCGGAGCGCGGCTGCCGCTGCGCCACGGCGAAACGCCCATCGGCCGGGACGCCGCACACGGCATACGCGTCGACCACCCCTCGGTCTCGCGGCGGCATGCCGTCCTCACCGTGCCGGAGTCGGGTCCGGCCACCGTGGCGGACTGCGGATCCCGCAACGGGGTCGACGTCAACGGCGTGCTGATCACGGAGGCGGTGGCGGTCACCGAGCACGACATGATCGGCGTGGGAGGTGGCGCGCTGGTGCGGGTGGTCCCCCCTCCCGACGACGTTCGGCGGGCCGGCGTCGACGCCGTGCACGGGGTGCGGCACGGCTGGCGTGTGCCGTTCCATCGTCAGGCGCGGGAGACACCGCCTACGCCCGTGCCGTTGGGGCTCCCCGTGGCGCCGGAGCGGTCAGGGCGGTCGCCGTTCCTCTACACCTCCCTGCTCGCGCCGATCGGGCTTGCCGTGATGACGGTCTGGCTCTTCGGGGACCCGCGGTTCGCGGCGTTCGCGGCGCTCTCGCCGCTCGGCTATCTCGCCTCCACCTTCGAGGAGCGGATACGCGGCCGCGGTGGCCGCCGCAAGGGCAGACGCGGTTACCAGGCCGCGCTACGGCTGTTCGAAACGGAGCTGGCGCGGGAGCACCGGGCGGAGCTGGTACGCCGCCGGACCGTGGGCCTGGATCCGGCCGAGGTCGCGTTCCGCGCCGAAGCGCCGGGCGCATGCCTGTGGGAGCGGCGGGCCGCCTCCGACGACTTCTTGAAGCTCGCGGTCGGTGTCGGGGATCAGCCGTGGCGGCCGAACCTCGGCGATGAGCGGGGCGGACGGGACGAGCCGCCTGCGGAGGCCGCCGAAGTCCTCAGCCGGTACGCGGAGTTGCCGCGCGTCCCGATCCACGTCGATCTGGGCACGAACCGGGTGCTCGGTGTCGAGGGCCACCGTGACGCCGTACTCGCCACGGCCCGTGCGCTGTTGTGCCAGGCCGCCGTGAACGCGGGCCCGGCAGATCTGGCGATCGCGGTCTTCACCAACTCCGCCTGGTCGGCGCGCTGGGACTGGGCGAAGTGGCTGCCGCACCTGTTCGACCGGGCCCAGGGCACCACCCGGATGGTCGCCGTCGGCCGGGCGCAGTCCGACACGCTCGCCGCTGAACTCCTCGCCAGACACCCCTTCCCGGACGCCGAACAGGGGGCGTTGCTGGTGCTCGCCGACGGCGCCAACCTGCTTGAGGGTCGTAACTGCCCGCTACGCGACCTGATCGCCGGACGGGCCGGCGCCACCCGGGCCGTCGTGCTGGCCGATCCGCTCCCGGCGCTGTGCGACATCGTCCTCACGGTACGCCCCGGCGGCAACGGCGAGCTGCGCGATGTCGCCTCCGGCGATCGGCGTGGCAGCATGCTGACGACAGGGGTCGGTGAGGCGCGGGCCCGCACCACTGCGCGGGCGCTGGCCAGGTTCGAGGACCCGGAGATCGCGCTCGCCGGGGCCGGGCTGCCCGCGCAGACGCCGCTGCTCCCCCTCCTCGACCTGCCGGCCCTCGCCCCCGACGCGCTCGCCGAACGATGGCGGACCGCCGCACGAACCCTGCGCGCCCGCGCCGTGCTCGGCGTCACCGACGGCGGCCGGTACGAGATCGACCTCGACGACGACGGGCCGCACGCGCTGATCGCCGGCACCACCGGCTCGGGCAAGAGCGAACTGCTGCGCACCCTGATCACCGCCCTCGCCGTCGGCAACGACCCCGACCATCTGGTGTTCGTCCTCATCGACTACAAGGGCGGCGGCGCCCTCGACGAGTGCGCCCGGCTACCGCACGTCGTCGGGCTCGTCACCGACCTCGACGAACAACTGAGCATGCGTGCTCTGCGTTGCCTGGAGGCCGAACTGCGCCGCCGGGAACGGATGCTGCGCGCGGTCGGCCTCTCCGACTTCCGCTCCTACCAGCAGCTGCGGGACAACTCCCGGCACGATCTGGAGCCCATGCCGCGCATGGTGGTGGTGATCGACGAGTTCGCGACCCTCGTCAAGGCGCTGCCGACGTTCGTCGACGCACTCGTCGACGTCGCCCAACGCGGTCGCACCCTCGGCGTCCACCTCGTCATGGCGACACAGCGCCCGGCCGGCTCGGTCAGCGACGCCATCAAGGCCAACGTCAAGCTGCGCATCGCGCTGCGCCTGGAGACCCCGGAGGACTCCCGGGACGTGATCGACTCCCCGGCGGCGGCCACGATCGGCCCCCGGCAGTGGGGGCGGGCGTTCCGCCGGGTCTCCGGCGGGGAGGTCGAGGCGGTCCAGACCGCGCTGGCGACCGCCGTCACCGCGACCGGCGGCACCCAGGAACGGCTGCGGCTGCTCCCGTTCCGCTTCGGGCGGGGCGTATCGGACCAGCCGGACACCACGCAACCGCTCCCCGAGACCGCCCGCACCGACCTGCAACGCCTGGTGGACCTGGCCCGCGAGACGTTCGCCGCCGGCGGTCCCGCCGCACCGCGCAAGCCGTGGCCGGACCCGCTGCCGCACGACATGCCCCTCGAGGAGCTCCCGTCGCACGCGGAGACGGGGTTCCAGACGCCCACGACCGGGCTGCCCGCCTTCGTTCTCGCGGACGCGCCCGACCAGCAACGGCAGTTTCCGCTCGGCTGGGACCCGGACGCGGGCAACCTCCTCGTCTTCGGCGCCGTCGGCTCGGGCACCACGACCACCCTGGCCTCGCTCGTCCTCGCCTGGTCGCGCGTCCTGCCGCCGGAGAAGCTGCACGTCCATGTGCTGGACCACGGTGCGGGCGATCTGGCGCCGCTTGCCGGGCTGCCGCACGCGGGCGGATACGTGCGCACCTCGGACCGGGAGCGGATGCTCCGGCTCATCGCCCTGCTGACCGGGGAGCTGGAGCGCCGCAAGGCCGTCGGCGGCACCGACTTCCCTCGCTGGCTCGTGGCCGTCGACGGCCTCGGCGCGCTGCTGACCGGCACCGAGGACGACCAGTTCATGGACGCGATGATGGCCCGGCTCGCCCAGGTCTACGCCGAGGGCCCGGCCGTCGGAATCGCGGTCGCGGGCACGGTGGACCGGGCCGGCGGCGTCCCGGGGAACTGGCTGGCCCGCACCGCCCAGAAGCTCTTGCTGCGCCTCGCCGACGCCTCCGACTACGCCTACTTCGACGTGCCGACGCGTGAGGTGCCCGCGATGGCGCCGGGTCGCGGCATCGTGGCCGCAACACGACAGGTCGTCCAGGTGGCGACCCCCGGCACCGACCTGCCGGGGGTCGTGGCCGCGGTGCGGGCCGCCTGGCCCGGGGCGTACGAGGTCCCGCAGATCCAGGTGCTGCCCGACACCGTCCCCCTCGCGACGCTGAAGGCGACACCGCGCGCCGCCACGCATCCGTGGACGATCCCCGTCGGGGTGTCGCAGGAGACCCTGGGACCGGTCCACCTGGCCGTCCACGAACACGACCATGTGCTGATCACCGGGCCACGTCGTTCCGGCCGCAGCACACTGCTGGCCACCCTCGCCCTCGGCCTGTTGACGGCCGTGGACGCCCCGGTCTTCGCGTACGCGCCACGCAACTCGCCGGTGCGTCAACTCCCGGCGCCGGTACGGCTGGTCGCCGACATCCCCGAACTCACCGCCCTCGTCCAGGAGAACGACCGGCCTCCGGTGGTGCTGATCGATGACGCAGACGCGTTCGAGGACTTCAGCGGTTTGTTCTCCGCGCTGACCACGCATGAGGACCCCGGTCTCCATGTGATCGCCGTGGCCCGCAACGAGGGTGAGGTGCGCAACGGCATGCACTGGCTGGCATCGGTGCGACGCAGCAGATCCGGTGTGGTGCTGATGCCCGAGACGCTCGACGGCGACCTGCTGGGTGTCGCCCTGCCGCGCCGCCACGCGCTCACGATGCGCCCCGGCCGCGGATATCTCGCCGCGGACGGGTCGTACACCGCCATCCAGGTCGCGGTACCGGATGTCGCTCTGCCTGAAGGGGGATCATGAGCGGCGGTTCCCGTGGTGCGCGCACCACAACGGCGTGTGGTGCCAACGCCCGATGCCCTGCACGCTACGGCCGACAGACGACCCCGGCCTACCTTCGAGTCATCACAGATTCCCGGCGCGAATCACCGGAGCCGGCAGCTCAGAAAGGCTGATCGAGATGGCAATGCGGGTTGTCGTCGGACCGAACGCACAGCACAACGCCGACCAGTTCCTTCGCATGGTGAACACCTTCATGTCGGAGGTGACGAAGATTCAGAGCGCCGGCAAGACGCTCGCCAGCTCGGGCGACTGGGAAGGTGCGTCGGCCCACAAGTTCCAGCAGGACCTGGACCAGTTCAACAAGGCAGCCCACATGATGAGCCAGTCGCTCACCCACATGGCGCAGGGCGCGAAGACCGTGATTTCCAGCATCGACACCACCGACCAGCAGGGCGTCGGGAAGATCGGCGGCTTCCAGGTCTGACAGCCCGGCCGGTTGCACTCGCGGCTCCCCTCCGGGCATCGTCGTCATCACCGGGGAGGGGCCGCGGCCTGATTGCCGCCAGAGCTCGGCAGCGCGAAGGGGGACACCATGAACTCAGGGTTGAGCGAAGCCGAGTTGGGGGTGCTGGGCGCCAAGCCGTTGACGCCGGACGACCCCGATCGCGTGGGGCGGTTCCGGCTCCTCGGTGTGCTGGGCTCCGGCGGCATGGGGCGGGTCTATCTCGGCTGGGCCGACAGCCGGTTGGCGGCGGTGAAGGTGATCCGGCCCGAACTGGCGGACAGCCCGCAGTTCCGGCGGCGGTTCGCACATGAGCTGGAGGCGGTGAGCCGGCTCGACGCCGACTTCACCGCGCCGCTGGTGGACGCCGAGGCCGATGCCACCCGGCCGTGGATGGCGACCGCGTATGTGCCGGGGCTCTCTCTGGAGGACGCGGTGCTGGGGCCGGGTTCGCTGCCCGCGGCCGCCGTGTGGCGGTTGGCGGCCGGAGCGGCGAGCGCGCTGGCGGCGATCCACCGGACGGGCATCATCCACCGGGATTTGAAGCCGTCCAACGTGATCCTGGCGCTCGACGGCCCCAAGGTCATCGACTTCGGTGTGGCGCACGCCGCCGATCTCAGCCAGTTGACGGTGACCGGACAGCACGTCGGCACGCCGGCGTACATGGCGCCGGAACAGGCGAAGGCGGGGGTTGTGGGGCCCGCGTCGGATGTCTTCGCCCTGGGTGGCCTGCTGATGTTCGCCGCGACGGGCCGACCGCCCTTCGGCGAGGGCAGCCCCACTGAGGTGCTCTTCCGTGTGGTCCACGAGCCACCCGACCTCACCGGGTTGCAGGTGTACGACGCGGAGTTGTACGACCTGGTCTCCCGGTGTCTGGACAAGGACCTCGAGCAGCGCCCGGACGCCGCCGCGGTGGCCGCCGCCGTCGCGGACAAGCACGCAGTGACCGGCTGGCCGGAACCGCTCCGTAACCGGATCGAACCCCGGGCGGCGCTCGCGGCCAGGGCGTCACTGGGCGAGCCGGGCAGCCCCGGTGGCCTGGAAACCGCCGTGGGGGGCGACCCGGGGGGCCTGCCGCGTCGAGCCCCGGCGCCGACACCCGTGCGGCGGCGACGCGGCCTGTTCGTACTGGCCGCCGTGCTGACGGTGGCCATCGTCGCGCTGGGCGCCGTGACGGTGAGCGTGCTGGCTCGGCACCCCGCGTCGGCCAAGTACGCAGCGGCCGGGAACCGCAGTTCAGCGTCCGTCCCGGCCTCGCACGCGCCTGGCAAGGCTTCCGCCACGTCAGGCACCGGAGAGCAGCAGGGGGGCGGGGCTGCCACCGGCGGTGGCGGGAACAACGCAGGCCCGGGTAACCCCAGGAGCGGACCGGGTCCGGCCAACGCAGGAGGAAACAGCGGTTCTGGCGGCACGGCCGGCTCAGGCGGCGGCGCCTCCCCCGTCGGACCGGGGGCGCCGGGTGGTGGGACCGGCGGGACGGGCGGAGGCGGCAAGCCAGGCGGAGCGGGTGGAGCCGGTTCGATCGCCGGGTCGAGCGGATCGACCCCCGCTCCCAAGCCCTGGAGTTCGTGCAACTACTACTCGGGGGACGCGCTCACGCAGAGGGGCGATTCCGGACCGCAAGTCCGTGAGGTCCAGTGCATTCTCCAGGCCCGCGGCTACGACATCGGCCCCAGCGGTGTGGACGGACAGTTCGGCGACGACACCCAGGCTGCGGTGGAGCGGTTCCAAAGGCGGCACAATCTGCAGGTCGACGGCCAGGTCGGCGAGCACACCTGGGCGGCGCTGCGCGGGTGACCCGGCGGCTGGTCGCCGGCCGGCTCGCCGCAGCGGGCGGCGCTCGTGTTCTCCGGCCTGGGCTACGTCGACCGGGACGCACCCGGCACATTCGGCCCCGGTACCGCGCCCGCGCTCAAAGCGCCGTACGCCGATATCGGCAGCGGCCCACCAGCTCGGGATCATCCGCGTGGATGACGCGGCGCTCAGGAGGAGCAGCGTCTGCTCCGGCCAGTCGGCGGGCGTTCAACGCCGACGTCGATCACCCGGCGGAAACCCGGGGGGCGCTCCACCACCAATTCGGCTTTGCCGCGAGCCAGTGATCGGCCCGACCGGGTGAGGCTCGCGGTCAGGGCCAAGCAGAACTGTGCGATCGCCTCCCGGAGCGGTAGCCCTTCGTTCGACACGTACGCGAACTCCTCGCGGCTGGCCACGCCCATGATGGTCCGGGCATCGGCCTCGCCTACGCCCCAGGCGATGATGTCCGGCGCCGCTTTGGTGGTCTCACGGTTCACGAGTCGTTCGTGCTGCGCTTCCCAGTGGTCGGTCGGCTTACCGTCGGTGATGAAGAACACGGCGGGCCGACAGACCCGATGGCCCGCGGCCTGGAGTCCGGCGACGTCTGCGGGGATGCGGGTGAGCAGTTCGGTGAAGGCAGCGCCATAGTTGGTGACGTCGCGGGCGTGTAGCTGGGGCGGTTCGGCTTCGAGGCGCGGGTCTGTCAGTTCCAGGCGGACCGCCACATCGGTGGAGAATCCAAGGACGGCGAGGCGGATCCGTGCTGCGGCCGACGGGTCGCCGCGCAGGGCTGTGTGCAGCAAGGCGAGTCCCGCGTTGAGGTCGTCGATGCAGATGCTCATGGAGACCGACTCGTCCACCACCAGGTAGACGGGCAGGAGTATCCGATCACCCGGCTGCCGCGCACCGGGGGCGGGTCCGTTCGTGCGTCCCCTCGGCTGGGCCCCCTCGGAAGCCGGTCCCGACGGATCTGTACGCGGAGCGGTGAAGGGCAGCACCGTCGCGTCCAGGTCGCCTGACTCCTCGCTCCCTTGCTCGTCGGCAGGAAGGGGGCGGGTCCCGGCGTGAGCCGCGCGTTGGTGTGTCGCTTCCTCCATGGCCTCCGCTTCAGCCGGTTCTACAGCCGTTGGCGGTGCGGGTCCTGCCTCGGCTGCTCGTCCGGTTCTGTGCGAGCGGGCCAGGCCGATGCCGAGCGCCAAGAGCAAGAGCATGGCGAACGCCGGGGCGATGTCCAGGGGACCAGGGCCGTGGCCGGGTAAGGGCACCCGAGCCGGCGTCACACCGGCGCCGATCCCGTCGGTCCCCGCTGTCGGATCAGCCGGGGCCATCCGCGGGAGAGGGCCCGACCGGACCAAGGGGCCCTGCGCGTCAGCAGGCAGGACGAGGATCCACCCCGGGTATATCGCCGTGGGGTCGGTGAATCGGGCGCCGTCCGGTTCCAGTCTGTTCCGGTTCAGCGCGAAGACCTCCGCATACCGGTTTCCCGCGCCGAGCACGCTCTGGGCGAGGTCGTAGAGGTCGGTCTTGACCCCGTTGTGCGGTGGGGGGACGACTAAGTATTTGACCACCTGCTGGTTCCGAGCCCCCGCGGGCGCCTGCGCAGCCAGCACACCGGCCAACGCCAGCGCAGCCGCCAGCAGACCGCGCAGCCAGTGGCGGTCGAGCGGTCGCCGTCTCGTCTCCGCAGCACTGCGCATGCCGCGCCTCTCCGTCATTGGCCGTCATTGCCGCGAAGCCGTGTGTGCGGCAGGCACACACGGCTCAACAGGAGTAGCACGGACCGTCGCACCGCACGGTTCGAATCCAGCGGGGCCCCGGCCGTAGCACAAGCCGTGCGGGCGAAGGCCGCACCCGCGACCGCCGGGGCTGGTCAGTCTGGCAGGGGCTCGCGCACGCACTGGCGAGCGCCGGTTCCGGCGTCACAGGGGGTCAGCGACCCCAGGGTGTCGCAGCCTTGTGCGTGGAAGCACCCAGCCGGTGCCGTGGCGGAGGTGTAGCCGGCCGGCTTCGGATGCAAGGGATACGTCTGTCTGCAGGCGCGAGAGACAGGCTGCTGCGGGCACAGCCCGCACTGGCTGTGCCCGACCGCTGTCGAAGTGGGGCCCCTTTTACTTCTTCCAGCTATCCGGCAGTCCGGGCCACTGGTGGGCGAGAGTCCGGGTCTCGTTGTTGCCCCAGTCCGTGTGGTGCACCTCGTTGCCCTTGACGAAGCCGTACACCCAGTTCGGGTGCACATAGGCGGCGTCGACGCCGCCGTGGAAACCGGACGGCAGGCTGGGGAACTGGTCTGCGAGCTCCTTCTTGGCTCCCTTGCCCCAGTCCGTGTGGTGCACCTCGTTGCCCTTGACGAAGCCGTAGACCCAGTTCGGGTTCACGTAGACGGCGTCGACGCCCGACTTGAAGTTCTCCGGCAGCCCGGGCCACTGGTCGCTCAGCTTTTTCGTTACGCCGTTGCCCCAGTCGGTGTGGTGGATGATGTCGCCCTTGACGAAGCCGTAGACCCAGTTCGGGTTCACGTAGACGACGTCGACGCCGCCCTGGAAGCTGGAGGGCAAGCTCGGGAACATGTCACCCAAGCCTTTTACGACACCAGTGCCCCAATCGTTGTGGTGCACCTCGCTGCCCTTGACGATCCCGTAGACCCAGTTCGGGTTGACATAGACGCTTTTGATGGTCA